>CAYNDR010000197.1:0-12183 GCA_964395295.1 uncultured Planctomycetales bacterium
CAGGATTTCTTGTGGATTCTTGGCGACCTTTGCGCCTTTGTGGTGAGGGTCATTTCGCCCGCTACTCCTTCTCCAGCCACACCGTGTCGACCACGTCCCCCAGCTCCTCCCGCAGAAGCGCCCGCGCCCGGAAGGCCCGCACCCGCGCCGTCCCCTCCGACACCCCCGTGACCTCGGCGATCTCCGGGTAGTCCATCCCGTCCACGTACCGGAGGATGAAGGCCTCCCGCATCGGCGTCGGCAGGCGCCCCACGGAAATCTCCAGCCGCTCGGCCATCTCGTGGCGGACCACGCTGGAGAGCACCCCGTGCCGCCGCGCGGGCTGACCCTCCAGGACCGCCGGCCCCGCCTGGGCGGCCCGGCGCGCCTTGTCCCGCAGGTGCTTGCGGCAGAGGTTGAGCGCGATCCCGTAGACCCACGTGGAGAACCTGGAGCGCCCCTCGAACCGGCCGATGTCGCGGAAGGCGGTGGCCACCGCCTCCTGGACGATGTCCTCCGCCTCGCGGCCCACCATCATGGCCACGAACCGCGCCAGCGGTTCCCGGTGCGGCGCCAGCTGAGCCTCGAACTGTGCCCTATTCATGGCGCTTGAGGAGCTCCTCGAAGGCCGGGTCCCGGCGCAGGTCCCCCAGCCCCTCGTCCTCGCGGAGGTCCCGCGCCGAGGCTCCCCTCTTGAGCGCCTCCTCGACGTGGCGGAGCGCCATCGCCCGGTCCGCCCCCAGCGCCCGCGCCAGCCACCGGTGGTTCTCCACCAGCATCTGCCGGCGGTCCTCCTCCGGGAGTCCCACGCCGATGACCTGGAGCGCCGTGGCCACGGCCGCCTCGCGCCGCCCCAGGCGGTCCTGGAGGTCCCGCGCCGCCAGGAGGAGCCGGCACTTCGGCTCGCGCGCCACCCGGGAAAAGGGCGCCAGCAGGTCGTGGCCCACGGCGATCCGCTCCAGCGACGCCCTCCGGGCCAGCCGCTTGAGGTCCTCCTCCGCCCGGTCCCACTTGGAATCCAGGGCGTTGAGGACGCCCCGCAGGAAGAGCGCCGCCGGGTAGTGCTCCGCCTTCAGGCGCTCGTCGAGGTCCCTGCGGATGCCCACGGTGTCGAGCGCCTCCCCTTCCGGGTCGTTGAGGACCTCGATCAGCCTCAGGTAGTACCCGTGGAAGGTCGTCTCCAGGTGCTCGGGCTCCAGGCGCGCGGCGTCGCCCAGCGCGTCCCGCGACAGGTCCACCCGCCCGTCGCGCAGGAAGAGGATCGAGCGCAGGATCCACGTCTCCGCCGAGTGCGGCGCCCGGTCCCGCAGGCGGTCCGCCGCCTTCCAGGCGGCCGGGACGTCCCCTTCGAGGTGCGCGGCGAACGCCCGGAGGGGCAGGAGGAAAAGCTCCTCGGACTTCTCCAGGTCCGCCCGCAGGGCCGCCAGCACCGGCTTCTCGCCCTCCCCTCCCGGGCTGGGGAAGACGTCCCAGAGATCCATGTGGGCGCGGACGAGGAGGACGTGCGGCTCCGGCGCCCCGGCCGCCACGGCCGCCTTGAGCTTCTCCCACGCCGCCTCCCGCCGGTTCTCCTGGTGGCGCGAGAAGGCCGCGGCCAGGAAGACCTCGTGCCCCTTGAGCCCCGGCGGCTCCTTGACCCACGCGCGGAAGAGCCCCGGCGAGGCGAACCGCTGGAGCGTCCCGGCCGAGGCGATCTCGCAGATCAGGCGATCGTAGCCCTCCACATCGGCCATCGCCCTGCTGAACTGGCCCCGCCTGATCCGCTGGCGGGTCACGGTCTCGCGGAGCTTCGGATCCTTCCGGTAGGCCAGGACGTCGGAATCGGAGAGCCCCTTCAAGCCCCCCTCGGCCAGCAATTCCTTCAGCTCGGCGAGCGTCTCCGGGACGTACGGTTGCGGCCGGGGCCAGACCGCCCACCCGACCAGGGCGGCGGCCGCCAGGAGCCCCAGCGCGGCCGCGGGCCACCAGGCCCGGAGGCGGCGGCCCGCGAGGAATCGCCCCGAGGGGGGCTCCACCCCCGAAGGCTCCGCCGAGTCCCCGGAGAGGCACCCCTTGATCGCCTCCGCCATCTCCGGCGCCGTCTGGAACCGCTTCTCGGGCTCCTTGGCCAGGGCCTTGAGGAGGAGCGCGTCGACCGCGGGGGATATCCCCGGCGGCGCCGGGTCCTCCTCCTCGATCCTCCGCAGGATCGCCAGCACGGTGGCCCCGTCGAAGGGCGGCCGGCCGGTCGCCATCTCGTAGAGCACGGCCCCCAGCGAGTAGAGGTCGGCGCGGCCGTCCACCTCCTCCGGCGCGCCGAAGGCCTGCTCCGGGGCCATGTACTGGGGCGTCCCGATCATGGAGCCGGTGGCCGTGAGCCCCTTGCCCTCCGCGAGCGACTTGGCCAGCCCGAAGTCCAGGACCTTCACGCGCCCCTGGCGGTCGATGAGGACGTTGGCGGGCTTGATGTCGCGGTGGATGATCTTCTGCTCGTGGGCGTACTGGAGGGTGCGGGCCACGCGGTAGGCGATCTTGAGGGCCCGGCGGAGGTCGAGCTTCTTCTCGGCCATGGCCTGCTTGAGCGACAATCCCTCCACGTACTCCATCACGATGTACTGGAGGCCGCCCTCGGCGCCGATGTCGTGGATCTGGACGATGTTGGGATGGACGAGCCGGGCCGCGGTGCGGGCCTCGCGCTGGAAGCGCTCCAGGAACTCCGCCTGGGCCTGCCCGCCCACGTGCATCGTCTTGATCGCCACGTGGCGGTGGAGGTCGGTCTGGAAGGCCTTGTAGACCTCGCCCATCCCCCCGCGGCCGAGGGGGCCCAGGACCTGGTACTTCCCGAACGCCTGGGGGATGGAGGACATGGCCCTCCCATTATAGCGGGGCCGCTCCACGAATCGTAAAAAGGTATAATCCATACGGCATGACCCAGCGCGCCAAGGCCGCCGTCGAGAAGGCCGTCTTCACGGACGCGAGGAAGGCGGACTACCGGGGCCGCTGGACGCTCTTCGTCCTCCTGCTGACGTTCCTCGGCCTCCTCCACTGGATCGCGCGGGACCTCCCCTACACCCGCCCCGTCTACGGCATCGCCCAGACCGCCTTCAACGACCTGGCCAGCGCGACCATCGACACGATCGGCTCCGCCTCGATCGACCTGCAGGGGGACGTGACCCTGCGGCGGGCGGAGGCCTACACGCTCCGCCGCGGGGTGCGCCGCCTTTTCTTCCGGACGGAGGAGCTCCGGATCACCTTCGACGGGATGCCGCTCCGGGACGACAACCTCCGCATCGCGCGGGTGGACCTCCATCGCCCCGAGATCTTCGTCCGCCGCGAGTTCGGGGGGGAGTGGAACCTCGAATGGGCGCTCCAGAAAGCGCCCCGGCCGCCCCAGGCCCCGCCGCCGGCCCCGGCCGGGCCCGACCCCTGGAAGGACTACGCCCGGCCCGACGAGAGCTTCCCCCGCAACGGCGTCCACATCCACGACGGCACGATCCATTTCACCCTCGTCTCCAGGTCCGGCAAGGAGGCCCGATGGACCGCCACCGGCGCGCGCGCCGTCCTGAGGAAGGTCGACGGCGCGCTCACGCTCCGGTCCGCCACCGGCGACTTCTACGGGGGCCGCATCCGGGCCGACGCCGAGATCCCGAAGACCTCGCCGCTGACGATCCGCCAGCTCAAGATCGACGTGGCGGGCGCGGACGTGGCGCGGATGGCGGAGGGCGTGCACTTCATCAAGCACCCCGTCAGCGGGAGGCTCGACGCCGTGGTCGCCCTCACCGTGGACCGCGAGAAGACCCATTTCGGCCGCCCGATCGCCGCCGGCCGCTGCGTGATCGAGAAGGGGAACCTCTGGGCGTTCCCCGCCTTCAGCAGCATCCTCAGCCTGCTCACGCTCACCACCATCGAGGACCGGAAGATCGACTCCGCCGTGCTCGAGTTCACCGTGGAGCAGGACCAGATCCGGGTGGACAAGATGTACTTCCTGGGCTACCCGGTGAGCCTCTTCGGGGACGGGGCCTGCAGCCTCACCGGGGACTGGATCGAGATCGTCTTCGTCCCCAGGCTTGGCAAAAGCGACTGGAATAGTATACTACCCGTCATCCTGGCGCCCGTGGACCTTCTGGTGAACATCTTCAAGGGCGCGTTCGTGCCCGTGGTGCTCAAGGGCTCTTTTGAGAAGCCGGAGATCGCGGTGGAGCCCCTCTATTTCCTCAAGCCTTCGGTCAAGAGCCTGATCGAGGAGAAATCGCCCCGGTGAACAAGCCCGGCGAGAAGACGGCGCTTTCCCCCCAGGCGCGGAAGCTCATCGACCAGCATTCCCGCCTGATCGACGCCGCGGCCCAGGAGGCGGCCCGGAAGCTGACCTCGGCCGCCTCGGCGCTGGGGGCGGTCTGCGCCCTGCTCAACCAGCGGGCCCGGTACTTCGGGGCCACCGGCGAGCACTTCAGCGTCCACGAGTACGACGGCATCCAGGTGATCGACGCGCTGGACGAGCGGCTCCTCAAGTCCGTCGGCGCGATGCTCGGGGCCTACCTGGGCCGGGCGCGCAGGAAGCCCGCCCCCGAGGCCCTGGCCTTCCTGGAGGAGAAGCTCTCCCCGGGCGCCGAGAAGGTCCCCCAGTACCCCGTGGGGTACATGATCCACTACATGCTGGTCCGCGCCTTCCAGCTCTTCGAGCCCCTCTCGCAGGAGGGCCACGGCCTCGAGCAGGGGGACCTGGAGGTGGCGATGGCGCGCCACCTCCAGGCGATCCTCGAGCGGTACGCCGAGACGCGCGAGAAGCCGGTGACGCGCCACTTCAGCGACGTGGCCCGCGAGTACAGCGTGGTCATGCGCCTCAAGTGCGGGTGCGGCGCGGAGAAGTACGACGTCAAGCTCCAGGCGCTCTGCCAGTCGTCCGGAGGGACCCCCTACGACCGGCTGGACCTCCAGTGCCGCGACTGCGGCGCCCAGCGCTCCATCACCTTCAACCTGCCCCATTTCAAGGACATGTACCGGCTTTAGGAGGACCCGCATCCGCCGCCCTCCGGGAACATTTGGAGCTTCCGATCGTCCCACAACCCGGGGTCGTAAGGTAGAATTAGGACATCCAGGGAGGCCCTTGACATGAGAAACATGACGCTCGCCGCGCTGGCGCTCGCGCTCGTGGCGGGTTGCCTCGTCGTAGTGGACGACAACCGCCACCGCCCGCCCCCGCCGCCCGCTCACGCCACGGCCGTCGTCTACGCCTCCTCCTGGCACGACACCCGGTACGTCGTGTGGAGGGAGTACTACGACTGCGACGACTACGACATCTACTACTGCGAGTCGCTCCACGGGTACGACGAGGACGACCTCCTGGCCCTCCTCTTCATCTCCCGCCTGGTGCGGATCCCCATCCGGCTGGTCGTCTTCGAATACGACCGCCACCGCCGCGACCTCTTCTCGGTGGCGCTCTTCTACCGCATGACGGGCGACGAGTTCTTCCACCCGGCCGTCCAGCGGGGCTATTGCCCGCCGCCCTACGGGAACGCCTACGGCTACTACTGGAACCGGCAGCGGGGCTACCGGCTCAACAACGAGGAGGTCCGCGCGCTCGTCCACCTGAGGATCGGCGTGGAGTACTACGGCTACAAGCCGCACGACTACTTCCGGGAGCACGATCGCTATCGCGCCCAGGGCCATGCCCACGGCTTCCGCGAGATCGCCGTCCGCGACTACAAGCAGGCCGGCTCGGGCGGCAAGAACATCCATCAGGCCGCCGCGAAGAAGGCGGAACGCCCGTGGGAGGCCCAGAACCGCGTCGAGTGGGAGCGGCGCCGCGACGAATCCCGGGAGAAGGCCAAGGCCCGCGAGGCGGCCGAGCCTCCCCGCCACCCCGAGGCCGAGAAGGCCCGCCGGCAGTTCGAGGAGGCCGAGAAGGGCCGGAAGGAAGAGGTGATGCGCAAGGCGCGCGAGGACGAGGAGAACCGCAAGAGGGCCGGCGACGACGCCCAGCGCCGCAAGGCCGAGGAGGACCGCAAGAAGGCCGCCGAGGACGCCCAGCGCCGCAAGGCCGAGGAGGACCGCAAGAAGGCCGTCGAGGATGCCCAGCGCCGCAAGGCCGAGGAGGACCGCAAGAAGGCCGTCGAGGATGCCCAGCGCCGCAAGGTCGAGGAGGACCGCAAGAGGGCCGACGAGGCCGAGCGCCGCGCCGCCGAGGAACGCCGGAAGAAGCAGGAAGAGCAGAAGAAAGAGGAAGAGAAAAAGAAACAGGAGGAGAAGAAGAAGGACGAGAAGAAGGACGAGAAGAAGAAGGACAGGAGGCCTTAGGAGCCGCCCTCCCGGGAGGAGGGGCGGAAGGAAAAAGAGAAGGAGAAGCAGAAGGCCCGCGCCTTTACAGCATCCCGGCCCCGTGCTACCATTCCCGCCGATGGCCGCGGCGGTTCAGCCCGCCGCCCGAACCCCCCGCGAGAAATCCCGACGACCGCCATGGACAACCGACAGGTCGCCGAAATCCTGGAGACGATCGGCCGCCTCCTGGACATCAAGGGTGAAAATCCCTTCAAGGTCCGCGCCTACCACAACGCCGCCCGCGCCGTCGCCGGCCTCCCGCAGAGCGTGAGCGCGCTCGTGGAGGAGAAGAAGCTCGGGGAGATCCCGGGCATCGGCGAGGCCATCGAGGACAAGATCACCCAGCTCGTCGCCACGGGGGGACTCAAGTACTACGAGGACCTCAGGAAGGAGGTCCCCGCGGGCGTGATCGAGATGACCTCGATCCCCTCCCTGGGGCCCAGGAAGGCGCGGGTCCTCTGGAAGGAGAAAGGCATCACGGGGATCGCCGAGCTGCGGCAGGCGTGCCTCGAGAACCGGCTCCTGTCGCTCAAGGGATTCGGGGAGAAGACCCAGAAAAAAATCCTCGAGGGGATCGAGTTCCGCGGCCGGCACGAGGGACAGTACCTCCTGAGCGCGGTCGTGCCCGAGGCCCGCCGGATCGCGGCGCACCTGGGGGAGTGCCGGCAGGTCCTCCGCGCGGACGTGGCCGGGAGCCTCCGCCGCTGGAAGGAAGTGGTGCGCGACATCGACCTCCTCGCCGCCTCGGAGGACCCCGCGAAGGTGATGGACCACTTCGTCCGGGCGGAGGGCGTGGCCGAGGTCCTGGTGCGGGGAGAGACCAAGACGAGCGTGCGGCTCCGGTCCGGCCTCCAGGTGGACCTCCGCGTCGTCTCCGACGCGCCATATCCATGCGTCCTGGCCTACTTCACCGGGAGCAAGGAGCACAACGTCGCGGTCCGGACGCTCGCCCAGAAGAAGGGGCTCAAGGTCAGCGAGTACGGCATCTTCAAGGGCGACCGGCCCCTCGCCTGCAGGGACGAGGGGGAGTTCTACGCCCTGCTGGGGCTCCCCTACCTCCCTCCCGAGATGCGGGAGAACACCGGGGAGCTGGACCTCGCCGCCACCCCGCCCCTCCTGGAAAGGGCGCAGCTGCGGGGCGTCCTGCACGTCCACACCGACTGGAGCGACGGGACCTGCGGGATCGAGGAGATGGCCCGGAAGGCCGGCACCATGGGCCTGAGCTACCTGGGGATCGCCGACCACAGCAAGACCGCCGCCTACGCCAACGGCCTGGACGAGGGCCGCCTGGAACAGCAGATGAAGGAGATCGACCGGCTCAACGAGGGCCGGCACGACGTCACGATCCTCAAGGGGGTGGAGTGCGACATCCTCCCCAACGGCACCCTCGACCTCGATCCGCGGGTCCTCGACCGGCTCGACTTCGCGATCGGTTCAGTCCACTCCCGCTTCGACATGAGCCGGGAGGAGATGACGGCAAGGATATGCAAGTCATTGGAATCCAAGCAGTTGCACATTCTTGGCCATCCCACCGGCCGGCTTCTCCTCTCGCGGGAGGGGTATCGCGTGGACCTGGACCGGGTGATCGAGACGGCCCGGCTGAACAATAAAATTATTGAACTCAACGCCCACCCCCAGAGGCTCGACCTGGACTGGGTGCACTGCCGCCGGGCCCGGGAAAAGGGGGTGATGATCGCGATCAACCCCGACGCCCACTCGGCCGCGTCGCTGGAGGACATCGAGTACGGCGTGGCCGCGGCGCGGCGGGGATGGCTGGAGGCGAAGGATGTCCTCAACGCGCAGGAGCTGGAGCGAGTCCGTGGAATCCTCGGCCGCTGAACGGGCCTTCGCCGCGCCGGAGCGGCGGCTTCGGCCGCGCAGGCGGGCCGGCAGGATCGTCCGGGCGCTGGCCCTGTCTTATCCGGACGCCCGGTGCGCCCTGGAACATTCCAATCCCCTGGAGCTCCTGGTGGCCACGATCCTCTCCGCCCAGTGCACGGACGTCCGGGTGAACCAGGTCACCCGGGACCTCTTCAGGAAGTACCGGACGGCCCGCGACTACGCGGAAGCCGACCCCCGGGCCTTCGAACGGGAGATCCGGCCCGCGGGCTTCTACCGCAACAAGACCCGGAGCGTCCTGGGGGCCGCGAAAGTGCTGGACGGGAAGCACGGCGGGCAAGTACCCTCCACCCTGGAGGCGCTCCTGGAACTGCCGGGCGTGGCCCGCAAGACCGCCAACGTGGTCCTGGGCACCGCGTTCCGCAAGGCGGAAGGGATCGTGGTGGACACCCACGTGCATCGGATCGCCCGGCGCCTCGGGCTCACCCGCGAGGACGACCCCGCGAAGATCGAGCGGGACCTGATGGGCCTGGTCCCGCGGAGGGAATGGATCGACTTCGGCCACCGGATGATCTGGCACGGGCGCCGGACATGCCCCGCGCGGGCCCCCCGCTGCGGCGAGTGCCCGCTGGCGCGCCTTTGCCCCTCGGCCGGGCGTATTGATAAAGTGACAGGGGGGAGGACATGAGGCTCCACGAGATCACGGTCGAGCAGGTCCTGGCCGGCCAGTGCTGGCTCATCGACAAGGACAAGCTCAACGACCCCAATCCCCCGGTGGTGGACACGCTCGGCTTCTCGGCCGACGACATCGGGCTGATCTCGGCGATCGTGAAGTTCGCCGACAAGTCGGAGTACCCGGCCCTGGTGGTGAAGTCGTTCCCGGCGGGCGGGGACGACATCGACATCTTCATCCACACGGGGAAGTTCGGCTGGATGAACATCCACTCCGACGGCTTCATGCGGGCGATCGGGAAGTACAGCCACGACATCTTCCCGTTCGACTACTTCGTGGCCAATCCCTGGCGGGGCGGCAGGAACCCCGTCCCCCCCCACGAAGATCTTCCGGGAGACGGCGATCCGGATCAAGAAGAAGCTGCCCCCTTCTCCCCCCCCCAAGAAGTGACCGCGCTCCGGGCAGAAAAAAACGGCCTGGTCCATCGGGGATGAGCCAGGCCGTTCCTTCGGTCTAGAGGACGCCCATGCGGCGGAGGATGGCCGTGAGCTGGTCGTCCGACCCGTAGGGGATCACGATCGCCTCCGGCATGATCTCCGCCCGGAAGCCCAGCTTGTCCATGAGCTTCTGCTCCAGCTCCGCCAGGTAGGGCTCCCGGGAGCGGCCGTTGGAGGGCGGCCGGGACGGGGTCCTCCGGGAGATGATCTGCTCGAGGGCCCGGACGGAAAGGTCCTCCAGGATCACGCGCTTGAGCAGCTGCATCTGGCTCCCCCGGTGGGGGGCGGCCAGGAGGGCCCGGGCGTGGCCCATGGTGATTGTTCCACGTGAAACAGCCTCCTGGACCTCGGCCGGGAGGTCGAGGAGCCGGACGAAGTTGGCCACGGTGGGGCGGCCCAGCCCGACCGCGTCGGCCAGCTGCTCCTGGGTCCAGGAATTGAGCTGCATGAGCTGGCGGAAGGCGCGGGCCTTCTCGATGGGATTGAGGTCCCGCCTCTGGATGTTCTCCACCAGGGCGAGCTCGAGCATCTTGCGGTCGTCCAGCTCCCGCACGAGGGCCGGGATGCGGTCGAGGCCCGCGACCCTGGCCGCGCGCCAGCGGCGCTCCCCCGCCACGAGCTGGTAGCCCCCGGCCGCCCGGCGGACCACCACGGGCTGGAGCATCCCCTCGCGGCGGATGGACTCCGCCAGCGTCCTGGTCTCCTCCTCGTTGAAGTCCGTGCGGGGCTGGAACGGATTCGGCTGGATGAGCGCCGTCTCCACCGTCCCGGGCGGCGGCGCGGCCACGGCCGCCGCCGTCTCCCCCTGTCCGTTGCCGAAGGGCTCGCCCGCCCCGAGGAGCGCTTCGAGACCCATTCCGAGACGCCGAGTCTGCGACATGGTTTCCCCCTCTCTCAACCGGGAATCCGTGAGATTCCCTTCCTTTTCATAATATCGTCCCCGGCTCCGGGTTTCTTGATATAATTCCGCCGGCCCGGGGCGGGCCGACCCATAAACAATGCGAAGCCTGCGCGTCCTCGCCGCCGCGACCTACGGGGAGATCGCGCGCCGCCCGCTCTACTACATCCTGCTCCTGTCCTTCGCCGCGGCCATCTTCTTCTCCAAGCTCCTGACGCTCTTCTCGTTCCACCAGGAGATGCAGATGGTGCGCGAGATGGGCATGGCCACGATCACCTTCTGGGGCTTCGTCGTCGTGACCGTCACCTCGGGGATCGTCGTGACCCAGGAGCTCGAGGACCGCACCGCCGTGACCCTCCTGGCCAAGCCGATCCGCCGGGCCGACTACCTCCTCGGCAAGTTCGCGGGGCTCGCGCTGTCCCTGGCGCCCGGGATGTTCGTCCTGGCGTCCGTCCTCTTCATCACCCTGCTGGCCATGGCCCTGCCCCACCTCGCCCTCGCCGACGCCGAGATCGGCCGGCGGGTGGCCGAAGGGTCCGGCCCCTTCGCGGCCTCGTGGGGCGCCGTCTGGAACGGCTTCGTCCTCAAGCAGGGAGGCGTGGTGCTCGAGGGCGCCTTCCTGTGCTTCCTCCAGGGAACGATCCTCGCGGCCCTCTCGGTGAGCCTCTCGGCCTTCTTCCCCCAGGTCGTCTCCGCGGCCGCGACCACGCTCCTGTTCGTCCTGGGGAACGCCTCCGGCTACATGGCCGCCAGCGTCGACCGGCTGGGGGTGGCCCCTCTCAGCGCCCTCGGCCGGGCCGCCTCGTGGGCCCTGCCCAACCTGGGGTACTTTAACTTGCAGACCCATTTCAGCGAGGGTAAGATCGTTTCTCTCGTCTACCTGGGCTCCGCGTTGGCGTACACGGCCCTTTACGTGGGCGCCGTCCTGCTCGTCTCGTGCTCGTTGTTCCAGAGACGTGAAGTCCGTTGATCCCATGAAATACGGAATCCTGGGCGACATCCACGGGAACATCGAGGCCCTCGACGCCGTCCTGGAGCGGTGCGCGAAGGAGGGCGTGGAGAAGTACGTCTCCGTGGGCGACCTCGTGGGCTACGGGGCCAGCCCCTGCGAGTGCATCCGCAAGGTCCGCGAGCTCGGCACCGTGGTCGTGGCCGGCAACCACGACTTCGCCGCGGTGGACAAGCTCAACATCGACTTCTTCAACGCCTACGCGCGCGAGAGCGCCCTGTGGACCCGCAGCGCCCTCTCCGAGGAGGACCGGCAGTACATCAAGTCCCTCAAGCTCGTGGAGTACTGCGACAACTTCACCATCGTCCACTCCACCCTCTACTCGCCCGAGCTCTTCGAGTACATCCAGACGAGCTACGACGCGCACCTCTCCTTCGAACAGCAGACCACGCCCATCTCCTTCATGGGCCACTCCCACGTGCCCGTGAACTTCTTCAAGCGCAAGAACGTCTCCTTCAACATGGACCCCGAGATCCGGCTGGACGAGAACACCAAGATCATGGTCAACGTGGGCTCCATCGGCCAGCCCCGCGACGAGAATCCCGACGCCGTCTGCGTGGTCTACGATTCCGACCAGGGCCTCGTCCGGATCTCCCGCATCCATTACGACGTCGAGAAGTCCGCCCGGAAGATCGTCCAGGCCGGGCTCCCGGAGATCCTGGCCGAGCGCCTCAAGTATGGGCGATGACGCGCCCCCTCCACCGGCCCCCGCCCCGCCCCCGAGCCGCAATCCGCTCCGCCGCCTCTACCGCTGGATCCTCTCGTGGGCCCACCACCCCATGGGCACCTGGGCGCTGGCCTGCTTCGCGTTCGTCGACTCCTCCGTCTTCCCCGTCCCGCCCCTCTTCCTCCAGGTGGCCCTCTCGTTGGAGCGGCCCCGCCGCTCGTTCTGGTACGCCTTCGTGGACACCGCCGCCTCCGTCGCCGGCGCCGTCGTGGGCTACGCCATCGGGTACTTCCTGTGGGACGCCGTCGGAGTCCGGATCGTCGGCGA
>CAYNDR010000198.1:0-12172 GCA_964395295.1 uncultured Planctomycetales bacterium
GACGAAGCCCCGGCAGCTCGACTGGGAAAAGATGAACGTCCAGGACATCGGCTGGCACGTGGTCCAGAAGAGCCGGACCCAGTACCAGGGGGAGCGCGTGGCCTCCTGGGACCTCGACCTCAAGCCCCGCCCGGACCACTTCGACCGGCGCGTCACCGTGGCCACCCCGCTCCAGAAGGCGGGCGCCTGCCTCGTCTCCGCCCGCATGGAAGGCGGCAACGAGAGCCTCATGGTCCTCTGGGTGGCCGACACGGTCCTCCTCAAGAAGCCCGTGGACAACGGGGCCTTCTATTACGCCGCCGACGCCGTCAACGGCCAGCCGGTCGCCAAGGCCAACCTCGAGTTCTTCGGCTACCGGCAGGAGTGGGTGAACGAGCCGCGCGGGCAGGGCACCTACCGGATCCACACGCTCCGCTTCGCCGAGTTCGCCGACGCCGACGGCCAGCTGGTCCTCGGGGAGGGCCGCCAGCCCAACAACCACCAGTGGATCATCTCGGCCACGACCCCGGAGGGGCGGCTGGCGTGGCTCGGGTTCACGCACGTCTGGCACGGCCGCCACCACGACGCGGAGTACAACCAGACGAAGACCTACGTGATCACCGACCGCCCGGTCTACCGCCCTAACCAGCCCGTCAAGTTCAAGGCCTGGCTCAACCAGGCCCAGTACGACCGCGAGGGCAAGTCGCCCCACGCGGGGAACTCCTTCGCGGTCGAGGTCCGCGACCCGCGCAACCAGAAGGTCTTCGAGAAGGCCTGCACGGCGGACGAGTTCGGCGGATTCGACGGCGAGTTCACCCTGGACTCCAAGGCCACGCTCGGGGTCTACCGCCTCATGATCCTCCACCACGGCGGCGGGACCTTCCGCCTGGAGGAGTACAAGAAGCCGGAGTTCGAGGTGAAGGTCGAGGCCCCCGCCGAGCCCGTCATGCTCGGGGAGAAGGTCACCGCCAAGGTGCAGGCGAAGTACTACTTCGGCGCGCCGGTGACCGAGGCCAAGGTCAAGTACAAGGTCCACCGCACCGAGCACGACGCCCGGTGGTATCCCGTCTGCCGCTGGGACTGGTTCTACGGCCCGGGCTACTGGTGGTTCGCCCCCGACTACGAGTGGTGGCCCGGCTGGCACGAGTGGGGCTGCAGGCGGCCCGTCCCCTGGTGGTGGTGGCAGTGGGGGGGCCGGCGCCAGCCGCCCGAGGTCGTGGCCGAAGGAGAAGCGCCCGTCGGGCCGGACGGGACGATCCAGATCCCCATCGACACCTCCCTCGCGAAGGCGGTCCATCCCGACCGCGACCACCGCTACGAGGTCATCGCGGAGGTCACCGACAAGTCGCGCCGGACCATCACGGGCTCGGGCGAGGTCCTCGTGGCCCGCAAGCCCTTCAAGGTCTACGTCTGGCTCAACCGCGGCTGGTACCGCACCGGCGACGACATCCAGGCGGAGTTCTCCGCCCAGACGCTCGACCGCAAGCCCGTGAGCAAGGCCAAGGCCGCGGTGAAGATCCTTAAAGTCAGCTACGACAAGGAGGGCAAGCCCGTCGAGAACGCGGTCCAGAACTGGGACCTCGAGACCGGCGAGGAGGGCCGCGGGAGGCTCCAGCTGAAGGCCGCCGAGCCGGGCCAGTACCGGCTGAGCGTGACCGTCACCGACGCGAAGAACCGCTCCATCGAGGGCGGGTACGTCTTCCTGGCCCGCGGGGAGGCCTTCGAGGGCTCCGACTTCCGGTTCAACGACATCGAGCTCGTGACCGACCGGTCCGAGTACAAGCCGGGCGACTCGGTGCGGCTGATGGTCAACGTAGACCGTCGGGACGCCCCGGTGCTCCTCTTCACGCGGCCCGCCAACGGCATCTACCTCAGGCCGAAGCTCCTCCGCCTCAAGGGCAAGAGCGCCGTCGAGATGATCGAGGTCGCGAAGAAGGACATGCCCAACTTCTTCGTCGAGGCGGTCACCGTCGCCGGCGGAAGGGTTCATAGCGAGATGCGCGAGGTCATCGTCCCGCCCGAGAGCCGCATCCTGGACATCAAGATGGAGCCCTCCGCCACGGAGTACAAGCCGGGCGAGAAGGCAAAGATCAAGGTGAAGGTGGCCGACTCCGCGGGCGAGCCCTACGCCGGGTCGCTCGTGGTGAGCCTCTACGACAAGAGCGTGGAGTACATCTCCGGCGGGTCGAACGTCCCGGAGATCAAGGCGTTCTTCTGGAAGTGGCGGCGCCACCACCGGATGAACACCGAGCACAGCCTGGGCCGCGGCGGCTACCCCATGGTCCGCCTGAACCAGCTCGGGATGGGGCACCTGGGCGTCTTCGGCGCCCTGGTGGCCGACGAGATGGAGCAGCTCCAGCAGGGGGGCGAGGGGGGCGGCGGACGCATGAGGGGAGAGAAAGCGGGGAACGCCTTCGGCGCCCGCCGGGCCGCCGAGGCCGACGGAGCGCCCATGGCTCCCGGCGCCGCCGCGCCGATGGAGGAGGCGAAGTCGAAGAAGGCCGAATCCATGGACAAGCTGGCGGACCGGGAATCGACCGGCGGCCCCGGCGAGCCGCCGGAGGCGGCGATGGTACAGCCCTCCGTCCGCACCAAGTTCGCCGACACCGCCCTCTGGGTCGCCGCGCTCAACACGAACGCCCAGGGGCAGGCCGAGGTCGAGCTCACGATGCCCGAGAACCTCACCTCCTGGAAGGCCCGCGTGTGGGGCATGGGCGGCGGCGCCCGCTGCGGCGAGGCCGCGATTGAGGTCGTCACGAAGAAGAACCTCATCCTGCGCCTCCAGGCCCCCCGGTTCTTCGTCCAGAAGGACGAGGTCGTCCTCTCCGCCAACGTCCACAACTACCTCAAGGGAAAGAAGACGGCCAAGGTGGCCCTGGAGATCGACGGGAAGACCCTCGAACCGATCGGCGCCGGAGAGGCCTCCGTGGAGATCGACCCGAACGGCGAGAAGCGCGTGGACTGGCGCGTCCGGGTACTGCGGCCCGGCGAGGCCGTGGTGCGCATGAAGGCCCTCACGGACGAGGAGTCCGACGCGATGGAGATGCGCTTCCCCGTCTACGTCCACGGGATGCTCAAGACCGAGTCCTTCTGCGGCGTCATCCGGCCGGACAAAGAGAAGAACGCCCTCTCGGTCCGCGTCCCCGAGGAGCGCCGTCCGGAGGAGACGCGCCTCGAGATCCGCTACTCCCCGACGCTGGCGATGGCGATGGTGGACGCCCTTCCCTACATGGTCGAGTACCCCTACGGCTGTACCGAGCAGACCCTGAACCGGTTCCTGCCCACCGTGATCACCCAGAAGGTGCTCCTGCGGATGGGCGTGAACCTGAAGGACGTCCAGCAGAAGATCACCAACCTCAACGCCCAGGAGATCGGCGAGGACGCCAAGCGCGCCGCCGACTGGCAGCGCCTCGTGGGCACCCAGCGCTGGGACGGCGAGAAGTGGGTGGAGCGCAATCCCGTCTTCGACGAGAAGCTGGTCCTCGACATGGTGAAGGCGGGCGTGGAGAAGCTCACCTCCATGCAGAACGGCGACGGCGGCTGGGGCTGGTTCAGCGGCTGGGCCGAGCGGTCCTGGCCGCACACCACCGCGGTGGTCGTCCACGGCCTCCAGGTCGCGCGCGAGAACGACGTCGCCCTCGTGCCGGGGATCCTGGACCGCGGCATCGGCTGGCTCAAGAACTATCAGGCCGAGCAGGTCCGCCTGCTAAAGAACGCCCCCGCGAAGGCGCACCCCTGGAAGGACCACGCGGACAACCTCGACGCCATGGTCTACATGGTCCTCGCGGACGAGAAGGTCGACAACGCCGACATGAAGGACTTCCTCTTCCGCGACCGCAACCACCTCTCCGTCTACGCCAAGTCCATGGCGGCCCTGGCCTTCCACAAGCGGGGCCACGCCGAGCAGAGGGACATGCTCCGCCGGAACGTCGAGCAGTTCCTCGTGCAGGACGACGAGAACCAGACGGCCTACCTCAAGCTCGGGAACGAGGGCTACTGGTGGTGCTGGTACGGGAGCGAGTACGAAGCCCACGCTTACTACCTCAAGCTCCTGGCCGCGGTGGACCCCAAGAGCGAGACGGCCTCGCGGCTCGTGAAGTACCTCCTCAACAACCGCCGTCACGCCACGTACTGGCACTCCACGCGCGACACGTCCTACATCATCGAGGCCTTCGCGGACTACCTGAAGGCCTCCGGCGAGGACAAGCCGGACCTGACGGTGGAGATCGCGGTGGACGGGAAGAAGGCCAAGGAGGTAAAGATCAGCGCGGAGAACCTCTTCGCCTACGACAACAAGCTGGTGATGAAGGGCAACGACCTGGCCGCCGGGGCCCACGCGATCGAGATCCGCAAGAAGGGCACCGGGCCGGTCTACTGGAACGTCTACCTCACGAACTTCACGCTGGAGGACCCGATCACGAAGGCGGGCCTCGAGGTCAAGGTCGAGCGCCGGATATTCAAGCTCGTGCCCGTGGACAAGAAGATCAAGGACGAGGGCGTGCGCGGCCAGGTGATCGACCGCAAGGTGGAGAAGTACGAGCGGAAGCTCCTGGAGAACGACGCGCTCCTCAAGAGCGGGGACCTCGTGGAGATCGAGCTGGCGATGGAGTCGAAGAACGACTACGAGTACATCTTCTTCGACGACATGAAGGCGGCGGGCTTCGAGCCGGTGGACGTCCGGAGCGGCTACGTCCGCAACGAGATGGGCGCCTACATGGAGCTCCGCGACGAGCGGGTGACGTTCTTCGTGCGGGCGCTGGCGCGCGGGAGGCACAGCCTGAGCTACCGCGTGCGGGCGGAGATCCCCGGGCGGTTCAGCGCCCTTCCGGCGAGGGCCAGCGCCATGTACGCCCCGGAGCTCAAGGCGAACTCGGACGAAATCAAGCTGAGGATCGAGGATTGACGCGCGGCACGATTATCCGCCCAGGATCTGGCGGATGATCTCCCGGGCCTGCGACTTCAGGTCAAGGTCCGGCGCGTCCACGATCCGAAGGAGCGCGGGGATCGCCGGGGCCCCGATCTTTCGGAGGCCTTCCCGCGCCCGGACGCGGGTATTGAAATCGTCATCCGAGAGCTTCTTCACCAGCCCTGAGACCTCCTCGGCCTGCTTGCCCTCGGGATCTCGGGTTTTCAGGCGGCGGAGGGCGCGCCAGTCCTCCTCCTTCATGCGGGCAAGGAGAGGGGCCGCGAGCCTGCGGGACTCCTTTTGGACTTCTGGCCCCGCGGCCGCGTCGGCCAGAATCTCAACCGCTAGCCGGATCACGTCGCCACCGCTCTCCTCCGCCCCGGAGTAGAGCTGCAACGCCGTCAGTCTCGAATGGGACGCGGTAGCGCCGGTAACCTTCCCTTCAGGATCGATCTCGGCCAGCCGCTCGTAGACGATCGCGGTCTCGCGATGCCTGCTAAGCTGCCACAGAAGCCGGGCCTTCTCAAGAAGCAATCCCGCGGAGCCCGGCAACTTCCTGTCGGCGCGATCCAGGAGTTCAAGCGCCTTCAGAGGAGTCCCTGCCCACTGGTGGACCATGTAAGCGGCGGCCAAGGCCACCATGGGATCGGCATCGAAGTCCGCGGGCTCCTTCTCGATCGCGTCAGCGGCCTCGCGGCGCATCGCCTCCGGAACGCTCTCCCGCAGATAGTAGTCCATATCCGGCGACCGGCGGATGTGCTTGTTCCTCCGAATCTGCCCGGTCACCGCGCGCGCGATCTTCAGGCCTCGGCCTTCCGCGGGCAACATCATGAAGTACTCGCGGGCGACGGTCGGGGAAACAACGCTCGCCCCGCCCAGGATCTTGAGGTACTCCGCCTCCGCCTCCTCCGCGCGTCCCGCGTTCCGGAGCGCCATCGCAAGCCCCAGGCGGCATGAAATCTCCTCTGGGTTCGCCTGAATCCTCTGACGATAGAGCCGCACCGCCTCGTCGTGAAGCCCCATCTGGGCCGCCATGGACTCCAGGGCCCAGCGGGGGTCATCCTTCTCGACAGCCCGGATCAGCAACACCGCTTCCTCGCGCCGGCCCATCCCTGCATACGCGCGAGCCAGCGCCAGGCGCGTCCAGGAGTCTCCAGCCCGCTGGCCGCCTCCGGCCAGAACCTTCTCGATCAATCCGGCCGCCCCGGCCGGATCGCCGTCCTGCAGGCGCGCGTCGGCCAGGTACCAGCGGACCTCCTCGTCCTCCGGGAAGAGTTTCGCCGCCTCATCCATCCGCCGGCGGTAGTCGCCCGAGCGTTTCCCGATGGCGTCGAGGCGCGCGCGGAAGATCGCCAGGCCGACCGAGGGCTCCTCACGCCCCGACCTCTCGTCCCAAGCGGCAACGAATCTCCCGGCCTTCTCGGGATCGGAAGGGATAAAGCCCAGGCAGATCTGGATCTCGCGGTGGTCGAAGCGGGCCGCGCGGAGGAACGCGAGGCTCGCCTCCGCCATCGCCTCCATGCGGCCCAATTTGCCGAGGAGCGGGACCTGCGCTCGCCCGATATCGCGCCGGATTCCCCCATCCAGCCCCTCCTCCGCGCCCGCCTTGGCAAGGGCATCCACCGCTTCCGGGGTAGAACCCCAGCGCTCCAGCCACTGCGCCAGGGCCATGCGGGCTCGCGCTCGGTCCGGCCCGGGGCGGGCCGCCCGGAGCCATTTCTCGACGAACACCCTTTCCTCGGTGAACTCCTTCAGGAATAGGCCCCTGAGATCCCAGGCCCACCGGTTCTCGCCCGCCGCCGCGAGACCCCGAGCCACGCTCGCGGCCGTGTCCGGGCCCACGACGTTCACGACACGTGTCCTCAGCGGCGGCGTCCCCGTCTCCTTGGACTCATTCAACTCCGCAACCGCCTCCATCCCCCGGACGAGGCTTGAAGCCGCTTTGTCCTTCCGGCCAAGTTCCATTTGGACGAGGCCAAGATCGAACCGCCACTCGGGCTTGACCTTGCCTTGGCGCACGGCCTCGCGCCACGACCGGTCGGCGCCCTGGAGGAACCCCTGGACGTCCCGGCGCGCCAGGAACTCCCGCAGGGACCGCACCTCATCCAGGGGATGATAGGTCAGTTCGTATTCCTTTCTCAGGCGGACGACCGGGTCGGCGACCTCCTCCGCCGCCTTCTCCCATCTTTCCACGTGGGAGAGCGCCGCCGAACGGACCTTCTCTGTCTTGCCGGGATCCACGGCAAACGTGCGGTAGATCGCCACCGCCTTGGCATCGAGCCCCATGTCGAGATAGGCGTCTGCAATCGGGTGAAGCGCGTTGATCCTCCGCGATTCATCCTGGATCGATCCTTGAAGGGCCTTGTGGATCTCCTCGATGAATCCCTCCTCGCGCACGTACTTCAGGATCTTCCCCACGGCGTATCCGCCGTCCGATCCGCCGCCCTCCGCCGCCAGGACCCGCGCGAACCGCTTGGCGAGGTCGATCCGTTTGGACTTCTCGACCGCTTCGAGGATCGGCCGATCGACCTCGAAAAGTCCGCGGTTGTGCCCATATTCGACATCCCTGGGATGAGCCCGAGCGATGCCGAGCAGTTCTCCCCGGACCACGAGGGCCTTCTCTATTTCTCCAATCGCGCTGTACTCCTTGGCCAGTTCGTGCAGGACGAGGGGATCGTCAATCCAGGCGCCGCGCGCGGCCTCCAGGCACCGCGCCGCCTCCGCGTGACGGTAGCAGAACCCCAACGTGAGCCCCGCCACGACCCGCAAGCCCGGCCCCGCATCCTCCCGTTTCAAGGCCCGTTCCGCCGCGCGCAGGGACGGCTCCATGCGCAGGCGGTTGCGCATCTCGCCCGTGGAGTCCCGTTCCCTGTGCCACCGGACGCCGAGGCCCTTCACGTTGCGGCTGTCCTCGAGTGCGGAGCCGTAGCTCTCCAGCGCACGCTCTTCGTCCCCGAGGGCTGCCTGCGCGTGGCCGCGAAGGAGGAGCGTACCGCAGCGCCGGCCCGGCTCCGCGCCCTCAAGGGCCCGGTCGCAGGCCGCTACGGCCTCGGCGTTCTGACCCAAGCCGAGATGGCACCGCGCCCGCCACATTTCAGCGCCGGCCCGGTCGGCCCCTGTAATCCCGGGCCGGGCAAGGATCTCCCCGAGTTTCTTGAGGGCGTCCTCGTGCTTCCGCTCGTTCCAGAGCGTGTTGACGTAATAGAACTCCTCCTTGATGGCGGCCTCTGGACTTATCTCGCGCGCCTTTAGGCGCGCTTGGAGTCCTGCCGCCATCGAACCCTTCAGGAATTCGCGGGCAATCTTGCCCAGGAGGACGTCGTGGTACTGGCGGTACGGACTTCCGACCGGGGTCTTCAGGAGCCGCTCGATGAACGTGTCGAGCTTATTGTCCCGTTCGAAGGCGCTCATCAGGCCGCGGAGGGGATGGCGGTCCAGCGGGACATGCGGATGGGACCGGGCGCCGTCCGGGCGAATCTCCGCTTCGAACGGCAGCTTGACCTGCTCGTTCAGGAGCCGGACCCAACCCTCCGCGTCCTCCCTCGCCGCGCAGATCTCGGCGGCGATCAGGAGTTCATTCTCCTCAGACGACGCCTGCCCGTGGGCGGCCATGGCCTTCCGAAGCCGCTCGGCGCCCTCGAAGTCCTTCTCCCCCAGGAAAAAGGCCAGCGCCGATTTCAGTTCATCGGCGCCGATAGGATTGGCAGGCTTTTCGAAGTACTCCACAATCCCATGGGCGTGCCTTCGCGCATCTTCGAGCCGCCCCAGGTCGCGGTAAAGCCCCAGGAGCCGGCCGCGGATCCAGAGGGCATCGGGCGCCTTGGCAAGCCCCTCCTCGTGAAGGCACGCCGCTTCGAGACGCTCTTCCGATGCGGGCTTGCACCCGAGCCAGCCGTAATAGGCTGCTCCATGAACGCCCCCCTTGAGGTCGATCTTGAGGGCCCGGAGGTAGAGGGCTTCCCGCCCGGCGCCGCTCCCGGCGGCGAGCCGGGCACAGACGGCCAGCGCGTTGGGGTCTTGACTCGCGAGGCGCCCGAGCGCCTCCGCGGCACGTCGGGCCTCGGGCCCCTTGTGCGCGATCTCGCAGGCCCTGACCGCCTCGAAGAGGAGGGCAGGCGCCTTCACCCCCGCGTTCATTCCCTGCACGAGGACATCCGCCTTGCGGTTGAAGGCGATGGGATCGCCTTCAAGGACGCTCGCCACGCCGAGATACCCTTCGGGGGCGGTGGGCCTGAGCTCGATCACCTTGTGGAACGCCTCCTCCGCGGCTTTCCGGTTGAACTTCCTCATGTGGAGGTCGCCCAGGCCAAGCCACGCGCGCGCGTCGGAAATGTTGCCCTTGAGGGCCTTCTCGTACACGGCGGCGGGCTGGGGAAAGAGGTCTCGGGCAATCCGGTCTTCGGGGACCCGGAGGCGGATCTCCTCGTCCTTGACCCCGGCATTGATCCGGACATTGGAGATCTCCAGCCGAGAGGCTTCAAGGGGCGGCGGCCCCGGCCTCCCCCGCCACAGGGCAAACGCGGTCGCCACGGCATCGAGGCCGTCGATCTTCTCGCGACGGACCGGCTGACAATAGATCAGATGCTCTCCGGCCCAGTACTTGAAGATGATGCGGAAGAGCATGCCGTTCTCGGCGTCGATCCACACGTCGACGCCGCTCCAGACATCCATGAGCAACCCGCGTATACTTTCGTCCTCGGTGTCCCTGTCCCGGCCGCCGGACGTTTCGCTGGCCAGGATGGAGTAGGTCTTCTCCCCCTCCCGGCGCGTCTCCGCCACACGAAGGTTGGGCAACCGCCGGATGAACTCATCCGGAGCGAGGTCGAAGAGGAAAGGGATCGGGTGGCGCCAGAACTGCTGGGCCAGGGTTGGCAACGGGGCGGGTGTGTGGCGGACGATGTCGGCGTGGAAGTATGGCGCCCCGCAATGGCCTTCCTTCAGGAACAGAGCGCCGCCGGAAACGGACGCACGGACCTCGGCCCGCGGGGAAAAGGGATTGGAGGCATCCTCGACCTGCCTCATCCACCAGGCGGCCTCGCGGCCTGAGCGGATGAGGATATCTCCCTGATAGGAGCGGATCATGTCCAGGCCGCCGTACCGGTTCTTCACGGACGAGGAGAAGACCACCTCGGCCCGGAGATCGCTCATTCCTCGGCGGCGATCGCTGAGCGGCTGAAGAAATCCATCGAGGGCATCATCCTGCCCGTCACCCGGGAGAGAGGCCAGGGCCATCATGACGAAAAGCAAGCGCGCCATGTCCGTTCTACATATATACGATCCCGGCGCGGATAGTAGGAGCCGGCGACCGAGTCGAAGAACGACTACGAGTACATCTTCTTCGACGACATGAAGGCGGCGGGCTTCGAGCCGGTGGACGTCCGGAGCGGCTACGTCCGCAACGAGATGGGCGCCTACATGGAGCTCCGCGACGAGCGGGTGACGTTCTTCGTGCGGGCGCTGGCCCGCGGGAAGCACAGCCTGAGCTACCGGGTGCGGGCGGAGATCCCCGGCCGCTTCAGCGCCCTCCCGACCCGCGCCAGCGCGATGTACGCCCCGGAACTCAAGGCGAACTCCGACGAGACCAAGCTCAGGATCGAGGATTGAGGCGCCGCGGCGCCGACGGGCGCGAGACCGTTAGGGGGCGAAGACGCCCGCCAGGTCAAGCGCGAAGCCGGCGAGGAGGCGCGTCGTGAGGGGCTCCGGGGCCGCGAACGTGCGCGCCGGATCGGACGGATTCTTCTGGAGGCGATAGACCTCGATCCGGTTCGCGTCCGGATCGACGATCCAGTATTCGGTCACGCCATGCCGGGCGTAGAGCACGCGCTTGGCGCCGCGGTCGAGCTTCTCGCTGCCCCTGGAGAGGACCTCAACGCAGAGGTCAGGGCCCCCGCGGATGCCTTCCGGGACGAGCATGGAGGCGTGCGCCTTCGATACGTACACGATGTCCGGCTGTGGCGTGTCCTCGTCGGAAAGAATGAGGTCGATGGGCGAAGCGTAGACCTTGCCGAGCCTCTGCGGCTCCACGAAGGTGCAGAGGGCCAGGAAAATGCGCTTTACGATCTCCTGGTGCCTTCGGGAGGGTGCAGGACTCACGATCAGATCCCCCTCGATGAGCTGGTAGCGGGACCCTTCGGGCAGGGTGCAGTATTCGCGATACGTATACTTCAACATGGGACGCCCCATTCGAGAATTATAGAGGGGCCCCCGGGAGAACACAAGGCCAGCCTGCCGGTCAAGGCCGGAGGGAGCGAACCGGCCTTCCCGTCACCCTGCCGGCGGGATAGAATATCAGCGATGATTCGGACCCTCGCCTTCCTCCTCCCGGCCCTCCTCCAGGCGGCGGGCGTCCGGGAGTCCCGGGACCTGGCCTACCATGAAGGCCCGGACGCGGACCCCGTGAAGCACCGGCTCAACCTCTTCCTGCCCCCGGAGGGCCGGAAGTTCCCCGCGATCGTCTGGATCCACGGCGGGGCCTGGAAGGAAGGCGACCGCAAGCTGTACGACCAGCTGGGGAAGCGCTTCGCCGAGGAGGGGATCAGCCTCGCCGCGATCAGCTACCGGCTCTCCCCCGCCGTGAAGCACCCCGAGCACGCCCGCGACGCCGCGCGCGCCTTCGCCTGGATCCACGCCAACATCGCCAGGCACGGGGGCGATCCCGAGCGCCTCTTCCTCATGGGCCACTCGGCCGGCGGGCACCTCTCCGCGCTCCTGGCGGCCGATCCCAAATACCTCAACGACGCCGGCCTCCCCGCCGGGGCCCTGAAGGGCGCCGTCCCCATGAGCGGGGTCTACTTCATCCCCGCCCTGCCCGACGAAACCCGGGGCTTCCTCCGCTTCCTCCCCCAGGCCTTCGGCTCCGATCCCCAGGTCTGCCGCGACGCCTCCCCCGTAACCCACCTGAAGACGCTCGCCTGCCCTTTGCTCGTCCTCACCGAGACGAGGGACACGCTCCTCGTCCGCCCGTCGATGGAGATCCTCAGGGCGGCCGTCCGGAGGCAGTCCGTCGCGGGCGTCGAGTTCGCCGACGCCGAGGACCGCGACCACCTCTCGATCGTGATCCGCATGTCGGCCCCCGGCGCCGATCCCGTCCGCGCCCGGATCGTCGAGTGGGTCCGTAGGCGATGCAGGGAACTGGACGGCCCCAAGGGAGAGGGGAAATAGCCCTACAGCAGGGAGGTGCTGAAGTACCGCTCCGCCCGGTCTGGCAGGACGGTGACGACGTTCCCGGAGAAGAACTTCGCCATCTGCCGCGCCGCCCAGACGTTCGCCCCAGAGGAGACGCCCACC
>CAYNDR010000199.1:0-4958 GCA_964395295.1 uncultured Planctomycetales bacterium
GCTTAGAAGCAGCCATCATTTAAAAAGTGCGTAACAGCTTACTGGTCGAGCATTTTCGCGCCGAAAATGATCGGGCCTCAAGCCCCGTGCCGAAGCTGCGGGCTGTCGTCGGTCGCTGACCGGCGGCAGCGGTAGGGGAGCGTTCCAAACAGCTGCGAAGGTATGCCGGCAAGGCGTGCTGGAGCGTTTGGAAGTGATAATCCGGACTTCAGTAGCGAGCCAATGCGGGTGAGAAGCCCGCACGCCGTAAGCCTAAGGGTTCCTGGGCAACGTAAATCGGCCCAGGGTTAGCCGGTCCCTAAGGGGAGGCCAAAAGGCGTACCTGATGGGAATGGCGTTAATATTCGCCAGCCGCCTGGAAGAGGTTATTACCGCATGGGGGGGTGGAGGAGGCTACGCCGTCGCGCGGTCAGAAATGCGCGTCCGCGGCCGTAGGCGGGGGTGCCTGGAAAATCCGGTGCCCCATTCAACGCTGAGGGTCGTGGCGACCCGGAAGAAATGAAGGGGAAGCGGCCGATGTCATGCTCACGAGAAAATCCTCGGCGGGACGAATCCAGGCGACCGTACTAAAACCGACACAGGTAGGCGAGGAGCGTATCCTAAGGCGCGCGAGTGAAACCAGTTGAAGGAACTAGACAGACTAGCCCCGTAACTTCGGAAGAAGGGGTGCTCTTGGTCGTGTAGGGTCTTGCATCCGAAGCGGCCGGGAGTCACAGCAAAGCGGGCTGGGGAACTGTTTATCAAAAACACAGGTCTGCGCGAAGTCAAGTAAGACGATATATGCAGACCGACGCTTGCCCAATACTGGAAGGTTAAGGGGTGGGGTCAGCCGCAAGGCAAAGCTCCTAACCGAAGCCCCAGTGAATGGCGGCCCTAACTATGAGGGTCAACTTCAGGGCCCTCATTAAATCCGGCTGTATGCTGGAAAACCCGTGTATCCCCCACTACCCTTTCGGGTGACAATGTGAGGGGTGCGGACAATCAGCAGGAAACCGTGCGAAAGCGCGGGATCCTCAGAGACTGTACGCCGGAGAGCCGTGCGATAAACCGTTCCCGCCCAGGGCTTGAAGTCTACGTTGACGCCAAGTGCGCTTTGCATCCGTCGATCCCGTCTTAACGCGCACGGTCTCAAGAGCCAGTCCGATCTCCGCAGCGATGCGGATCCGATCGCCTAAGGTAGCGAAGTTCCTTGTCGGGTAAGTTCCGACGCGCATGAATAGCGTAATCACTTGGCCATTGTCTCCAACTGGTACTCGGCGAAATAGAAACGGCGGTGAAGATGCCGCCTACCCGCCACAAGACGGAAAGACCCCGTGAACCTTTACTGCAGCCCTAGTATTGGGTTTTGGCTTGCCTTGCGTAGGATAGGAGGGAGACTCTGAAGACCGGGCTCCGGCCTGGTACGAGTCGACGGTGAAATACCTCTCTTGGCTGGTTAGAATCCTAACCAAGTCCCGTGAATCCGGGCTGGGGACAGTGCTAGGCGGGCAGTTTTTCTGGGGCGGAATCCTCCTAAAGAGTAACGGAGGAGTCCTAAGGCACCCTCAACGCGGTTGGCAATCGCGTGCGGAGCGCAAGGGCAGATGGGTGCTCAACTGCGAGACCGATCGAGTCGAGCAGATGTGAAAGCAGGGCCTAGTGATCCGGTGGTTCCGAATGGAAGGGCCATCGCTCAACGGACAAAAGGTACTCCGGGGATAACAGGCTTATCGCGTCCAAGAGTCCACATCGACGACGCGGTTTGGCACCTCGATGTCGGCTCATCGCATCCTGGGGCTGGAGAAGGTCCCAAGGGTTCGGCTGTTCGCCGATCAATAGCGGTACGTGAGCTGGGTTCAGACCGGCGTGAGCCAGGTCGGTCCCTATCTGTGGTGGGCGGAGGATACTTGCGGGGAGCTGCCCTTAGTACGAGAGGATCAGGGTGGACGTCCCTCTGGTGTGGCTGCTATCGCGCTAGCGGTAATCGCAGCGTAGCTATGGACGGAACGGATAACCGCTGAAGGCATCTAAGCGGGAAGCCGCCCCCTAGATGAGGTATCCCAGAAGGCCACTCGAAGACCACGAGTTTGATAGGCCGGGTGTGTACGAGCCGCGAGGCTCTCAGCTTACCGGTACTAATCGGCCGTTCGGCTTGTCCGCACATATTGTTGCACCAAACCTGCGGCGCTGGACGGGTCATCAGCGGGCGAAAGCCCCCTTCCCGACTCACACCCCTCGGGCGATCGACGTCCCCAGGCCGGGGATAGTCTGTCCGTTGCCGCCGCCGGGGGGATTGGCCATGGTCACCCGACTCATCGGGCGCAAGCTCGGCATGTCCCAGACGTACGACGAGAAGGGGCGTTGCTTCTCCGTCACCGTCATCCAGGCAGGCCCCTGCACCGTCACCCAGCTCAAGACCAAGGCCAGGGACGGGTACTCCGCCCTCCAGATCGCCTTCGGGAAGCGCCGCCCCAAGAACGTCTCGCGCGCCGTCATGGGCCACCTCACCCCCAAGGCCGAGGCCAAGCCCGAGGAGCGCCGCAAGAGCCTGGACCGCGCCATCAAGGAGGCCAAGGAGGCCCCCGAGGTCCTCCGCGAAATCCCCTGGGACGAGAAGGAAGCCCTCAAGGTCGGCGACACGATCTCCGTGGACATCTTCGAGAAGATGAAGAAGGTCGACGTCATCGGCACCTCCAAGGGCCGCGGCTTCATGGGCGTGGTCCGCCGGTGGGGCTTCCACGGCCTCCCCGCCACCCACGGGCAGTCCGACCGCGAGCGGGCCCCCGGCTCCCTCGGCCGCCAGCACTCCATCTCCCAGGGCGTCTACCCCGGCAAGCGCATGGCCGGCCACTGGGGCGTGGAACAGGTCACCTCCCGGAACCTCGAAGTCGTCCGGATCAACAAGGAAAAAAATCTCCTCGCCGTCTACGGCGCCGTCCCCGGCCCCACCGGCGGGATCGTGCTCGTCAAGGAGTCCCACTGGGTGCCGCCCAAGCCCCCCACCGTGGTCTCCAAAAAGCAGAAGGTCGCCTCCAAGAAATAGCCGGCGCCTCCGCCCCCCCCAGCTCCCCCGGGGGACGGCCCCGTGATTCGAGATTCGCCATTCTTGATTCGTTTTTTGCTTTGTCCTCCCCCCGCCTTTGTGGTGAGATAGCCGCCATGAAACGATCCCTGCTCCTCCTCGCGGCCCTCGCCGCCTCCTGCGGGCCCGCGCGATACGCCGAGATCGTCCCCCGCTACGCCGTCCTCACCAGCATCCCCCCCGGGAGCCCCATGTACCGCTCCGCCGAGTGGCTGGCCCGGCACCGCTACGGAACGATCGTGGACTTCACCAGCCTCGACCGCGACGCCTCCGCGGTCCTCTCGAGGCTCCGCGGCCTCCAGCCCTCCTTCGTGGCCGTGATGATCCGCCCCGAGGAGCTGGACGCCAACTTCCAGCTCACCCTGTTCGAGCTGTCCTGCCGCCTCGACGCCGACCCCTTCCCCGACTTCGCCTGGGGCTACTTCCTCGCCCGCGATCCCGCCTTCCTCGAACGCCAGATGCAGACCGTCCGGGGCGCCGACGCCAAGATCGACAGGCGCCTCTACCGCCTCACGCACCTCGAGCCCGGCGCGGCCGAGTCCCGGTCCTCCAGGGCCGACCTCGACTGGGCCACGCGCCTCCCCTGCCGCCTGATCTCCGTCAAGGCCGGGGACATGGAGTTCCTCCACAAGCACACCCCCGACCTCCAGGAGACCGACTTCCTCGTCCTCGACGGCGAGGGATCCCCCGAGGGCCCCCGGGGCCTCCCCCTGGAAGAGGTCCGGCTCCTGAAACTCGACAACGTCGCCGTCTTCTCCGGCGCCTCCTATACCGGGGCCGCCGGCGCCGCCTTCGAGACCCTCGGGGACGGCATCGCCCGGCGCCCCATCCCCCCGGACCGCTCCTTCGCCCAGGCGGTCCTCGCCGCGGGCGCCCCCGCCCTCTTCGCCCCCCTCCACCGGACCGACCCGGGCCTGACCGCCTTCGAATGGGCCGGCGCGATCCTCTACGACGCCCCCCTCGGCGAGGCCATGAAGCGCACCTACGACCTGGCGGCCCTCTCCTCGGGCTACGCCTCCCCCGTCGTGGGCCGCTTCGTCGACGGCCGCACCGCCCCCACCGGCCACGACAACCCCGCCTTCATGGCCCTGACGCGCGTCCTCTACGGCGACCCGGTGCTCCAGCCCTTCGCCCGCCCCACGGTCGGCCCCCTCTCCCAGGACGGCCCCGTGGACGCGGAGGACGACAAGGGCCGCCCGGTGCGCCACCTCCGCTGGCGGGTGGTCTCCCCCGACTGCGCGCCCTTCTTCACCGATCCCTTCCTGGGCCTCAAGCAGAGGATCTACCTCCGGGCCCCCTGCCCCCCCGATACCCGCAAGGCCTATGCCGAACTCAAGGCCTGCGAATTCCAGGGCCAGAAGGTCCCCGCCTTCATCGAATCGCAGGCCCTGGAGCACTGGCGCGGCGAGGCCTTCGTCCACGTCCTCATCCGCGGGGACAACCTCGCCCGGAAGGACCTCCAGGTCAACCTGTCCGTCCGGCTGAGGTAACCCGGAAACGCCGGATTGCGCCCGCCGGTCCAATTGCTAGAATGGCGTCCGCCGTGAAACGCCGGAAAAGCTGGTTCCTCCTCTTCTTCATCCTGGCGGCCTTGGGGATCGCCGCGGCGGCCGCCTTCAACGGCGGCCGCCCCGTCCGCGTCAGGGTCCTCCGCCCCTCCGCGGGGCGCGTGGAGGAGATCGTCACCTCGAACTCCGTGGGCACGGTGGAGCCCGGGATGACCGCCGTGGTGGCCTCGGAGATCTCCGGCAAGATCCTCCGCATCCCCGTCCGCCAGGGCCCCGCGGCCGCCGGCCAGGTCATCGTGGAGCTGGACTCGCGCGACATCGACGCCGAGCGCGAGGTCACCGTCCGCGAGATCCCCACTTCCCGCACGCGCCTGGAGCAGGCCGCCGTC
>CAYNDR010000199.1:4968-10490 GCA_964395295.1 uncultured Planctomycetales bacterium
GTCTTCTTTGCAGCCTTCCGCGCCTACGGGCGCCCCGCGCGTGGCGCCGGCCGCTGTCCAGAAGGTGAGGGGCTCGGAGGACCTGGAGCGCTACCGCAAGGTGGACGTCCCCAAGGGCGACGTGGAACGCCTGGAGCGCGACCTCGAGATCGCCGCCAAGTTCGAGGAGATCCTCCGCCGGTCGATCCAGACGCTCGAGGCCCAGATGCAGGTCATCGACCTCCGTCTCAAGAAGGCCCGGATCGCCGCCCCCTTCGAGGGCGTCGTGGTCAAGCTCCACAGCGAGGAGGGCGAGTCCGTCATCCCGGGGAAGCTCCTCTTCACCCTCCACAGCGCGGGGCCCCTGCTGGTGCGCGCCCCGCTCGACGAGGTGGACATGGGCCGCCTGGCCCTGGGCCTTCCCGTGCGGGTGACCTTCGACGCCTACCGAGCCGAGAAGTTCATGGGCGAGGTCCACGAGATCACGCCGGCGGCCTCCGCGGACCAGCACAACAACCGCACGGTCGACATCAAGATCCGCGTCCCGGGGATGCCGGAGAACGTCAAGGCCGGGATGTCGGCCAACATCGAGGTCATCGTCCGGGCGCGCGAGGACGTCCTGTGCCTCCCCACCCACCTCGTGCGCGACGACCGGGAGGGCCGCGGCAAGTTCGTCTACGTGGCCGAGGGCGGCCGGGCCGTGCGCCGCCCCGTCAAGGCCGGCCTCTCCAACTGGGAGGCGACCGAGATCGTGGAAGGCCTGGGGCCGTCCGACGCCGTGATCGTGCCCCTCCGGGACGACCGGGAGGCCCCCGTGACGGACGGCTCCCGGGTAACGGTGCTCCCCGATGGAAGCTGACCTCCTGCGGCTCGAGGGCGTCTCCAAGGTCTACCGCACGGGGACCGTCGAGGTCGCGGCGCTGAAAGGGGTCTCCCTCTCCGTCCGGCGGGGCGAGTACATCGCCGTCACGGGCCCCTCCGGCTCGGGCAAGTCCACCCTCCTCCACATCCTCGGGTGCCTGGACCGGCCCACTTCCGGCGGCTACGCCCTGGAGGGCGCGCCGATCCAGGAGCTCGACGACTACGGCCTGGCGCAGGCCCGCAACCGCAGGATCGGATTCGTCTTCCAGTCCTTCAACCTGATGCCCCGCTACTCGGCCCGCAAGAACGTGGAACTGCCGCTCTCTTACGCGGGCGCGGGGAGGTCCGAGCGCCGCCGGCGGGCGGGGGCGGCGCTGGCGTCCGTGGGCCTGGCCGAACGCGCCCTCCACCGCCCCTCGGAGCTCTCCGGGGGCGAGAAACAGCGCGTGGCCATCGCCCGGGCGCTCGTCAACGAGCCCTCCATCCTCCTGGCCGACGAGCCCACCGGCAACCTCGACACCCGCTCGGGCATCGAGATCGTCGGGCTCATCGAGGACCTGAACGCCCGGAAGGGGATCACCGTCCTCCTCGTCACGCACGACATGGCGCTGGCCGGCCGCTGCAGGCGCCAGGTGAAGCTGGTCGACGGGGAGATCGTGGAAGACCGGTAGGGACATGGGGACTCTCGACGGGATCGCGGACGCGCTGGAGAACGTGCGGGCCAATCCGCTCCGCTCGTTCCTGACGATGCTCGGCGTCATCATCGGAGTCTTCTCCGTGGTCACGCTCGTCTCGATCGGCGAGGGGGCCAAGAAGTACGTCACCGACCAGTTCGCCGGGCTGGGGACCAACGTCCTCATCGTCACCCCCGGCGCGTCCCAGACGAGCGGCGGGATGCCCATCACGGGGCTCGGCTCCACCCACAAGCTCACGGTCGGCGACGCCGAGGCGATCCGCCTCCGCTGTCCCGCCGCGAACCTGGTCTGCCCGGTGATCCTGGCCGCCACCAGCATCAAGCACGAGAACCGCGTCCGTTCAAGGACCACGATCATCGGCACCACCCACGAGATCCAGGAGATCCGCAACTTCTACGTCGAGGTGGGCCAGTTCCTCCCCCGCGAGGCGGGCCAGGGCGAGAAGCGCGTCTGCGTCCTGGGGCGCAAGGTGGCCGACGACCTCTTCCCCGGCTCCGACAGCCCGCTGGGCCGCTGGCTCAAGGTCGGCGGCGCCCCCTACCGCGTGATCGGCATCATGGAGCGCAAGGGCTACAGCCTGGGGTTCGACATCGACGACATCCTCTTCGTCCCGGTCAAGGCGGCCGAGGAGCTGTTCAACACCGACAACCTCTTCGAGGTCCTCATCCAGACCCGGAGCGCGAACCTGCTCGACCCGGCCAAGGAACAGGCCCGGGAGACCCTCAAGCGCCGGCACAACGGGTACGAGGACTTCACGATCACCGACCAGCGCGTGATGATCGAGGCCTTCGAGGGCATCCTGAACGTGCTGACCTACTCGCTGGCCGGGATCGCCGCGATCTCGCTCCTGGTGGGCGGGATCGGGATCATGAACATCATGCTGGTGGCGGTGGGCGAGAAGACGCGCGAGATCGGGATCCGCAAGGCCGTGGGGGCCACCAAGGCCGCGATCCTGGGGCAGTTCCTCGTGGAGAGCCTCACGCTCTCGATCCTGGGCGGCGTGCTGGGGGCGCTCACGGGCGTGGGCCTGGCGCTCCTGGTCCACGCGATCGTCCCGGCGCTCCCCGTCCTCATCCGGCCCTGGACGATCGCGGTGAGCCTTGGCTTCGCCGTGGCGGTGGGCCTTTTCTTCGGGGTCTACCCCGCCAAGAAGGCGGCGGAGATGGATCCGATCGAGGCCCTGCGCTACGAGTGACAACCTCCCCGCCGAAGCCACAGCCTTGTCCTGCTATTCTTCTTTAGGACGCCCTTCCTCTCCACGGCAAGCCGTGGGATTTCCAGGCGAAGGCGAGTGACGGGCCCGGAGCCGGGCGAGGACCCAGAGCGCCAGGAGCGCCTCCGCGCCGACCGCGCCACATCCGCCGTGGCCGCCCCCTCCCCCGCCGCCGCCCCCGGCCGGCGGGATCGGATTGCCGCCCGCGTCCACGGTCACGACCGCCTCGAACGCGTTGCCGGGGACGTTCCGGATGGCCGTGATGTTGATCGAGGCCCAGCGGCTGTCGACCGTGGAGGAGATGTACCAGCTGGAGCCGTTGTCCGCCACGATCAGGCCGTGCTTCTTGAGCGCCTCCAGGACCACGCGCGCGGCGCCGGTGTAGCCGGAGATGTCGTAGCCTGCCTTGAGCCGGAGGCGGAGCCCCATGGGAGGGAGGTTCGCGTTCGCGGAACCCGCCTGGTGGCGCGCCGGGTAGAGGTAGGTGTCCTGGGTCGACGAGGCGGTGACCCGGAGGGCATGCGGGATCGAGCCGGCGGCCACCTCCTCGTAGCGGAGGAGCCCCGGGAAGATGGGGAGCCCCGCGGCGTCGGACGACGTCCAGCCGTCCGGCCTCAGGGCGTTGGAGTCGAGGTCGAAGACCGCCCCGCAGGCGGCGCTCCATGGGGGGCCGGCGACCGTCTGGTAGGTCTCGTAGAGGAGCTTCGTGCCGGTGTTGACCACCAGGACATGTGCGTCGCCGCTGGCCTCGATTTGCGCGCCGGGCGGGATCGGATAACTGCCGGATGCCGCCCCTCCCGGCGGCGACCCGAAACCCGGCCCGGGATCGCTCTCGTCCGGGTAGCCGGTGAACGTGACGGTGACGTTCGCCTGCAGGGCCCCCACGACGGTGATGTGGAACGAGGGATCATCGCGAAGGAGCGTCGAGGCGCCCATCGAACTCACGTATGCCGCCGAGCTGGGATGGACGGCGTGGCCGCTGATGTCCCAGTTCCAGGGATTGTCCGGGGGGAAGACCTGGACGCCGGGGCCCACGTCGGGCTGGGTCTGGGCCAGCGCCGGCAGGCCCGCCGCGAGAAGGAAGATCCCTGCGCCTCTCACCCGATTCATCCCGAGCCTCCTCTCCGGCTCGCCCCTGATAGTGTGCCACGGGGAGCGCCTTTTGTGCCAGGAATCGTCACCCGGCTCTACAACAGCTTCTGGATGACCGAATCCGCCACGCATTTCCCCGCCCGCGTGAGCCGTACGCGGCCGCCCGCCCGCTCCAGGCAAGGCTCCAGGCCCTCGGGGATCCGGTCCAGATCCACCCCCCGGTCCGTCCGGAGCCCCAGGAAGATCCGCTCGATCCGGACCTGCTCCGGCGTGAGCGTCTCGCGGCGCATCACCACGTCCTCGCGTTCCAGGTATTCCCGCGTGTTCGAGACGTTCCACCAGCGCTCCGGCGAGGCGTAGCTGTGCGCCCCCGGCCCGAAACCCAGGTAAGGCACCCCCGTCCAGCAGTCCCAGTTGTGCCTCGACTCGAAGCCGGGCCGCGCGAAGTTCGAGATCTCGTAGTGGCGGTAGTCCGCCAGCAGGTCCATGGCCGCTTCGTACATGGCCCGCTCGGTCTCCTCGGCCGGCCGGTCGGGGATCTTCCCGAACGGGGTGCCCGGCTCGTAGGTGAGCCCGTAGAGCGAGACGTGCGCCGGCCCCCAGGATCGCACTTCCTCGAGCGTCTGCCGCCAGCCCTCGACCGTCTGCCCGGGGAGGCCGAAGATGAGGTCCACGCAGATGTTGTCGAAGGCGCGGCTCGCCTCCCGCCAGGCCCGGCGGGCGGTCTCCGCGTCGTGGGTTCGCCCCAGGAAGCGGAGGAGCCCGTCGTCCAGGGCCTGGATCCCGAGCGTGATCCGGTTGACCCCCGCCGCCCGCAGTCCGTCGAGCCGCAGGCCGTCGGGATTGCACTCGACGGTCACCTCCCCCGGCCGCCCGCCCGCGGCCTCCACGAGCCGCCCGATCTGGTCCGCGGAGAGGAGCGAGGGAGTCCCTCCCCCGAAGTAGAGCGTCCGTGGATTCCGGGGCTCCCGCCGGAGCTCCCGGCACACCTTCTCGACGAACCGCTCGTGGAGCGAGCCGTCCGACTCCATGAGGACGAACGCGCAGTAGGGGCACCGCTTCCGGCAGAAAGGCACGTGGACGTAGATGCCGCTCATGCGACAAAATGGACGGTGGGTTTTGTCGTCACGGATACATCTTGTACAGCATCCGCGGGAAGGGGATGCACTCGCGGATGTGCTCGGTCCCCGCGATCCAGGCCACCGTCCGCTCGATGCCCAGGCCGAAGCCGGCGTGGGGCACCGTGCCGTACTTGCGGAGGTCCAGGTACCACTCGAAGGCCTCGCGCGGGAGCTTGTGCTGGCGGATGCGATCATCGAGGAGCTGGTAGTCGTGGACGCGCTGGGAGCCGCCGATGATCTCCCCGTATCCCTCCGGCGCGATCATGTCCACGCAGAGGGCGTGCTTGGGATCCGCGGGATCGGGCTGCATGTAGAAGGCCTTGATCTCCGAGGGGAACCGGTGGACCATCACGGGCCGGTCGCTCCCCTTCGCCAGGGCCTCCTCCTGCGGGGCCCCGAAGTCGTCGCCCCATTTCATCTCCACGCCCGCCGCGTTCACCTTCCCGACCGCGTCGTCGTAGTGCACCCTCGGGAACGGCGGCACGACCGTCTCGAGCGGCTTCGTGTCCCGCTCCAGGGCCTTCAGCTCCTCCTTCCGGCGGTCCAGGCACCGCGCCACGA
>CAYNDR010000199.1:10500-12078 GCA_964395295.1 uncultured Planctomycetales bacterium
CGATCGAGGAGACGAACTGCTCCGCCAGCTCCATCAGACCGTCCAGCTCCAGGAAGGCCGCCTCGGGCTCGACCATCCAGAACTCCGTGAGGTGCTTGCGGGTCTTGGACTTCTCCGCCCGGAAGGTGGGCCCGAAGCAGTAGACCCGCCCGAGCGCCATCGCCCCGGCCTCGGCGTAGAGCTGGCCGCTCTGGGTGAGGTACGCCTTGTCCCCGAAGTACTCCACCGGGAAGAGCGAGGTCGTCCCCTCGCAGGCCGCCGGGGTCAGGATCGGCGAGTCCATGCAGACGAAGCCGCGCGAGTCGAGGAAGTCGCGGATGGACCGGATCACCTCCGCCCGGAGCCGCAGGAGCGCCACCTGCTTCCGCGACCTCAGCCACAGGTGGCGGTTCCGCATCAGGAAGCCGATCTCGGGGACCACGTCCTGGATCTGGATGGGGTAGTCCGGGGCCGCCTCGGCCACGACGCGGATGTCCTTGAGCCCGACCTCCACGCCCCCCGGCGAGCGCTCGTCCGCCCGGACCGATCCCGAGACCTCCACCGAGCTCTCGTGCGGGAGGCGCTCGCAGATCCCGAACCTCTCGTCCCCCAGTTCGGCGCGCACCGCCACGCACTGGACGATGCCGGTGCCGTCCCGCACCAGGAGGAAGGCGATCTTCCCCTTGACGCGCCGGTTGTAGAGCCAGCCGCGGAGGACGACCTCCTGCCCCACGTGCTTCTTCAGGTCCTCGACGTAGGAGATCACAGGCGCGAGGCTACTTCCGGCCCCCGGAGACGTCAAGGAGTTCCATGCGCCCCCCCCAGCGGGCGGAATTTGCCTGGACTTTGCCTGCGGTTCTACATATTATTTACTCCTCATGGCCATGGAGCGGATCGGGATTTGCGCGGGAGGGGGCGCCCTCATGGACCGAACGTGCCGTCTCTGCCGCGGGCCGGCCTCCGGGGACGACTGCTACGCGCGCCTGGAGGAGAAGGAGAGCCCGGTCTGCCGGGCCTGCTGGGAACAGCTCCTGCTCGATCCCGGCCGGATCCTCCGCCAGCTCGATCGCGTCCCCCTCGGCCAGACGCCGCCCGCCTTCCCCGCCCTCCAGGCCTGAGCGCGCCGCCGCGGGCAGGCATCTTTGATGCTTGCTATCCATTAGGCATGGGTTATAATAATTGCGGGCGGTGCGATGGAGGCGCGCCGTGTACATCCGCAGCCAGGAAGAAGCGCTTTCCGCCGTGGCCGAGATCCTCGGCCTCCCCCAGCGCCGCGACCAGATCGTCCAGTCCACCGTCAAGATCATGCTCTGCCTGGAAACGGAGCCCCGGGGCTTCCTGGTCGACTGCCAGGCCCTCCTCGTCGAGGGCGGCCTGGAGGACCTCCGGCGGAAGCGCCGGGACCTCCTGGAGTCCTTCGAGAACGTCCCCCTCGTGGTCCTGGACCCGGACGACGACCGCCTCTTCGAGGCCACCGCCCGCGCCCTCGACGCCCTGCGCTTCGCGGGCGTCGTCTTCCAGGTCTTCCCCGAATTCGCCCGGGTCTACGGCCGCTGGTGGGTGGCCCGCGCCATCCTGGCCCGGGAGGAGGCCGTCAGG
>CAYNDR010000200.1:0-783 GCA_964395295.1 uncultured Planctomycetales bacterium
GGTGAGGCGGCCGTCCTGCGGATCGCGCGCGGGGAGGCCCGCCTGGAGCCGATCCGCCTCGCGGGTCCGCTCGTCGGCTTCCCAGGCGCAATGGCGGGGGGCGCCGGGGACGGCCTTGGCCTTCGCGTACTCGGCCTTCGCCCCGGCGAAGTCCTTCGCGCGGGCGAGGGCGCGGCCGGCGCACAGGAGGGCGAGGCTCTTCCCCGCGGGCGCCGCGTCGGCGGCCGCCGCCGCGTACTCGGCGCGCGCGCCGGGAAGGTCCCCCCCCGCCGCGAGGGCGTGGCCCCGCCCCAGCCGCAGGGAGAACTTCTCGGCCGGGGTGAGGGCGGGGAGGAGCCGGTCGGCCGCGGCGCGGGGGATCGACGCCGCCTCGCCTTCGAGGATCAGCTCCCGCAGGCGCTCCATCGCCTGTGCCGCGGCGCGCTCGGGCGTGCCGGGCTCCAGAAGCGCCGCGTACACCGCGGCCGCGGCGGACGTCTTCCCCTGGCGGCGGAGGACGTCCGCCCTCTTCAGGCGCAGGGCCGCGGCGAGCTCCGGGGACAGGCCGGGCGTCGCGAGCATGGCCGCGAGGGCGGCCTCGGCCCCGGCGAGATCCTTCTTCGCGGCGGCCGCGTGGACCGCCGCGAGGCGCGCCGCGAGCCCCTCCGGGCGTCCCCCGGAGGAGTTGGCGTCGAGGAAGACTTCCTCCGCCGAGAGGGCGCGGCCGTAGAGGACCACCTCGTCGACGTCGAGGACGGCGGAGCCGAACCCGGCGTTCGCGTAGCCCACGCGGAACCGGCCGCC
>CAYNDR010000200.1:793-11997 GCA_964395295.1 uncultured Planctomycetales bacterium
CTGGCTCCACTTGTGGAAACGGGACTGCATTTGTCTGCGCTGCTGGCTACACTGCGGCCCTGCACGACGCTCTGCCGCGCTGGCGCCACGGGCGACGCGTACACCGCGGCCGCGTCCCCGTCCACATAGAGGGTCATCGTCCGGCCATCCCAGCAGGCGGCGAGGTGGTGCCACGCGCCGTCGGCCACGGCCCCGGTCTGGATGCCCACGGAATGGGAGGGCTTCGGCCGGCCGATCTCGAAGCCGATCTGGCGGGACGGCCACGCCGTCGTGACCCGCCAGCCGTCCCAATAGCCGCTGCCCGCCGAAACGAGGGTGCCGTTGGTCGCGCCGGAGTTTCCGCGGTGCGCCCCGGGCCCCTGCTTGCGGAACCAGAGGGCGGCGGTGAATCCTTTCGCGGTCACCTCGGCGGCCTTGGCGTGGAAGTACCCCTGGTCCAGCCGCACGGCCTTCTTTCCCGGGCGGCGGCCCTCGACGCGCCGGAACTCGTCCTTGGGGGCGCCGGGGGCGGCCTCCATGGCGAAGACGAGAGGCTCGGCCCTGTCGCCCGCGAGGTTGGGAATGGGGTCGGCCGATGTCCCGTCGAAGACGTAGCGGCGGACGGCGTCCGGGTCCTGGCCCGCGCCCAGGAGGGAAACGAGGATCGCGAGACCCGGCCATCCCGTCCGCACCATGCAGGGAGCTCCTTTCGTGGGACGGGCCGTGCCGCCCTGTAATTAATACTCCGGCGGGAGGCGCCCCGAGGGACTTCCGGTCATCGCCGTTCCGGGCGCCCGAGGTAGGCCCTCGGCGTCCCCGCGCCGGACTCGTCGGCGCCGATGTCCCACTCGCCGTTGCGCTTGCCGCCGTCGATGTCGACCGTGAATCCCTGGAGGACCTTCCCCTTGCCGAGGCACGGGCTGTCGGCCGTCAGGCGGAAGGTCTCGTCGAGCTTCGGATCGACGAGGAGGCTGTTCTTGTCCTGCCCGGAGGCCTTCCATGCCTCGAAGTCCACGGGGCCCCCGGCCTGCTGGTTCCAGAACCTGCCGTTGCCCCCGAAGTAGACGTTGTTCTCGAAGACGAGGCCTCCGGAGGCGCCGTTGGCGTAGATCCAGACCAGGGGGCGGCCGCCTTCCTTCGAGCCCACCACGATGTTGTTGACGAAGGTCACGTCCTTGCAGGGCAGGTTGTGGTTGTTGAGGACGATGATGGCCGCGCGGTCCCGCGTGGCCGCGTTGACGATGGTGTTGTTCTGGAACTTCGCCCCGCGGGCGCACCAGGCGGCCAGGGCGGCGCTGTAGGTGTCGATGAAGAGGCAGTTCCGGACGGTGCTGTCCACGCTTTCCCACGGCTCGCCGTGCTTGTTCGTCATCACCGCGTCGGGCCCGGTGTGCTCGCCCAGGCAGGCGCCGCCGGCCGGGTTGTTCGCGAGGTTCCCGCAGCGCTCGAAGACGCAGCCCTCGACGAGCCCCCTCGACGCGCCGCCCTTGAGGTACACCCCCCAGCCCGGCGTGTCGTGGATGTAGCAGTGGAGGACGCGGACGTCGTCGTGCCCCACGCAATCGATCCCCTCGAACTGCCTGTTCCCGCCGATCTCGCAGCCGACGATCGTGGCCCCGCGGTGGTAGCGCCTGGACTGCCAGGGGCCGGGGGAGAGCTTGATCGCGTCGCCGCCGCTCCCCAGAAGCCGGCAACCGTCCACGGTGCAGTTCGAGGCGTCGATGTCGACGGCGAAGTTCTGGGCGTTGAGGATGTCGAGGTCCTTGAGGGTGTACTTCTCGGCCGTGAGGTAGAAGCCGCCGCGGCCCCCGAAGTCGAGTCGGGCCCGCTCGCCGGGCTTCGACCGCAGGGTCCCCCCGGCGGCCGAGGCGTCCACGGCGATCTGGCCGGGAGTGTAGGTGCCGGCCGCGAGCGTCACCACGCCGCCCGGCCCGGCCTGTTTGATCGCCTGGGGGATATCGCCGCCGGGGCCGAGCTTGACCTCGGTCCCCTGCGCGCAAGCCAGGAAGGCCGCGATCCAGAACATGGCGACTGCCCTCTGAGGGGGGGTGCTCCCGCCGCCTCAATGTTACACGATCCGGAAAAGGGAACCAGGCTCTCTCGCGTGTAATACGTGTAGGCGATCTTCAATCCCGGAGGCAAGACCCATGAACGCCGCGAACCTGGCCGCCGCGCTGGTCCTGCTCCTGCAGGCCGCCGACACGACCGCCATCCCCGCCGACAAACTGCGCCTCGCCGGCCCCGGCCGGGCGACCGAGGGCGGCGGGTGGAACCTCTGGAGCAACGGCGCGATGGGGGACTGGTTCGAGGCCGCCCAGGACGGCGAGGTCGAGCTGGCCGCCACGGCGGCCGGGTCCTCCTGCCAGGGGATCTGGACGCTCGCCCGCTGGTGGCTCCGCACCGAGTCCGGCGAGGATCCCGTGGGCCCGCCCTTTTCCGTGGCCTCGGCGGACTTCAAGGACTATGCCGCGAAGGCCCGCGTCAAGAAGGGCCGATTCGCCGTCCTCGTCGAATTCCTCAACGACGCCTCGGCCGGCAAGGAGGACCGGAACCTCTACCTCCGCGAGCTCCGCGTGAAGGGCGCCCGGCTCCTCGAGAAGATCCCCTCGGTCCGGGAGTCCTGCGACGAGGGCATCCGGCAGCACCGCATGGGGAAGCTGATCGTCCAGGCGGCGCCCGGCGCGGCGGTCAAGGTGACCATGCTGCGCCACGAGTTCCTTTTCGGCACGGCGATCGCCCACCAGCTCTGGAACGCCGCCCCTGACGTGAAAGAGAAATACCTCAAGATCCTCAAGGAGAACTTCAACCACGCCGTCCACGAGAACGCCCTGAAGTGGTACCACATCGAGCGCGAGGCGGGCCGGCTGAACTACGACGACGCCGAGCGCGTCCTGTCGTGGTGCGAGGAGAACGGGATCACGATGCGCGGCCACTGCGTCTACTGGGGGATCGAGCAGTTCGTCAACCCCTGGATCAAGAAGCTCGACGACGCGGCCCTGCGGGCGGCGCTGGAGAAGCGCGGGAAGGAGGTCGGCGCGCGCTTCAAGGGGCGGATCCGGGAGTACGACCTCAACAATGAGATGATCCACGGCGACTGGTACGCGAAGCGCCTCGGGCCGGGGATCACGAAGGAGATGTTCAACTGGGTCAAGGCGGCGGACCCCGGCGCCCTCCTCTACGTGAACGACTACAACATCATGTCCGGGAACGAGGCGCTGAAGTACGTCGAGCACATCAAGGCGCTCCTCGACCAGGGCGTCCCGGTGGGCGGGATCGGCGACCAGGCGCACTTCGGCGGAGGCCGCGTGGACGGCTGGCACGTCCGCGCCGCGCTCGACCACCTGGCCCGCTTCAAACTGCCGATCAAGATCACCGAGTTCGACGTGAACAGCCCGGACGACCAGCGGAGGGTGGAGACGCTCGAGACCGTCTACCGCGTCTCCTTCGCCCACCCGGCGGTGGAGGGCATCCTGATGTGGGGCTTCTGGGAGGGCGCCCACTGGCGGCCCCCGGCGGCCCCCTGGAGGCGGGACTTCACCCCCAAGCCCGACGCCGAGGCCTACCGGAACCTCGTCTTCAAGGAGTGGTGGACGGCCTTCGAGGGGAAGGCCGACGCGGGCGGAAGGTGCGAGGTGCCGGCCTTCTTCGGGAGGCACGCGGTGGAGTCCGGCGGCAAGCGGGTCGAAGTCGACCTGAAGAAGGCCGAAGGCAAGGCGGCCGTGAAGATCGGGACGTGACGCGTCTCCGGGCCAAGGAGGCCTTTTTCGCCCGCGACGGGGATGCTATCCTGACTCCGTGGCCAGGCCCTATTCCGGATCGCTGATCCGCGCGATGAGGAGGGATCGGCGGCACATGAAGGACATCGAATAGCGAAACTCCCGGCGCGGCCCCGGCTGTAGACAGCCTCAGTGGAACTCCTCACCGTCATCATGCTGCTGGCGCCCCTCCAGGGACAGGACCTCCCCGGGAAGCGCCCCTTCCGGATGGGTTTCACGGCCTTCCCGCACGACCTGAGCGCGGAGGCCTTCCTCGAGACGCGGGAGTTCGTCCACCGGAACGCCGACATCGTGGCGCACCACATCGAGGGGGTCCCGTGGGCCGAGTCGCTGGCCGGCCGGCCCCTTCCCCCGGAGATGGTCAAGGAGTGGGAAGGCAAGCGGTCCATGGTCCCGGAGGGGGCGCAGGTCTACCTGGCCGTCTCGCCCGGCCGAGGCGACCTCAAGGCCGCGGAGAAGGCGGCGCCCCTCCCGGCGGAGATCAAGGGGAAGCCGTACGACGATCCGCGGGTCAAGAAGGCCTATCTCCATTACTGCCGCGAGGGCATCCGGTTCTTCAAGCCCGACTTCCTGGCCATCGGGATCGAGGTGAACGAGATCTACTCCCACGCCCCGGCCGCGTGGCGGGCCTATGCGGAGCTCCACCGGTTCGTCTACGAGGAGCTGAAGAAGGACCACCCGAAGCTCCCCGTCTTCGCGTCCTTCACCCTCCACAACCTCGTCAAGCGCCAGGGCGGGATGCTCTCCGAGTTCCGGAAGCTCATGCCGCTCAACGACCTCGTGGCCGTAAGCTACTACCCGTTCCTGGTGGAGCGGGAAAAGGCGCTGCCGGCGCTGGACTGGATGCTGGAGCAGTTCGACGAGTTCAAGAAGCCCTGCGCGGTGGTGGAGACGAACGACGCGGCCGAGCGCCTCCCGCTCCCCGGCCTGGGGGTGACGATCGAGGGCAGTCCCGAGAGGCAGCTCGCCTACTACGAGAGGCTCCTCCGCCTCGCGCACGAGCGCCGGTTCGTCTTCGTCATCAGCTTCATCCACCGCGACTACGACGCCCTATGGGAGAAGATCCAGGGGACGGCCCCGGAGCTCTTCAAGGCGTGGCGGGACTGCGGCCTGCTCGACGAGAAGGGCGCGCCGCGGCCGGCCTACGCCCTTTGGAGGAGGCACTTCGAGCGGCCGCTGGAGCGGCCGTAGCGGACATCCTGAGGCAGCCCCTCCGTCCGAATCCGCCCCGGGACTAAAGATGCCGAAAGAGATCCTCCTGCCGACAGGGCGCCTTGGGCGGATAGAAGACCCCCAGCACGAGCCAAACATTGTAGGGGAACCGGGTTCCCATGAAGAACCGGGTGTCCCTGTCCGGCCCGCAAAGTTCACCCATGAATTTATCTTTCACGCTTTGAGCCGCCTTCTTGTCATCACCCAGCCTGCCCGCTTCCTTCAGGAAAAGCACCCCAAGCTCCCAATCCTCGACCATGGCCTTATGCGAGCGGTTGTTGTCCTCGCATTCGAAGACATAGTGAAAAGTGTAGGGGATCTTCCGGAGGGGCTTGGGCGGGGGACCGAAGAGACGCAACTGGGTAAAATTTACCTCCCATTGCGGCTTCCACTCCCTGTCGGCAGGCCGGACCTCCATATCCAGGACACGTTTCGGCCGGACAATGCCCAGGGAAATCTTTTCCCGCGAGTAGAGCTCCTTCAGTTGATTCAAGGTGTGGTGCGGAAGAGGATCGATGATTCTGCGCCTCGCCTCCCAGTCGCGGCCGGTCGGCAGGGGCTTGCCGATGACGCGGATCGATTCCAGGCGGGGAATCCGGCTTTCCCGGCGCGGATCGTTGTCGGCTCCCCGTTCGCTCAACTCCACTTCGATCCACTGGTACTTGTGGAATCGCTGATCGAGAGGCCTGTACCGATAGTCGACGGGGTAGAGCCTGATCCACTCCCCCTCTTCCGTGACGCCCGCCGTGCAAACCAGCTCCTCGTACCTCCGTGACGGATGGGGATAGGTCATCACCGTGATGAGAATCCGCGTCGGTGGCGCGGTCGGCCTCATGCGACCGGGCTCAAGTGCCTCACGGGAAGCGCCGACCGCGCGGCGATGACCTGGGCGAGCCGCGAACGGTGGCAACAGGCGGGATCGCAGACCAGGACGCTGGGTTTCTGCACCATCAGGGCCGCCACGTTCCGGAGGACTGCCTCCCCGGAGGGCACCAGGGCTCGTTCGTAACGGTTGAAGAGCGCGGCCCTATCCTCAGGGCCGTCCAGATGTCTCCGATCCGCCGGGGGAATGCCCAGTTCGGGGACATGCACATAATCCACGCCTAGGTGCCCGCAGAGGCGGGACAAAGTCCCCTTGTGAAAACCGTATCTCCGCGAGACGGGATTGTTCCTCACGTCGATCACCCGTTGGATCCCGGCGCCGAGCAGGCCGTTCAGGAACCCGTCCACTTGGAGCCCTTCATAGCCGGCCGTGTAGACGGCCATCTCCGCGCGGGGTTTCAGGCACCGCGCGTCGTTCAGGCTGTTCACCGTGAACCACGGGTAACGGTCGTAGACGTACCGCACCACCTCTTCCACGGGCCGGTTCCCAAAGCGTTCCAGCACGAGCCCCACGTCATCCCGGACGCAGGGCGAAGGCTCACCCGCTGCGGACCGGCCCTGGGGAGTGATCTCCCAGGTCTGTCCGTCGGTCTCGACCAGGAGTCCGCCGGCGCCGAGGCGCGAAGCCTCGTGGTAAAGGCAAAACGAGAAGGGACCGTAGTGATAAGGAAGAAATTGATAAAAGGCGTCTCCGCCGCGGCTTGGGGTTTCCCGCCCCAACAGGAACAGCCACTTCACGAGCTGCATGCGGGACGCACGTCCCCCCGCCTCGTCCAGCAGCGTGAGGGCAATCCGTTGACGGTTCAGCATGACGCGGAACTCCGCAGGCCCCCGCGAAGGGCACGGCTTTCCGCCAACCATTATCCGGGGTTCCGACACCGCGTCAAGGCCGCGCTTCCCCCGCACCCCCAGGAAGTCTCGCGCGGGCCCCAGCCAGGACCTCCCGCACGAACCGCGCGCTCTTGAGCTCCCGCTCCAGGTGGTAGCGCACGCAGGCGTCGAAGACCTGCCGGATCTCCTCCACGAGCGGGCGCTTCATCGCCTCCCGGGGCATGTCCCCCTCCCCGAACCGGGCGATCGACTCCAGCGCGACCCGCCGCACCGGGAACCGCGGGTCGTTCCGCGGCCGGCACTCCGAGCACACCGCCCCGCCGTCCCGGAGCGAGAAGAAGGCGTCGGGCTTCCGCATCTCCCCCCGGCAGATCCCGCACTCCCGGACCCGCGGGAAGTAGCCCAGCGCCTTGAGCGCCCGCGCCTCGAACGAGAAGACGGCGTCCGGCACGGGCGCCCCCCCGTCCAGCCGCTCCAGGATCTCGATCAGCCGGTCGTAGAGGTCCTCCACCGGCATCCCCTCGGGGGCGAACTCGTCCACGAATTCCGCCGCGTAGCTGGCCGCGGCGAACCGCGCGTAGTCGCCCGCCAGGCGGGGGAACGCCCTCAGCCGCTCCGCCTGCGTCACGATGTCGAGGGTCCCCGGCCGCTTCTCGATGCGCACCAGGTCGTAGACCGCCAGGATGTCGAAGGGGGCGGGGAACGTCCCGCGGCGGCGCTTGGCCCCCTTGGCGATGCAGGAGACCTTGCCGTGGGCCCGCGTGAAGAAGCGCAGGACCTGGCTGGTCTCGCTGAAATCGACCTTGCGCAGGCAGACGCCGGGGGTGCGCGCGAACGGCATGGGCGGCCCTCACCGCGGCGGGGTCACGAGGGGGGGACGATGGGGATGCCCCCCACGGGCGTGCGGCCGTGCTCCAGCCCCTCGTACCAGCCCTGCACCGCGCGGGTCACGTCCGCGTTCTCCGACCGCACGAACTGGACGCTCTCCCCCGAGGTGCGCACGAGCTGGAAGCCGGCGAAGTCCTTCAGGCAATCGAGCAGGTCCGACCGCTCGCATCCCATGTAGTCGGCCAGCTCGGCCATGGAGAAGGTCCCCCCCAGCTTCCGGCAGTGGAAGCGCAGGAGGCTCTGGTGGAGCGGCGTCTTCGTCAGGACGCGGGTGCACTCCTTGCTGGTCTCGAACCGGAAGAACTCGTCCAGCGCGTCCTTGGCCCGCGCCGTCACCTCCAGGAACTCCACCCCCATCCCGATGGGCTGGCCCTTGGCGCGTCCGTCGTTCGACCAGCGCACGATCCCGCGGGACTGGACGCGCTCCGCCACGCCCGGGATCCCGAACTCCAACGCCACGATCGCCCCGGACTCGAAGGGCATCGGCGTGTCCACGAACACGCCCCCCATGGAGACGTTGTTGATGCGCTCGAGGCGCTCGCGGATGGATTCCGTGAGGCTGATCTTCCGGATCTTGGTGACCCAGTGGGCGTCGAGGCGCTTGAACTTCCGCTTGTCCTGGCCTTCCATGCCGGCTAGGCGAGCTCGCGCACGAACTTCTCCAGTCGGTCGAGCCCCTCCCGTATCTTCTCCATCGAGGTCGCGTAGGACAGCCGGATGTGCCCGTCGTCGCCGAAGCCCGAGCCCGGAACCGAGGCCACGTGCGCCCGCTCCAGGAGCGCCTCGGCGAACGCCGCCGATCCCGAGACCGGCCTCCCCTGGTGCCTCTTCCCGTAGAGCGCGGCGACGCGGGGGAAGACGTAGAACGCCCCGCGCGGCTCGCCGCAGGCCACGCCCGGAATCGCCCGGAGGCGGCCCACGATGAAGTCGCGGCGCTTCGCGTACTCCTGCCGCATCTTCTCCACGCAGGACTGGTCGCCCTCCAGCGCCGCGATCGCGGCGTACTGCGCGATGGAGTTGGCGTTCGAGGTGGACTGGCTCTGCATCCGGCCCACCGCGGACATGATCTCCCCGGGCCCGGCGGCGTACCCGATCCGCCACCCCGTCATGGCGTAGGCCTTGGAGGCGCCGTTCACCACCACCGTGCGCTCCTTCACCTCCGGCCCCGCCGAGGCGATCGAGGCGAAGGGGACCCCGAAGCAGAGCTTCTCGTAGATGTCGTCGGAGAGGATGAGGAGATCCTTCCTCACGGCCACGTCGGCCAGCGCCCGCAGTTCGCCGGCCGTGTAGACCATCCCGGTGGGGTTCGAGGGGCTGTTGATGAGGAGGAGCTTCGTGCGCGGCGTGACCGCCTCCTCGAGCATCGCGGGGGTGATCTTGAAGCCGTCCTTCTCCGCGGCCCGGACGATCACGGGCTTCGCCCCGGCGCACTTGACCATCTCCGGGTAGCTCACCCAGTAGGGGGCGGGGACGATCGCCTCGTCGCCCTCCTCCAGCACCGCGAGGATCACGTTGAAGAGGGAGTGCTTGGCGCCGCAGGAGACCACGACCTGGGAGGGGTCGTAGGCGAGGCCGTTGTCGCGCTCGAACTTCCGCGCCACCGCCTTCCGGAGGGCGGGGAGCCCCGTCGCCGGGGTGTATTTCGTGAAGCCCTTCCGGAGGGCGTCGACCGCGGCCTCCTTGATGTGCTCCGGCGTGTCGAAGTCCGGCTCGCCGGCCGTCAGCGAGACGACGTCCACGCCCTCGGCGCGGAGCCTCGCGGCCTTCTCGGTCATCGCCAGCGTGACCGACTCCTCCACCTCGCTGGCCCTGCGGGAAAGGACGTTCCGGCCCTGGAGGATCGCGCTCACCGGGGCCAGTCTAGGGGCGGGACGGCGGCCTTTCAAGCAAAACGGGAGGACGGAAGAATCTTCCCGCCCCCCGCGCGCCCCGGTATGATGGGACCTCCCCTTCTTGGAGACCGACGCATGAGCACGAAGACGATCCTTTGCGGGCTCGCGGCCCTCCTCGCCGCCTGCGCCGCGCGCGCCCCCCAGGACGCCCCCGCCCGCCGCCTCTCCCGCGCCGCCTTCGAGGACAAGGTCCGCGGCGCCTGGGCCGGCAAGATGATCGGCGTCTCCTACGGCGCCCCCACCGAGTTCAAGGCCAACGGCAAGACCTACGACGCGCCGCTCAAGTGGACGCCGGCCGGCGTCACCAACGCCATCGGCCAGGACGACCTCTACGTGGGCATGACCCTGGCCGAGACCATGGACCGCCTCGGACTCGACGCCACGACCGAGGCCTACGGCGAGGCCTTCAAGGCCAGCCAGTACGGCCTCTGGCACGCCAACGCGGGCGCGCGCCGCCTCCTCAACCAGGGGATCAAGGCGCCCTGGTCGGGCCATCCGAAGTACAACATCCACGCCAACGACATCGACTTCCAGATCGAGTGCGACTTCATCGGCCTCATGTGCCCCGGCCTCCCCCAGGCGTCCAATACCTACTCCGACCGCGTGGGCCGCGTGATGGGCTACGGCGACGGCCTCTACGGCGGATTGTTCCTCAACGGCATGTACGCCGCCGCCTACTTCGAGACCGACGTCCGCAAGGTCGTCGAGCAGGGCCTCGCCTGCCTGCCCGCCGAGAGCGGGTACGCGCGGCTCATCAAGGACGTCCTGGAATGGTCGGCGAAGCACCCCGACGACTGGAAGAAGACCTGGCGGCTCGTCGAGGACAAGTGGGACAAGGACGACCCCTGCCCTGACGGCGCGCTCCGGCCCTTCAACATCGACGCGAGGATCAACGGGGCCTACATCGCGATCGGCCTCCTCTACGGCGGCAGGGACATCGGCAAGGTCATGGAGGTCTCCACCCGCTGCGGACAGGACTCGGACTGCAATCCCTCCAGCGCGGCCGGCGTCCTGGGCGTCATGATCGGCTACAACGCCATCCCCGACGAGTGGAAGTCTGGCATCCCCGCGATCGCCGACAGGAAGTTCCAGTTCACCCAGTCCTCCTTCAACGACATCTGCCGCTCGACGATGGAGCGCGCCTTCAAGGTGATCCAGCTCGCCGGCGGCAAGGTCCAGGACGACGAGATCGTCATCCCCGTCCAGGCCCCGAAGCCGGCGCCGCTGGAGCAATGGGACATGGGGATCCCCGAGAAGCGCGTGGGCGTCAAGGACGCGGCCTGGACGTGGCAGGGCGACTGGAAGGAGGCCAAGGGCCGCCAGGTCTCCGAGACGGCGGGGGCCGAGGCCGCCTTCACGTTCACGGGCGCGGCGGTGGCCATCCTCGGCGAGTGCACCCAGTCCGGCGGCCGGGCGGACGTGTACCTGGACGGCCAGAAGACCGAGCGCGGCATCGACGCCTACATCGTGGAGCGGACGAACGACAACGCCTTGTGGCACGCCTACGACCTCAAGCAGGGCCCGCACACCCTCCGGATCGTGGTCCGCGGCGACGCCGACGCGCGCTCGAAGGGCAAGAAGGTCTCGATCGGCGAGGCGATCGTGTACCGGGCGCGTTAGCCGTGAAGCGCCGGCGGGTCCTGGCCGCCCTCGCGGCCGCCGTCGCCGCGGCCGCCGCGGCATGGGCCCTCCTCCTCCGCGCCCGGCCGCCCGAGGAGTTCCCCCTCGCCGAGCTCGTCCCCGA
>CAYNDR010000201.1:0-11768 GCA_964395295.1 uncultured Planctomycetales bacterium
CCCTGGAAGGGGAACTTCCGGTGCTTGGGCCGCTTCTTCCGGCCGAGGACCTGCTGGACCCGGTCGAAGAGGGCCTTCGAGATCAGCGGCTCGTGCTTCCCCTGGAAGAGTTCTCCCTTCCACTTGACCAGGCCGTAGTAGAACGTGTTGGTCAGGACGTGGTAGAGGCCGCTCTTGCCGATCAGCGTCTTCTTGAGCGGATTCCGGAGCCCCGCCTTGCGGGCGAACGCGAGGAGCGCCTCCAGCGTGTACCGCCCCGTCCCCGCCATCTCGAAGGCGCGCTTGGCGATCGGGCCCTGCACCTCGTCCTGGACGACCTCCCGCGTGACGCGGTCGTTCAGGAATCCGGCGGGCGCGATCCCCGGCCAGCCGCCGTCCCTCACCTTCGCGTCCATCCCCTTCTTGACCTCCTCGGAGAGGTTGTTGATGTAGTTCCGCGCCAGCACCGCCTCGATGTCGAACCGGAGCTTGTCGCTCGACTTCGAGTGCTTGTGGAGCACGAGGCCCGTCTTGTAGAAGTGCAGCTCCTTGTCGTGGACCTCGATCAGCCGGTAGAGCTGGTCCACGTCGTAGAAGTTCCGCGTCGAGCGGTCCGTCTTCTCGAAGATGATGACCTTGATCGACGGATCGGCCTTGACGAACTGCACCATCTCGCCGAAGGCCTTCCGGCCCGCCTCCTTGGCCGATTCGGAGACGATCCAGCGTCGGGCGATGTCAACCTCGATGCGGTCGGCATAGCGATCGCCCTCCCGCTCCTGGACGTCCTGGGAGTAGCCCTCCACCTGCCGGTCGTCCGAGACGCGGACGTAGAGCACCCCTTTTCTCCTCATGCGGCCTTCCTTTCTCTCCGCGCGTGCGCGCGGTCCATCTCGTCGAGGAGGATGAAGAAGCCGGCTACCCGGCGTCGCGTCTCCTCGTCGAAGCGCGGTCCGGGGTGTGCGCCCGGCTCCCCGCGCCGTTGTCCGCCACCTATTTTAACCTCCTTCCGGCCCGAGGGTTCAGGAATTTCGTCCTCGGCGCCGCAATTCCTTCTGGTCCCACTCCAGTCCGCACCCATGGATTCCGTTCTCCAGCAAGCCTCTTATCCATCCCGGCGGGGGTGCCGGGCGACGGGTGGGGGATGACGACTATGCCGCTTCCAGGAGGTCCTGGTCTTCGAGGTACCAGTGGAGGACTTCCAGGCGGTTGTGGCCGAGTTCGCGTGCGACGATCCGCTGGGCCGCCTCGGGATCGAGCCCGCGGACCTGGATGAGGTAGCGCATCCTCCAGGCCGCGTAGGTCCTCCTCAAGTCGTGGAAGAGGACATCCTTGGCGCGTCCCATGCCGGCCGCGCGGAGTCTGGCGTAGCAGGTCTCGGCCCACCGCTTGTAGGTCGGGGCCTCGGGCGGGATGAGCGCCCCATCGCCGCTCACGAGGGATCGGGCCTGTCCCAGGACTTCGCGCTGGCGGTCGTTGTAGAGGAACAGGTACCGGGGGCGCCCGCCCTTGGTCCCGCGCTTCACCCACACGCGGTTGCCGTCCCAGTCCCGCCAGGGGCGGAAGAGCATGGCCTCCCGGATGCGGAGGCCGAGGTGACGGCCGAGGAGGATCGCCATCCGGAGCCGAGGTTCATTGATGGCGCCCTGGACCTCGGCGAGCTTCGCCTCGGTGACGAACTTCCCGGCCCGGGTGTACCGGGGGCCCGGCTCGATCCCCAGTTCGGCGTTGCTGCGCGGAAGGAGGTTGGCCTTGCCGATCTTGCGCACGAGCCAGCGGAGATGAGAGAGCTTATTTTCAATCGAGCGCTTGTGCGTGTCCTGGGCCTTGAGGCGCTCGACCAGGAAGGCGACGTGCTTGGCGCCGAGGTTGTCCCATTTCTGGAGCCCGAAGCGCTCGTGGAGCGCCCGGGCCGCAGTAGCCAGCTCCTGGACGCGCTTCCGCTGCGTCTCGTAGGCGTTCTCCCGGTTGGCGGCCAGGATCGAGACGAGTTGATGTTCCAGGGGCGTTTTCGGCTGCATTTTCCCCTCCTGTGAAATGTGTCGTGATTCGGCGAGGGCCTCGCGCGGCCTCCCCAAATAAAAGCACTTGGGGAGGGCGAATTGTTAGCAGGATTCCGCCACCACGGGGGGAATTGCCCGCGATCGTGGAATGTCGGGGGCAGGTTCTCGGGAATTCATCCCCCCGTGGAGGGGCTGCCCCGATAGATGCGATGAGTCGCGGTTTTGTGGAGAAGACAGCGCAAGGGGCGCGAAAAGTTCTTCGGCCGGAACGCCTTGAGGCCCAGTGGATTGCGGGGCGGCGCGCGAATTACCAGAACGTGAACGTGACCATGTGGTCCGGGTACCGGTCGTGCGGCTTCAGTATGCTCAGGAAGTCCTTCGGGAAGACCAAGTCCCCTTTGCGCCACATGGCCCAGTACGCGAACGCCAGAAGCGCCTCGACCGACGCGCGGCAGTCCTCCAGCATCCGGGCCACATCGTTCACGCGCTTCCCGCAGAAGTGCACCCCATAGAACGCCGTGCAGCATTCCCCCGAGAGGGAAGCCAGGAAGAAGAGGGCTTTGTCCCGCAGCAGGTTCTTCCCTTCCTTGTCCAAGGGGGGCTTCCTCTTCAGGAACAGGGCATCGAAGGCGCCGCTCTTGTCGAGCCAGCCCTGGAGCTTCTTCTCGGCATCATCGTATTGTGATCGCACCGTCGATTCGGCGCGTCCCAGGTCACGGGCGATTTGGCTGAACTCCATTCCCTGCCGGGTCCGGGCCGCCACCTCCCGGAGCCCCCTCGGCAAACGGCCGACCTGGGCCCCCAGCGCCCGGAGCATCTCTCTCCGGATCGCGATCTTGTCAGGGCGCGCCCGGGGAGGTGAAATGGTCCCCACGAACGCCAGCGTGGATTCGACCTCCCGCAGGCCAAAGGCCCCGGAATCCTGTTCTCCCTCCTTGAACTGGCTGAAGGGGATCTCGTGCCCCTTCTTCCGTCGGCCGCGCTCCTTGATCTCGTTGACGCACGTCTCGTAGAGGTACGCGCTGGGGGACTCCTGGAACCCGATGAGCTTCCCGGCCTTCACCTGCATGACCACGTCGGCGGCGGAGTCCTCGACCAGGTCTTCCATGTCCCGTTCGGGAATCTCGGGGTACCTCCCGAAGAGGAGGGTCATGATCTTCTTGACGCATCGGTGGCCGAACCGCATCGCCAGGATGTTGTCCGCCCCTTCCTCGCGAGCGAGGGTGCCGCGGATCGCCGAACGGATTCCCTCATCCGAGATGTCGTGGCGATCCGCCCGGGCCCAGTCGATGGAGGTGGAGATTTCCACGGGGGTGGATCATAGCGCGCCCGGCCGGCCCCACGAAGGAACTTCGTTTCAGGATTTGCCGAACCTCACTCCCAGCCTCGGGGTGGGGGGCCGTTGAGCCCAATCCTCCGTTAGGAGGCAGAATTTTCTACATGAATTTGCGCCTCTTGAAGGCTGCCACATCATCGGAAGTCAGTTTAAAGAACTCGCCGTTCCCCCGCCGGTCTGCGAAACGTTTATGCCAATAGGCTTCGATGCCCACAGGGTCATCGGTCTTGATGACATGAACGGTTTCTGCACGCTCCGGTAGCTGGATGGCGAGTTCATACTCACGCCGGCCAATAGAGTTGGTCCGTCCGATCTTGTAATACCGCCCCAACTTCAGCAGATAAACGAAACCGAATTCGAGGTTCTTAGAAGGAATTGCGGATGACTCTTCTTGCTCTTGGGACTCAGGAGACGATCCAACAATTGCCAGCACGTCCCCGCAATCGGGACGACTGCGGCAGTATTCGGCCAGCATGCTCTTGATTTCCAGTCTCCCGCCCAAGCGATCGAAGACGCCAGCACTCTGGAATTCCTTATCCTTGCTATGACGCAGTCGAATCTCCATGGCGGTAGGCATTCGACCGAGACGCCTTACTTCGAGAAGGAGATGAGCCATTATATTACTGTCATCGTATTTGCCCTGAAGTTGGTTCGGCTTAAATCCTGCCTCCCGGACAGCATCTCCCCATCGTGCCCAATACCGTCCCGCCCAATCCTTTTCATGGATGCCGGTCACCTCGGCGAAACGAATTCTGCCGAGAGGCTTGCCATCGTTCTCAGTGGCTGTCCTCCGAATTTCGGCCAGGATGTGTTCCTTGCTCACGCTCATAAGCAGCCCCGTCATCGAGAATTATACCGGAATGATGTCGCAGGAGGATCAAAATGGGCGCACGAAGGAACCCTGCTTCAGGTTTGCCGGAATCCTACGCTTGGTCCTTCGACAGGCCCCAAGCCGATCCATTCGCCATTCCGGGCCGAAGCCCGGGACCTGGCGATGCCCGCCCTTTCGCTTGAAGTATGCCAACCGGCCTACCCCTTGCCCTTCCCGAAATATACTCCTCATTTCAGACCATTGCCGGCGGTGGCCATAAGGCCCCGCCGGCCACCGCTTCCGGCTTGCGAATCCCTTGACCCGCCCCCTCCGCGAAGCGTAGGATTCCTCCGCATGGATGTGTCTGAAACGACTGCCCTTAAACGCTTATCCCTTGAGCGACCTCGCCGCCGCGCGGCCCCAGGACTCGTGCTGCGCAAAGAACACCGATGAGCGCAGGGCCGGGCTCCCCCGCGCCGCAGGGGATCCGAGAAAACTAAGCTTGTCTTCCGATTTACGGCACGATGTAGGTGCGGTAGCTTTCCACTGCAGAGGTCGGCTCGCAAACTCCGGCGGTGTGCCGATGTCCGGCGACTCGATGCTGTACCCTTGTTGAGCCGCGCCAGCACAGGAGGCGCAAGATGTTGACAGGACTTCGGGTGCAGAACTTCAAGGCTTGGAAGGATTCAGGTGAAGTGCGCCTCGCGCCCATCACGGTCTTCTTTGGTGCCAACAGCTCTGGCAAAACAAGTCTGCACCAGCTTCTGCTAATGCTGAAACAGACGGCCCAGTCGCCAGACCGGTTGCGCGTGCTGCACCCTGGGGACGACAAGACGCTTGTGGACCTTGGCACAGTCCAGGATCTGATTCACGGGCACGACCTGGCGACGTCCCTCTGTTTCGCGATCGAGTGGCAACCCCGGGAACATCTCGAGGTCATGGATCCGCGGACCGGCTTACTCTTGGAGGCGGAGGTCGCGCCCGCGAATGGGAAAGCGCCTTCGCCCTACGTCCCGCGCTTAAGCTACCGTCTCGGTGATCCGGCCTCCGGCGGTCTTGTAGTGCAAATGACGCCGAGCGAACAGGAGAAGGGCAAGTACGACCTGACCGCGGAGGGCTACGACCTTGTGCGCCAACCCGGACGTGTATGGGCCCTGCCACCACCGATCCGCTTCTACGGTTTCCCGGACGAGGCGAGGGTGTATTTCCAGAACACAGATTTTGTCGCGGACCTTGCTCTCTCCCTAGAGCGGTTGCTAGGCGCCCTTCATTACGTGGGGCCGTTACGGGAGTACCCGAGACGCTCCTACACTTGTTCTGGGGAGCAGCCGGACCATGTGGGTACCCGCGGGGATCGAGCGGTGGAGGCGCTCCTTGCCGCCAGCGAACGGCGTTTCAACCTCCGGCCCAAACAGAAGAGGGACTCCTTCCCGGAATTGGTCGCGAGGTATCTCCTCGATATGGGGCTGGTCGATCGCTTCAGGACCCAACGCATCGCCGAACATCGGAAGGAGTATGAGGTCCTCGTTCAAACGACCGGGAGTCGCCACGAGGTCAACCTGACCGACGTGGGCTTCGGCGTGTCACAGGTGCTGCCGGTGCTCGTCGAGTGTTTCTACGTGCCACCGGGCTCGACGATCCTCTTTGAGCAGCCGGAGATCCATCTGCATCCATCCGTCCAATCAGCGCTCGCAGACCTCTTCGTTAACGCAATCAAGTTCAGGGAAGGCGGGGTGCATCGAGACATCCAAATCATCGTCGAGAGCCACTCGGAACACTTCCTTCGGCGGCTTCAGCGACGAATCGCGGAGGGGGAGTTGGATCGGGACACCGCCGCGCTATATTTCTGCGAGCCGGGTCCGGATGGGGCACGGCTGCGCGCATTGGACGTGGACCCGTTCGGCCGGATTTCCAACTGGCCGACCGGCTTCTTTGGGGATCTGACCGGTGAAGTCGAGGCCCAAACGCGGGCGATGCTGAGCCAGCGCGTCGATCCGAAGGAGGAGGCGCGTGAGTGACCACGTTGTCGACACGAATGTGTTGCTCGTTGCCAGCGTGCCCGACCCCATGTCGCCATTCAAAGACACGCACGTGCCATTAAAAGAGCAGCGGAGGGTGTTCGAGTGGCTCGTTGCATTTCGCGGCGATGGTGGGCGTGTCGCGGTGCTCGACGCGCAGTTCAAGATTTGGAGTGAATATAAGGACAATCTCAGTGAGCAGGACTTTGGATCGCTCGTGATGCGGGAAAAGTTACAGACTGCGCGCTTTCACTCCGTGACGTACGACGACAATGGACACGCACTGCTTCCGGCTCCACTGGAGGCGGCGGTGCCGGATCACGAGGATCGCAAGTTCGTCGCCGTTGCGCTTGCGGATGCCGGCCGAAGCACCATCGTCAATGCCACGGACGGCGACTGGCTCAAAGCCGAGACGGCTCTGGCTGCAAAGGGTATCCAGATCGAGCAACTGCTTGACGCGTGGCTCCGCGGGTCATCAAGGTAGTCTGCAGGAAACCACCTGAGTGCTCGCAGAGGTTCTCCAGGCGTACGACGTCCGGTATTACCTAACATGTTGTATCGTGCTCCCGTCTCCGAGAGAAGCCGGTCCCGAACATAGTCCCCCGGAAGCTGAAGATCCCTGGCTCCCGCCGACCGCTCATTGTAGGGGCATACGCGAAACCGCTGGAGGCCACCAGATCACCGTCTCCCACAAGCCCTGATGCCTCCAATGTTGCATGTGGGGGGTCTGCGTAATAATCCGGACCCTCGTCGGCGGGGGCCATAAGGTCGCCAGCCCCCGCTTCCAGCATGCAAATCCCTTGCATGGGGTGGTCCGTAATCCAGAAGCGTACCAGGGGAGCTACCAGATGGAATGCTCAGGTGACGAAGTCTGTGTCGATCGGAGTTGAACGAGGTTCCTGCCGTGATCCCAACGCGACGCCCGGAGGCAATCGTGCCCCCAATGTGGGGCGGCAGCATGCCGTGGACTCCTATCGCACGCCACCCGGCACGAGTGGACGCGCGTCCCCGGTAAAGGGAGGAAAGGGATTCGCCGGGCGCGCCGGAGATCGGCGCCCAGGAAAGACTGGCCGCCCCGATCACGAAGGATCAGGGGAGGTCTTCGGCCCACGAGGGAGCCGCGCGGGTCCGCCGCGCACGGCCATCCGGCCGCGGGTACTGCAAAGGGAAAGGGAAAAAAGGGAAAGGAACCAGAGCTTTCGGTCACGTCATCGTTCGCCCTTCCCACGAACTGACGTTTTCCCGCATTCTTTGGCCTCCAGCAGGCCAACTGCGTCCCGTCAGTGTTGCGTCCCGGCAACACTAACGGGCCGCACCCACATCCACGCCTCCCCGGCCGGCCATCCATGAGGCCGTCGCCCGGTCCACCAGTCCGGCCTTGCACCCCTGGGGCTCGAGCCGCCATCCCCACCAGCAGAAGCCTGGCCTTCTCCGGCTCGCCCCGCAGGTGAGGTGGACTTGGGAGTGGGTCATCCGGCGCCTGGGCTCCTGCGGAGCCCCGAATCCCTCCAGGATCGACGGGGCGCCGCCGGTCGAGTCCAAGAAGGCTTCTCTCGTCCACGCCCGCCTGCGCCCCGTCCAGGCGCCGGATGACCCCTCCCAAGATCGTTTCAGGGGCTTCATGAGGGCAGCTCCTCGGTCCGCGTCGCCAGGGTCCGGACGACGGAGGTTCTATACATGTCCACTAGGGCCCACCACCATGTATTTCCCCACCCTCATCTCCGGCAGCTTCGCCGCCTCCTCCACCTGCGGGGGGAGGGGACGCGGCGCGGACGGGGGCGCGTCCGGGGCGAGGGTGCGGACCTGCTCCGGCGTGAGCGGGAGGAGGTCGAGCAGGCGGGAGGAAGGCGTCTTCCGGGCCTCCAGGACCGCCGCCTCGACTTGTTCCTTGGTCAGGAGCCCGCGCTCCACCACCCGCCACGCGATCTCGTAGCCCGGATCGGACAGGGAGCCGGACATGGACTGCACTCGGACATGCAAGAGGAAGGATAGCATGGAAGAAATGGGCCCGCGTCACCCCCGCCGTCCAATTCCTGCTAAGGATTTCGCCCCCCCGGGGATATGCTGGTGCAAGCGGGTCCCTCGGAGGGTAATGTCGTGGATGCGGCCCAGTACATGCGGTCGTACCTGTGCCACCGGCGGATGCTGTTTGCCTTCATCTACTCCATCATCCGCGACCGGGACGCGGCGGAGGACGTCTTCCAGGACGTGACGATGGTCTCGTTCCAGAAATGCGCCGAGTTCGCGGAAGGGACGGACTTCGGGGCCTGGCTCCGGGAGATCGCCCGCCTGCGGGTCCTCAAGGCGCGGGAGGGAATCGCCCGGGCCCACGTCCTGCTCGATCCCGGGGCGATTGACGCCGTCGCCGCCGCCCATGGGCGGCATGCCGTCAAGGACTGGGAGGACCGCGAGGCCGCCTTGCGCCGGTGCCTGGAGCGCCTGCCCGAGCGCAGCCGGCGCCTCGTCGAGTTCCGCTACCGCGAGGCCCTCCCCTTCGCCGCGATCGCGGAGCGGATCCGGTCCACGGCCAACACGGTCCAGGTCACGTTGTCGAAGGCCCGCAAGATGCTTCGGGAGTGCATCGAGGCGCGGCTGGCGGGCAGTGGAGGGTAGCCGGATTCTGAAGGTCGGAGCAGGATATCTGAGACGCCATGGATGCCGATGCCCTTGAAGACCTGATCCTGCGCTACCTGGACGGCGCGGCGACGCCGGACGAGGTGGCCGCATTGAGCGCGGCGCTCCGGGCGGACCCGGCGGCCGCCGACCTCTTCGTCCGGACCACCGGCACGGACGCCCTCCTGCACGGGCTCCTGGAGGAGCAGCGTGACGCGGCCCAGGTCGGGATGGCGCCGTCCCAGTCGGCCCTCCCTGACGACGGCGGACCCCTGGCGCCCGGCGGCGCGAGGCGCCTGCCGGACTCCACGCCCGTCCGGATGGCGCGCCGCCGGTCCCCGGTTTCCCGGCCGTGGGGCTTGTCCGCCTCTTCCGTCGGCTGGCCCATCGCCGCCGCGGCCGTTCTCCTCGGCGTCATCGGGCTTGTCTGGCTGTTGGGGGAGGGGACGCCCGGGGCGTCCCCGCAGTCGGCTCGTCAGCCGTTCCAGGGGGCTCCCGAGACCCCGCCGATCCAAGCCCCGACGAACGGCGAGGCCGCCCGGCGCGACAGCGCGGGGCAAGCTCCGACGACGGACATGCCGGGGGCGAAGGAGGAGGCCCCCGGGAAGCGTGATCCTCCCGCGCCCCCGGGCATGGCCGTCCCGCCGCCCGCCACCGGGCCGTCGGTACCCCAGGCTCCCGTGCGGCCCGGCGGCGCGCCGGCGGAGACGCCGGACGCCGCGCGCGCCCCGTCGCCCGAGGCGCCGAAGACCGTGGCGCTGCCCCGGCCGCCGGAGGCCGTGGCGGCCGTCCTCGACCGGTTCCAGGGGGAGGTCGTGGTGCTTGGCCCGGACGGCCCGGCGCCGGCGAAGCCGAAGCGGTCCCTTCTGGAAGGGCAGACCGTGCAGGTGGTCGGCCGCGGCGCGGCGGACGTCCGGTTCGCCGACGGGACGCGCGTGGAGGTGCAGGGCGACTCGTCGATCGTCTTCCCGGCGGCGCCCGATGCGGGCGCCCGCCTGGTGGTGGCGGAGGGGCGGATCCTGGCGGACGTCGCCAGGCAGCCGGCGGGGAAGACGTTCGTCTTCGCCACCGCGGAAGCCGAAGCCGTGGTGCTGGGGACGCGCCTGGCCGTGACGGCCATCCCCGGCCTGACGCGCCTTGACGTCTACCAGGGGAAGGTCCGTCTCGACCGGCGGTCGGACGGGGCTACGGCCACCGTGGGCGCCGGCCAGCACGCGATCGCGGAGAAGGGACGTCCGCTGGAGGCGATCGGGCCGTTCGCCCCCGTTCCGCGGCGGCCCGGCGCCGCCGCCGTCGCGGGCTTCACCCTGCTCAACGGCGACACGAACCGGCCCGTCCCCGGCTTCGACCCTCTGGTCGACGGGGCGGTTCTGAACCTGGACCGGCTGCCCGCGCGGAACCTGAATATCCGCGCCAACACCGTTCCCGCGCAGGTCGGGAGCGTCAAGTTTGTCCTGGACCGGGAGCCGTTCAACGTGGAGGGGCGCGGCCCCTACACCCTCGTCGGGAATCCCGTCCCGGGGAAAATCTACACCTGGACGCCGTCCCCCGGCGAGCACGCGGTCACGGCGACGCCCTATGAGTCGCCGGGCGCGAAGGGCGATGCCGGCCACGGCCACACGGTCACGTTCTACGTCATCGGACGCGCGCGCTGACGGTTGCCCTTGAGGCGGCGCGCCCCGAAGGAGGATCCCCTGTCCCGATCTCTCGGCCTGATGTCGTTCCCTGTGACGAATCCGCTCTTGGGGGGATAAGCGATGAAGCCATGGACTCTGACGGGGGTGTGCGCCGGATTCCTGTGGGCGGTCTTTGCCGCGGATGCCGGCACGAGCGCGTTGACCGTCACCCTCTGCGGCGACCCGAACGTGGCGCCGGTGCGGTTCGCGGTGTCCGAGATCCGCGCGGCGGTGCAGGCGAAGTGCGGCACGGTGATCGAGCGGGCGCTGGCGAACGCCGCGGACCCGGCGACCGGTGTGCGCATGATCCTGGCGCGCGCGGGGGATGCGGTCCCGGGATGGACGGGCCTGCCGGCGCCCAATGCGGCGCAGGGCTATGCCATGAGGGTGCGCACCGTCGGCGGGCTGCAGGAGATCCTGGTCGTGGGGGCCGACGCGGCCGGGGCCATGTACGGCGGCCTCGACCTGGCCGATGCGGTGCGGATCGACGCGCTCGCCGAGCTGGCGAACGCCGATCGCACGCCGCGGATCAGCCACCGCGGGATCAAGTTCAACATCCCCCTGGATGCGCGCACCCCCAGTTATCCCGACAACGGGGACTCGGCCCAGGCCAATATCGGCAACATGTGGGACATCAACTTCTGGCATGAATTCCTGGACGAGATGGCCCGGGACCGTTTCAACATGCTCTCCCTGTGGACGATGGCCCCGTTCCCCTCCCTCGTTGACGCGCCGGATTTTCCGAACGCCAGCTTGAGCGACGTCAAGAAAACGACCCTCCCGCCGAGCCAGTTCGGGACGCTGACCGGGACCAACATGTCGAATTCGGCCACCCTCGCCAACCTGGTGACCCTGAAGACGATCTCGATGGCGAACAAGGTCCAGTTCTGGCGCGACGTGATGCAGTATGCCGCGGACAGGGGGATCGGCACCTATTTGTTCACCTGGAACACCTTCACCTACGGGACCGAGAATTCGGGGTATGGTTTCACGTCCTCCGTGACGGACGCGAATAACCAAAGTTAATTCAGGAAGGCCACCGCGGCGCTCATCATCACCTATCCCCTGCTGAAGCGGATAGGGGTCACGGCGGGGGAAAACATGCCCGGCGGCACGGACGCCACCAAGGAAGCCTTCCTGTACAGCTCGTACGGCCAGGGGATCAACGACGCCCTGGCGGCGAACAGCGTCCGCACGTTCACCCTGATCCACAGGGCTCACCAGACGAACATCAGCTCCATCAAGAGCGCCTTTGCGGGCTTGAACTCAAGGTGCTCCCTCCAGTTCAGCTATAAATATTCCATAGCGCACATGTACGCGTCCGTCGATCCCGAC
>CAYNDR010000202.1:0-11754 GCA_964395295.1 uncultured Planctomycetales bacterium
CTATTACGCTTCTTTCCAGGTCCCCAACGTCATCTTCGCCCTCCTCGTCCTGGGCCTCTCTTGCGAACCTCGCTCGCGCGGCGGCCTCGGCGTAGGACTCGTCGCTCGGCTTCGGGGTCTCGGGGGCGCTCATCGGTCCTTCTGCCTATTATACACATGATTCATGGTGTACTGGAATGGTTGAGGATTCGGGGGGGGGCGCCTATTCCTTCCTCCCCGAGTCGATCGCGGACTGCAGGCGCTCCCGCCGGCGGGGGGACCGCTCGATCGCCTGGCGGAGGTCCGCGGCGGCCTCCTCGCGCCGGCCGGCGCGCAGGCGCAGGAGCCCCCGCCCCTCGAAGTAGGCCGCCTCCCGCGGCTCCAGCCCGAGCGCCATCCCGTAGTCGGCCTCGGCCTCCTCCAGGCGGCCGAGCGCCGCCAGCGCCGCCGCCCGCCCGGCGTAGGCGTCCGCCCAGCGGGGGTCGAGCTCCGCGGCCCGCTGGAAGCCGGCGAGGGCCTTTCCCGGATCGCCCTGGTGGAAGCGCAGGGTGGCCTCGAGGCAGATCCTCCCGGCGTCCGGCGCGTCCCCGGAGAGGTCCTCCAGCGCCCCCGCGAAGTCCTTCCGGAGGTGGCGGGCCACGGCGCGCCATTCGCGCAGGAACCCGTCCAGGGGACGGTAGAGGAGCGCCAGGTCGAGGTCCGGCAGGGCGAGGTCCGGCCGGGACCCCTGCAGGCGCGCCAGCGCCCGGAGGGCCAGCGCCTCCGGGTCCCCCGCGTGGCGGCCAAGGTAGGCGAGGATCCTCTCCTCCGCGGCCTGGGGCCGGAACTCCAGGAGGTCGATCGCGGCCTCCGCGTACTGGAACAGCCCCCGCTCGGCGGCGTGCGTCCGGACGACCTCCATGTCGCCTCGGGACTGGCGGCGGAAGTCCTGGGCCAGCGGGGACTCGGGCGTGGGATCCACGAGGGACGCGCCCGCCTCCGGCAGGCCCCGCGGGCGGAGGTACCTCCGGAGGAAGAGGCGCCCGCGTTCCAGGTAGGCGTCCAGGGATCGCGGGTTCTTCCCGAGCGCGTCGGTCAGGTCCCGGAGGGCTCCCGTGGGATCGCCGCGCAGGACCCGGGAGCGGGCCCTCCAGGTGAAAGCCTCGTCATGGTCGGGACAGCGGTCCAGGGCCTCGCCGAGGATTTTTTCCGCGGCCTGGCAGGCGGCGGCGATCTCCGCGGCGGAAAGCTTCTGGGCGGGGATGCGGGCGGCGAGGCGCTGGATCATCTCGCTCCCCTCCCGCACGAGGGGGGCGGCGTCGAGGCGCCGGCGCCGGGCGGCCTCGGCGGCCATGTCCTCGTCCTCCTGGAGAGCGAGCTTCTCCTTCACCCGTCCGGCGATCGCGAGGGCCTCGCGGTCGCGGGGGCGGATCGCCAGGGCCTGTTCCGCCTCGGAGCGCGCGCGGTCGTAGCGCCGGGCCCGGAAGTGGTCGCGGGCCAGCGACAGGTGCTGGGCGAAGGCGCGGGCGTCCCGGTAGGCGTTGGCGCCCAGGGCGATCGCCGCGGCCGCCAGCAGGAGGGTCGCGAGCGCCGCCACGGCGCGCGCGGGGTGCTTGCCCACGCCGCGGACGATCCGGCTGAGGGGGCCGGGCGGCCGCGCCAGGATCGGTTCGCCGTCGAGGTGCCGTTTGAGGTCGTCGGCCAGGGTCCCGGCATCGGGGTAGCGGAGCGCCGGGTCCTTCTCGATCGCCTTCAGGCAGATCGTCTGGAGGTCCGGGTGGACCCGGGGATTGATGTCCCGCGGGTTGGGGGGGTCCTCGTGGACGATCCGGTTGAAGATCTCGGCGCTGTTGGCCCCCGTGTGGGGGAGGCGGCCGGAGATGACCTCGAAGAGGATGACCCCGAGCGAGTAGATGTCGCTCCGGGGGTCCAGGCGGCGGCTGTCGCCGCGGATCTGCTCGGGGGACATGTAGAACGGCGTCCCCAGGAACGAGCCCGAGCGGGTGAGCAGGGACCCCTCGTGGAGGTGCTTGGCCAGGCCGAAGTCCATGAGGTGGGGCTCCCCCTCGGGGTCGACCATGACGTTGGCGGGCTTGATGTCGCGGTGGACGATCTCCTTGTGGTGGGCGTAGGCCACGGCGCGGGCGACCTTCTCCAGGAGGACCAGGTGGTCGCGCACCCGCCCGCGGCGGGAGACGAGGCGCGCGGAGAGCGGCTCGCCCTCGATGTGCTCCATCGCGATGTAGTGGACGCCGTTCTCCTCGCCCGCGTCGTGGACGGCCACGATGTGGGGGTGCTTGAGCCGTGCCGCCAGGCGCGCCTCCCGCTGGAAGCGCCGGACGGCCTCGATCGTGGTGAAGTCCCCCGTCTTGAGGACCTTGAGGGCGAAGACCCGGTTGAGGTCGCGGTGGAGCGCCTTGTAGACCATGCCCATGCCGCCCTGGCCGATCTGCTCGATGATGAGGTACCGGCCCACCGACTCGCCCTTGATGTCCTCCTTGGCCTGCCGGAGGAGACCCACCCGGGTGTCCTGGGGGGAGGGGCGCGACTCGGCGCCGGGGCGGGGGACCTGCACCACCGTCCCGCACCGCGAGCAGACGAACTTGGCCCCCTCCTCGCGGTCCCGGGCGTCGTAGAAGGTGTCGCACCCGGGGCACTTGACGACATCCTTCCTCTGCCGCCGGAGGACCTCCATGAACTGGTCGGTGGTGAGGTAGCCCTTGCGGAGGAAGAGCTGGCCGAGGAGGACGGGGGCGCCCGAGCGGGAGAGGGACTGCTGTTCGCGGAGGCACTCGTCGAGCTGGATCTGGCCCACGTACCCGAGGCGCAGGGCCACCTGGCCGAAGAGGCCGCCGCGCTCGGGGTCGGCCAGGATGGTCTCCAGGCGCGTGCGCTGGATCTCCATGATCGAGGCCAGCTGCTCGTTGGTGAGGTAGCCCTTCTCCAGGAGGATCGCCCCGAGCTTGCGCGGGGCTTCGGCGGAGGCCTGGACCCGCAGGCACTCCTCGAGCCGTTCGGGGGAGAGATACCCCTCGTGGATCGCGATCTGGCCCAGGAGGAGGGGGCTGGCGGCGGCCACGGAAAAATTATAGCGGGGGAAAGCCCCGGGGCCCCAAGGATTCGCTGACACGCCGCCCCAGCCGGCGTATCATGGGGTGGGGAAGACGCGGAGGGATCATGCGGCTCTGCATCGCGTGGGTCCTCCTCCTGGCCTCCGCGGCCGCGGCCCAGGAGAAGAGGGACGAGCTCACCAAGGTCGCCTATGCCGTCGACGTCTCGAATCCCGAGGGGGGGACGATCCGGGTCGAGATGGCCGTCACCAACAACTTCGACGACCCGGTCCGCGTGGCGATCCCCGCCTGGGCGCCCGGGGCCTACCGGATCGTGCGGTATTGCAGGGACGTCAAGGACGTGCGGGCCGCCGACCCGAAGGGGGCGAAGCTGGACGTCCGCGCCGTGGACGAGCAGACCTGGGAGGTCCGCGCCGGGGGGGCGCCGTCCTTCACCGTGGCCTACGATCTCTCGGTCGAACGCGGCCGCCTGGACAAGGACCACTGCTTCCTGGCGGGGCCGGACACGTACTTCTACATCGTGGGCCACAAGGAGACGCCCTGCCGCGTCCGCTTCGCGATCCCCGAGGGCTGGAGGGTCGGGACGGCCCTGGACCCGGACGGGGACGAGTACAAGGCGCGCGACTACGACACCTTCATCGACTGCCCCACGGAGCTCGGCAAGTTCGAGCTCTGCGAGTTCGACCAGGACGGGGCCCGCTACCAGCTCGTGGTGCACGCCAACGGCCCGGTGGACGGCGCGAAGCTCGCGGAGATGTGCCGCAGGATCGTCGCCGAGCAGAACCGGATGTTCGGCGAGCCGCCGTTCCGGCGCTTCGTGTTCCTCTACCACTTCCGCGGCGGGCCGGGCGGCTACGGCCTGGAGCACCTGAACTCGACCAACATCGCGCTCCCCTACGCCGCCATCAAGGCGGAGCCGCTCCTGGCGGCCTCGATCACGTCGCACGAGTACTTCCACGTGTGGAACGTCAAGCGCATCCGGCCCTTCGAGCTCGGGCCGTTCGACTACGCGAAGGAGGTCCCGTCGAAGGCGCTCTGGTTCTGCGAGGGGGGCACGAGCTATTTCGGCGACCGGGCCCTGGCGCGCTGCGGGATCTGGAGCGAGGAGCGGTACTTCCAGCACCTGGCGGGCGAGGTCGAGACGCTCCAGAACAATCCGGACCGGCTCGTGACCAGCGTCGAGAAGGCCTCCTGGACGGCCTGGAACCGGAAGGACTACCCCCGCGTGGACTACTACAACAAGGGCGAACTGCTCGGGCTTCTCGTCGACCTCCGGATGCGCGCCCGGAGCGGGGGCAAGAAGAGCTTCGACGACGTCCTGCGCCATCTCTACGAGGAATACTGCCTGAAGCCCGCGCGGGCCGGCAAGGGGTGGATCGGCGCGGGATTCCCGGAGGACGGCATCCTCAAGGCCATGAACCACGTGAGCGGCGCCGACTGGGAGGACTTCTACGCGAGGCACATCCGCGGGGTGGAGGAACTGCCCTACAAGGAGTTCCTGGGGCCGGCCGGCCTCGCGGTCGATCTCGCCGTGTCCCGCCGGCCGGACCTGGGCCTTTCCCTGCGGGGGACCACGGTCCTGAGCGTGCCGGCGGGGAGCGACGCCGAGCAGGCGGGGCTCAAGGCGAACGACCGGATCGCGGCGATCAACGGCGTCGCGGTGACGCGCTCCAATATCTGGGCGGAGATCGGCAAGCTCCAGGCGGGGGGCGAGGCCCGGGTCACGCTCCAGCGGGACGGGGCGTCGGTCGAGGCGACCCTCAAGGTGGGGGCCCGGGAGCGGACCTCCTGCAAGATCCGCCGGGCCGAGGCTCCCTCGGACCTCCAGCGGAGGATCCTCGACGCCTGGCTCAACAAGCGGCGGGAATATTAGTATTCACCACAAAGACACGAAGGACACGAAGCACCACAAAGATGTCGCGGGTCAATTCATCCCCCCCGGCCCCCCGGGGGGGAGAGGGGGGGCGAGCGATATGAATTCCCCTTTGTGGCCTTGGTGCCTTTGTGGTGAGAGTCATTTTGGTAGGCGCTCTTAGGAGGGGGCGATGGCGGCGATCGAGTTCGTCCGGGGCGACATCACGCGGGTGGCCGTCGACGCGATCGTGAACGCCGCCAACGCGCACCTGGCCGGCGGCGGGGGCGTGGACGGCGCGATCCACCGCGCGGGCGGCCCCTCGATCATGAAGGAGTGCCGGGAGATCGGCGGCTGCCCCACGGGGTCCGCCGCGGCCACGACCGCGGGAAAACTGCCGGCCAAGTGGGTCTTCCACGCGGTGGGGCCGCGCTACCGGGGGCGCGAGGAGGACGTGGAACAGCTGGCTTCCTGCCATCTCAAGTGCCTGGACCTCGCGGTCGAGAAGGAATGCCGTTCCATCGCCTTCCCGGCGATCTCCACGGGGGCCTACGGATATCCCGTCGAGGAGGCCTCCGCGATCGCGGTCGGGGCGGTCCGGGGATGGCTGATCAGGAATCCGGGGAAGCTGGATCGGGTGGTCTTCGTCCTCTTCGACGCCTCCACGCTCGAGGCCTACTCGGCGGCTTACCGGGACTGATCAGCGTCCCTTCCGGTGCTCCTCGCGCGCGGCCGAAAAATCGGCGGTCTCCCCGGCCTTGAGGATGTCGCAGGCGCTCCGGAGGCGGGCGCGGAGCGTGGCGGCGGGGATTCCCAGCCGGGCGGCCGCGGCGTCCTCGTCGAGCCCCTCGAGGTGGCGCGCCGTGATGGCGTCGCGGAACGCCGGGCGGAGGGCGCGGATGTCCGCCAGCCGGACGGGGCGCGGATCGAGGGACCGGACCGCGATCGTCGTGAAATGGCGGGAGAGCGATTCGCGGAGGCGGGCGTAGGCGCGCTCGCACCGGGCGTGGACGGCCTCGAGCGGAAGGTCCAGGCGGTCGGCCGCCTCCTTCCGGGAGAGCCCGTCGCGGTGGATGAGGTCGAGGACCTCGCGCTGGGTCCCGGGGAGGTTCCCGAGGGTCTCCTCAAGGAGGCCGTTCATCTCGCGGCGGACGGCCAGGGTGCGCCCGCCCCGCCGCCGGGGATCGATGACGTCGGTGAGGCCCTCGTGCCCCGGGCTCCTCTTGCGGAAGGCGACGTGGCGGGCGATGCCGAGGAGCCAGCTCGTGAAGCGGTCGGGCCTCTTCCCGGCCTTGAGGCCCTCGAGGCCGGCGACGAGGGCTTCCTGGGCGATGTCCTCCGCGTCGGTGAGGCGGGCCCCCAGGGTCCGGGCGAATTCGCGGGCGCGGCGGTAGTAGATCCGGTAGATCTCCTCGGCGGCCTTGGGATCGCCGGCCACCCAGCGGTCGATGAGGTCGTCGGTCATGCGTCGTCCCCCCTATGGTGTGCGGAAAAGGGGGAAAAAGTCGACACAAAAAATGGTTCCCCTGGGGGCCCGCACCCGGGTCAGGCGGGCTCCTGCTGGGTGGCGCAGTGCAGGGTCCCGAGGCCCCAGACGAAGTCCCCGCAGTAGACCCCCGTCACCGCGCGGTCCGGGAAGAGGTCCGCGAGGATCCCCAGCGCCCGGCGGTCCGCGGGGTCGTTGAACGTGGGGACGAGCACGAGGCCGTTGGCGGCGTAGAAGTTGGCGTAGCTGGCGGGCACCCGCTGGCCGTCGAAGACGATCGGCCGGGGCATCGGGAGCCGGATCGCCTCCAGGCCCGTCCCCTCCAGGCGTTCCCGGTACTCCTCGAGCGGCGCGTGGTTGGGGTCCTTCGCGTCCTTCTCCTCGCAGAGGAGGACGCGCCCCGGCGCCGTGAACCGGGCCGCGTCGTCGACGTGCCCGTGCGTGTCGTCCCCCGCGATCCCCCGGCCCAGCCAGACGGTGCGCCGGATGCCGAGGACGCCGCGGAGCAGGCGCTCGATCCCCTCGCGCCCGAGCCCCGGATTGCGCGCCTGGACATCGGAAAGCAGGCACTCCTCAGTGGCGAGCAGGGTCCCCTCGCCGTCCACGTCGATCGCCCCCCCCTCCAGGACCGCGTCCCGCCCGGCTTCGCGCACGCGGTACTCGGGGACTCCCGCGGCCCTGGCCACGCGGGCGGCCACCTCGTCATCGCGCTTGTGGTTCGGGTATTTGGCCCAGCCGTTGAACCGCCAGTGCGTGGCGATCCGCTCGCCCGAGGCGTTCCGCACGAAGATCGGCCCCGAGTCGCGCGTCCAGGCCCGGTCGGTGGGCACGCGGAAGAAGTCCACGCGGGAGGGATCCACGCCCACCCTTCCCAGCAGCGCCCGGGCCTTCCGCTCCAGGGCGGCGTCCTGGACCAGGATGCACACCCGCTCGCGGGGAGCGAGGAGCCGGACGATCTCGCCGTAGACCCAGGGGATCGGGGCGAACTTGCCGGGCCAGTCGCGGACCTCGTGGGGCCAGGCGATCCACGTGGCGCGGTGGGGGGCCCATTCGGGGGGCATCGCGAAGCCCCGGGCTCCGGGCGGCGCGGTCGAGGTCTTCATCCCCGGTCGAGGTGCCGCTCCAGGATCGGGCGGTAGGCGTCCACCCGGCGGTCGCGCAGGAACGGCCAGTGGCGCCGCACCGTTTCGAGGTGGCCGGGGTCGCACTCGGCCGTGATCACCTCGGGCCGCCGGCTCGAGGCTTCGGCGAGGACCTTGCCGAAGGGATCGCTGATGAAGGACGATCCCCAGAACTCCAGGCCCCCGCCCTTCGGGCCCTCGTGGCCCACGCGGTTCACGGCCGCCACGTAGACGCCGTTGGCGATCGCGTGGGCGCGCTGGGCCGTGCGCCAGGCGTCGAGCTGGGCCGCCCCGTGTTTCCTCTTCTCCTTGGGGTGCCAGCCGATCGCCGTGGGGTAGAAGAGGACCAGGGCGCCCATGAGGGCGGTCACCCGCGCGGCCTCGGGATACCACTGGTCCCAGCAGACCAGGATCCCCACGCGGCCGAACCGCGTATCGACGGCCTGGAAGCCGAGGTCGCCCGGCGTGAAGTAGAATTTCTCGTAGTAGAGCGGGTCGTCGGGGATGTGCATCTTCCGGTAGGTCCCGGCGAGCGAGCCGTCGGCGTCGAGGACGACCGCGGTGTTGTGGTACATCCCCGCCGCGCGGCGCTCGAAGACCGAGCCCACGATCGCGACCCCGAGCTCGCGGGCCAGGCGTCCCAGCACCTCGCAGGTGGGCCCCGGCACGGGCTCCGCGAGTTCGAAGGCGGCGTGGTCCTCCTTCTGGCAGAAGTAGAGGCCGCGGAAGAGCTCGGGGAGGCAGACCACGCGGGCCCCCCGGCGGGCCGCCTCGCGGACGCCGCGCGCCGCGGAGGCGAGGTTCGCCTCCGCATCGCCGGTACAGCGCATCTGGACGAGGCCGATCTTGAACTTCATCGCGGGGGAGGATAGCCGATCCTGGAACGGTTGACAACCGTTTCGTGGGCCCCATCCTGTGGGGTTTTTGCCCAGGAATGCAGACGTTCCAACACGTGCAGACATACGACGGCTCGAAAGAGAAATTCTGTTTCCACGGGGCTCACGTCTTCTTGAATGGTTGGAGCCAAGAACAACCGTCCTTGATGCGCTCGCCGATCCGGCGCAATGTTTTGCTCCCGCGGGCATTATTGAGGCGTGACAGCCCTTGCGAGAGCCCGAATAATATGTCTCGAATTCCTTCCGGTCTGCCCATCTTCTTGCCCAGAATCAATACAAGGGCGCGCGTCAAGAGGGAAAGCGCCTCATTAGCTCCCTCATGGCCCATGGAGTTTTGGAGGGCGTTCCACCCGCGGATGGTGAGGACCGCGGGGACAAAACTCTTTTCCCACCCGCATCCCACATGGAGAGATTTCCAATGCTCGTACGCTTCGGCACAGGCGGCGTCTGCCTTGCCGAATTGCTTGGCGGCCAGGAGCAATCTCACTTTGTTCCACTTGCAGTTGGCCATCCATCTTTTTGACAATAGATCCGATCCATGGGAGAGGACGTCTATCGCGTATCTCAGCCTGCGTAGATTCTGTGGGTATGCGGATTTCATCGCAGCGTCGCACATGAGGGATAAGGTTGTGGCGGCCCCCCATTTCCCCCTCCACTTCCTCCCGCGACGATTTACGCTCCGTCGACTGGTCAGGAATAGCTTCTTGGCTTGCGTGCAGTCCCCCTCGATGAGGCGCAGATACCCTCCCTCGTAATGGCATAAAGAACGGTGACATTGGGGCTTTCTAGGGAGCCTATTGTATGTCGCATTTGCGCTCTTTAAGCCGTCCTTGGAGCTTCGGCGTCGTTGGATCTCGACGATCTTAAGCTTCCATTTGAGTTTCCGTTCCGCTGACCGTGCCGAGTGCATTTTCGTAACCGCAAGATCGCAAGCCTGACCCCAATAGGCCTTCCTGATCAAATCCTCAACATTGTTCCGCTGCCGACAATATTTCCGATGACGCCTGACCATGAGTTGCCGAAAGGGGCGATGGGGCACCCTGTCGATCCATCCCTTTCTCCACTCCGTCATTTCATTGATCGAGGCACATCCTTCGTCGTCGAAAAGCTTGTGGCAGGACAAGCTGTTGTTCCGGCCATCGTCACAAAGGGGGATCAAGTTGTCGTAGGAGGTCGAGGCGCCGGCATAGAGCGGTTCGATGTGGGCTGACTGGATGTTGGCGTGTTGGGCTTTATTCGCGCCGCACGCGGCACACGCCACGATGTTCCTTCCTGCCCACTTGCAAAGTATGGCCGCTTTGGGTGTCGTGCGCCGCTTAGATGATTTTAGATCGAATTTCTTGATTAGGTGTCGATACAAGCGACCGAGTGCGTGTCTAATTTCCTTGGATGTAATCAGGGGCCCCGATCGCATCATCCGATTGTTTCCTTCCCCGTCGGCTATGGAGACGGCGGGGGGAGGTTGCCGATGAGCTTAGATCTACTGGGGGCTGGACCGATGAGCCTTTCATGGAGGATGTTCATTTCTTCGCTCTCAAGTGCTTGTCGAGGAACGCATCGATCATCGCGTCGAGCTCGCGGCCGCCGAAGCCGTGGCCGGCGCCCGGGACGACGTGCAGGGTGGCTTCGACGCCCGCCTTCTTGAGCGCCTCCGCCAGCAGTTCGCTCTGGTTCAGCGGCACGAGGTCGTCCTTGTCGCCGTGCATGATGAGGAAGGGCGGATCGTCGGGGGTGACGCAGGTGATCGGGTTGGCCCGGGCGGCCTTCTCCCTGTTCTCCTGGATGGGGCCGCCCACGAGCTGAGACTCCGGCGAGCCCTCGGCATCATGGTCCATCCGATTCTTGCCCATCTTGAGGAAATCCGTGGGGCCGAACCAATCGACCACGGCCTGGACGCGGCTGGAGAACTCCGCGTTTCCTCCCTTTCCTTCCAGGTCCTTCACGTCGGCCGAGGTCCCCAGGAGCGCCGCCAGGTGCCCGCCGGCGGAGGGCCCCCAGGCGGCGATCCGGTCGGGATGGATGGCGTACTCCCTGGCCTTGGAGCGGAGGAAGCGGACGGCGGCCTTGCAGTCCTCGATCTGCGCCGGGAATTTTGCCTCCTGGCTGAAGCGGTACTCGATCGTGGCGCCGAAATATCCGCGCTGGGCGAGGCGCGCGAGGGGCCGAAGGCCGCCGTCCCGGTTCCCGGCGCGCCACGCGCCGCCGTGGATGTAGACCACGACGGGCATGGGGTCCGCGGGCGGGGACTTGGGCCGGACGAGGTGCATCTTGAGCGGCCGCCCGCCGCCGGTCCCGTACTCCACGTCCCGGACGACCTCGACGTCGGCGGGGATCGGGGCCGGGGGGGGCCGTTGCTGGAGGATTGCCAGGAGGAGGACTGCCGCGATCGGTCTCATGGTCGTCCTATTTTAGAAAAATGCCGGGCCGTCGGATACAATCGCGCCCATGATCGAGAAACGGATCCGGCTCGTCGTGGCTGCGGCCCTTCTCCTCGGCTTCCCCGCGGGGCTCGCGGCGCAGGCCTCGTGGGAGTTCGAGAAGCTCTCGAAGGCGCCGGCGGTCCACCCCGCCCCGGGATTCGAAGCGGCGGGCATGAAGGCGCTCTTCTACGAGAGCGTCCCCTGGAAGGGCAATCCCTCCCGGGTCTTCGCCTGGTATGGCGCGCCGAAGCCGGAGAAGAAGGTCCCCGCGATGGTCCTCGTCCACGGGGGCGGCGGGACGGCGTTCGAGGCGTGGGTCCGCCTGTGGAACGAGCGCGGCTACGCGGCGATCGCCATGGACCTCTGCGGGGGCGTGCCGAAAAAGGAGAAGCAGGGGTGGGTCCGCCACGAGCACGGAGGTCCGCCGGGGTGGGGCGGCTTCGACCAGGTTGACGGGCCCGAGAAGGACCACTGGACCTATCACGCCGTGGCCGGCGTCGTCCTCGGGCATTCGCTCCTGCGGTCGTTCCCGGAGGTGGATGCGGAAAAAATCGGGGTCACGGGCATCTCGTGGGGGGGGTACCTCACGTGCATCGTCTCGGCGGTGGACCCGCGCTTCCGGTTCGCGGCCCCGGTCTACGGCTGCGGGTTCCTGGGGGAGGATTCCACGTGGCTGGGGACCTTCGAGAAGATGGGGAAGGAGAAGGCGGAGAAGTGGCTGGGGCTCTGGGATCCCTCGCAATACCTGGCGAAGACGAGGATGCCGATGCTCTGGGTGAACGGGACGAACGACTTCGCGTATCCCCTGGGCTCCTACCGGAAGTCCTACCGCCTGCCGCCGGGGGAGCGGGCGCTGGCGATCCGGGTCCGGATGGCCCACGCCCACGGCGGCCCCGGAGAGAAGCCGGAGGAGATCCACGCCTTTGCGAACGCCCTCTTCAAGGGGGGCG
>CAYNDR010000203.1:0-4370 GCA_964395295.1 uncultured Planctomycetales bacterium
CCAGGTCCGGCCGCGCGCCGCGTCCGCCCGCGGGGATCACCGCACGCCCAGATCGACAGCCTTCGGGGCAGTTTCGGGTACTTCGTCCGGAGGAGCTCCACGAGGGTCTCGTAATCGATGTCCTTCGACAGGAAACGGTCCAGGATCGCCTTCTCCTCGCATTCCCGGTACAGGTTCCAGAGCCAGGTGCTCGCGGTGAGCCTCCGGCGCGCGTCTTCCGGGATCTCGCCCGCGACCTCCACGACCACCTCGTGGAGCCGGCTCCGCCGCGCCTGGAGGTAGGGCACGTACACCCGCAGGGCGGCGTTGGCCTTGTCCGGGTCGTTGCCCGCGGCGAGGATCCTGCCTTCCGGGTCCACCTGCAGGTTGAGGGCGTAACAGCCTGGCCCGGCGTTCCCCCCGAGCGACTCGGAGAGCGCCGCCTCGCGGACCTTGGGGGAGACGAGGAACGCGAGGTTCTTCCGGACGACCTCCGACGGCTGTCTGGGAGGACGGCTCATCCCTTCGCGGCGCCCATTTCGTTCCGTGCCTTCGACACCGCCGCCGTGAACTTCCGCGCGTTCTCCGCGATGGCGTCGAACCGGCCTTCCTGGACGGCCTTGCGGTCGACCAGTTCGGTCCCCACGCCCACCGCCGCGGCGCCGGCCTTGAGGAACTCCCCCGTGGTCTCGAGGTTCACGCCGCCCGTGGGGATCATCTCGATGTGGGGCAGGGGGCCCCGGAGCGCGCGGATGTAGGAAGCCCCGCCCACGTTCCCGCAGGGGAACACCTTCACGAAGTCGGCGCCCGATTCCCAGGCGGCGACGATCTCCGTGGGGGTGAGGCCGGCCGGGACCGAGACGCAGCTGTAGCGCCGCGCGGCCTCGATCACCTTCACGTTCAGGTTCGGGCTCACGAGGAACCGGGCCCCGGCAAGGATGGCCGCGCGCGCGGTCTCGGGATCCAGGATCGTGCCGGCGCCCAGGAGCACGCGGTCGCCCAGGCGGTCCGCCATCTGCTCCAGGACCTTGAGCGCGCCGGGCACCGTCATCGTCACCTCGATCGTGGAGATCCCGCCCGCGTGGATGGCCTCCATGACCTTCAGGGCCTCCTCCGCGGAGGACGCCCGGACGATCGGGACCAGTCCCGTCTTGACGAGCTTCTCGACGGCGCTTGCCTTATTCATGGGATGCCTCCGGGGTATTCGTTCAGGGCCATCATAGAATCAAGAATAGAGAATTGAGAATCAAGAATGTGGTTCCCCCCTGGCCCCCCAGGGGGGCCGGAGAGGGGGATGATCCCTTGATTCTCGATTCTTCATTCTTGATTCTTGGATACGACCGAACGGTTACCCTCCGGGCATAGGGATCATCGGACGACGCGGGCGTTTTTGCCGCGCGGCGTCGGCGGCCACGTTGAACTCGGCCCCGCCCACCTGGAGTTCCAGCGTCCGCGCCTGTTCCAGGCGCTGGAAAGGGGGCGGGGAGAGGCGGATCATGGCCTCTCCGAAGGCGACGATGTCGTACACCGGAGTCTTCCTCCCGGGATCGCCGAGGCCACGAATAAACACGGCCCCGGGGGCCGGAGTCAACGAGAAAATAGCCTCCAACCTCCGCCTTGACCGGCCGTCTCATAATATTAGAGTGGGGGTGTTTCCCTTGCGGGAGGCGCGGTGATCCAGGCCCTGGCGGTCGTGTCCCTCACCTTCCTGGTCTCTCAGGATGGGAATCCGGACGAGGCCCGGTTCGGCAAGCTCATCAGCCTGCTCGGGGCCGATTTCCTGGAGGAGCGCGAGAAGGCGCGAAAGGCGCTGGAGGAGGCCGGCCCGCCGGCCGGGCCTGCCCTTGTCGCCGCCCTTGGCCGCCCGGACTTCCGAATCCGCAAGGCGTGCGTGGAACTGCTCACGGCTTTCAAGGACGAGGGGGCGGTCGGCCGCGTTGGGGAGGTCTTCCGGACCGACGAGGACGGTTCCGTGCGGGACGCCGCGTTCCTGTACCTGAAGGCGGTCGGCAAGCCGGCCGAGGATCACCTCGTGGCCGCCTTGAAGAGCGAGGCGGCCGAGCATCGGAGGGAAGCGGCGAAAATCCTCACCGAACTCCGGAGCGAGAAGTGCGCCGACCGGATGTACGCCCTGTGTCAGGACGATCAGGACACGATGGTGCGCGAACGGGCCTTCGAGTACCTAAGGACGATCGGGAAGGCCGCGGAGCCCTGCCTGCTCAAGATCCTGGCCAATCCGGATCCCGCGGCGCGCAGGGGCGCGCTGGAGGGGCTCAGGAAGGTGCAGGGCGACGAGAAGACCCAGAGCGACGAGGCCCTGGCGGGCGTGGCGCGGATTTTCGCAGGCGAGGGCGACGCGTCCACGCTCAAGGCGGCCTACGATTACCTTCGGGCCGCGGGTCCACGAGCCGAGGGCAGTTTCCTGGAGGGCCTCCTCAGCAGGCAGGACGCGATCCGGGGCTTCTCGATCGAGGGCCTGCGCGACCTCAAGAGCGACCAGGCCGTCGATGCCGTGGCCCGGGTCTTCCTGGAAGACGCCTCCGAGGACGTGAGGCGCCAGGCGTGCGAGTTCCTCAAGTCGCGGGGACTCAAGGCGGAGGACGCCCTCGTCCGCGGGCTTTCGAGCGAGGTCCCCAAGGTGAGGCTGATGGCCATCCCGGCCCTGGGGGAGGTCAAGAGCCAGAAGCCCCTTCAAGGGATCTCCTCCCTGTTCCGGGAGGACCGGGACCCGGAGGTCCACCGCGCGGCCTTCGATTACCTCAAGGGAATCGGGGCGCCCGCGGAGAAGGACCTGATCCACGCGCTGGCGGACCCGGACAAGCAGATCCGCCTGGAGGCGATCCGCACGCTGGGCTTGGTGAAATCGCAGGCCGCCATCGAGCGGCTGATCGATTTCATGATGCAGATCGATCTCGAGGCCAGGAAAGCGGCCGAGGATGCGCTCGTCCGCATCGGCAAGCCGGCGGTCGAGGCGGTGTTCAAGGCCGTGGAGTCGGGCCGGATCAGGAAGCGCTTCGGGGATGCGATCCTTTCCCTCTTCCACCAGGAGGAGGTGGAGCGGATCCTGGGCGCGCTCATCACGAGGGAGGGAGGCAGCGGGCACTTCTCCGGCATGTTCGGGGATCTCGATTCGTTCGGGAAGGAGAAGGCGGTGCCGGTCCTCCTGAGGATCGTCACCGAGCGGGGATACGCCTGGCGCCCGCCGGCGTCCGGCGCGGGGGATCGCGGCGCCGACTGGCCCCGGCAGATGCAGGAGCTGGCGGCGATGGCCCTCGGCGAGCTGGGCGACGCCTCGGTCGTCCCGCCCCTCCTGGAGGCCCTTCAGGGCGCCGCCTCGGGCCCCGGGGACGGCGTCCATGAGGAGATCGTGGTGGCGCTCCACCGGCTTGGCGAAAAGAAGCCCTACGATGAATTCCTGTCCCGGGCCTCGTCCCAGGCGGAGGGCGCGTTCAAGGGAAGGAATGTCGGGGACGGGTGCGCCGCGCTCTTTCAGCTGGGCCTCGTGCAGGGACGCGTGGGCATGCCGAAGGCGGCGGAGGAGACGTACCTGCGAATCCTGCGCGCGGCGGGGGAGCGCCCCCTGCCCGCGGACGAGATCGACTGCCTGCCCACGGTCCATTACAACCTGGCATGCCTGAATGCGGTCAAGGGGGAGAAGGCCAAGGCCCTGGAATGGCTTCGGAAGGCCGTGGAAGCCGGCTTCCGCGATCGCGCGTGGATCCGCATGGACCGCGACCTCGAATCCCTCCGGGGCGAGGAGGGCTACACCCGGCTCCTGGCGGACGACAAGCTCTTCGAGAAGAAGCCTGACGAGTAGGCGGCCAATGCCGCGGGCCCCGGCGGGACGGTCAAATCCCGGCGCCTGCGGATAGAAATATCAGGCCCGTACGTTCCTTCCCCGGAGGATGGCGATGGCCCGGCGGCGCGTCGAGTTCGAGGCGCTGCTCCGGCCGCACCTGGACGCTCTTTATTACGCGGCCCTGGACCTGAGCGGGAATGCCGCCGACGCCGAGGACCTGGTGCAGGAAGCGGCCCTGAAGGGCCTGCGGCGCCTCGGTTCGTTCCAGGCCGGGACGGATTTCCGGGCCTGGATGGTGAGGATCCTGGCCAATGCCTACATCGACCTGTACCGGAGGCGCCGGCACGAAAGGCCGGCGTCCGAGGACGGGGCGGTGGAGGCGAAGGCCGTGTCGGAAGGGGACCTGCGTCCCGCGGACATCGAGTTCCTCCTCCCGGAGGACATCGAGCGGGCGCTGGCGCGGCTTCCGGAGGAACAGCGTGCCGCGGTGGTGCTGGTGGACGTGAACGGGCTGACGAACCAGGAGGCCGGCGAGGCGCTGGGATGGCCCCTGGGCACGGTGAATTCGAGGGTCTATCGCGGCCGCGCCCAG
>CAYNDR010000203.1:4380-6472 GCA_964395295.1 uncultured Planctomycetales bacterium
GCATGCGCGTGGTGCGCACCGAGGCCTCGCGGCAGGCGGCGAAAGCCTCCACCAAGAGGTCGTCGAGCGAGGCCCCCTGGTCGAGCTTCTGGCGGGGCTCCGCGGTCTTGCGGCGCAGGGCCGACGAGGCCCGGAGGCCGGACAAGAGGACGCCATGAACGACGACGATCTCCGCAGGATGCTCCGGGACGTGCTGGTGGACCGGCGCGCCCCGGAGGACGTGAAGGCGCGCCTTGTCGCACGTCTCCGCCGCCGCCCGGCGGGGTGGATGGCCGCGGCGGCGGCCGCCGCGGCGGTCCTGGCGGCGCTGGGGGTGCTGGCGCTGGGCGGGAGGGGCTCGCCCCCGGCGGCGGTCGCGGCGGCCATGGAACTGCATCTCCGGAGCGACGCCTCCGGACACGCCGCCTCCGCGGCGACGTCGCGCGAGGTCTCCGGGATCGTCGGCGACGTCCTCGACCGGGACGTGGAACTGCCCGGCCTGCGCGACGCGGGCCTCGCCGCGCTCGAGGTCCACCGCTGCGCCCCCACGGGCGCCGCCCACGTGATCTACGCCAACAGCTGGCTGAAGCTCTCGTGCTTCATCCTGCCGGCGGACCGCGTCCCGCTCTCGGGCGGGGCGCGCCTCTCCCAGGGCGCGGTCGAGGGGACGCTCTACACGAAGGGGCGGGCGGCGGCGCTGGCCGTGAGGGACGGCGGGCTGATGAAGCTGTGGGTGGCCGACCTGCGGCCCGAGCAGTTGGCGGCGATCGCCTTCGACGCGGAGAGCAAGCGGGGGCGGCTGAAGACCGCGGTCCTGCGGATGCCCGGGGAGGCGGTCCGGCCGGCCGGCGCGATCCTCATGAACACCCCCGGCGTGGAGGACTGCCGGGCCGAGCCCGCGGGGGAGCAGGTCTCGGTCGTCTTCGACCATCGGCGCGTGAGCGTGGACGAGATCGCGGCGGTGCTGGTGCTCAACGGCATCCAGGCGCTCCCGCGGGACTGGGAGGGACGGTAGATGATGCGGGCGGCGGTGGCGGCGCTGGCGGCGCTCCTGGCGGGGGCCCAGCAAGGCCCGTCCTGGATGAAGCTCGACCAGGCCCGCGCGGCCTCCGCGCTGACGGGCAAGCCCGTGCTCGTCTTCGTGGCCGTGGATCCCCACACCGGCGATTTCACCTGATCGTCCGGCGCCGCCGACCGTGCGTTCGGCGACGGGGCCGTGAAGAAACTCCTGGCCGAGTTCTACCTTGTCCGGGTGACGGACAAGAAGGCCGCCCGGGGGGTGAAGGCCGCCTACCCGCGGGAGGCGATCATCCTGGACTGCGACGGCGACGAGATCCACCGCGCGGTCCTTGCCGACGCCCCCTCGCTCAAGCTCGCGATGGAAAAGGCACTCCAGAAATACGGGCCGCGCGAGGTTGCCTGGGCCACGCTCGACGGGAAGCTTCCGGAAGACGAGAAAAGGCCGGTGGTGATGGCCTTCGTGGACGACAAGAAGGATTCGGCGGACACGCTCAAGGCCCTGGAGGACCGGACGGTGGCCAAGCTCCACGGCCGGTTCCTTTTCGTGCGCGCGGCCTTCCGCCGGGACTCGGAGGAGGCCAGGAAGTGGGGCGTCTCCCAGGCGCCCACCCTGGTGGTGGCGGATCCGGCCAAGGGGGAAGCGCTGGAGAGGGCGTCCGGACGCAAGGGCGCCCGGGAGATCAGGGCGCTCCTCCAGAAGGTCCTGGCCCGGAACGAGAAGAAGTGAGGCCGGCCCCCGGCTTCATGGCTTCAGGAAGAAGCTGCCGGACTTCTCCTTGATCCGCTTCTCGTGGGCGGCCTGGAACTGGGGCGAGGTGAAGTAGCCCCGCATGGCGCCGATCTTCCGGGCCCGGTCGGGTCCCGCGTCCCTGAACTTGACGCCCAGGAGGAACTCCTGCCCGCCCGTGCTCTTCTGCCGGCACCAGCGGACCTCGGCGTCGCCCTCGATCGAATCCTTGAACTTCCCGATGTCGATCCTCAGCCGGACCCGGGTGCCGGGCGGGATGCGCTCGTTGACGAGGAGCCTGGCGCCGCCCTCGGAGAGGTCGACCGCCTCGCGGGCCGAGTTTGACCGGCGCAGGAGGAGGAATAC
>CAYNDR010000203.1:6482-10495 GCA_964395295.1 uncultured Planctomycetales bacterium
GAGGGACCTCGGCCGGGCAGGGGGATCGCTGGCCGGGTCGGCCGGGGGGGATCTCGGCCGGGTGGCCCGGCAGCTCGTCGCGCGGCTGAAGCCGGGGGTCGGGGCCGGCGGGAGGGTGGCGTTGCGGTGGAGCGCGGCGGGGGCCTCTTCGACCACGAAGCGGGAGTATTGGCGCCGTTCGGAGGGAGTCTTTCCCACGGCCTGCCGGGCATAGGGGGTCACGGAGGACGGAGCTGGGGTATTGGCCTTTTGGAACTCCCCCATCCACTCCGGCTTGCCGTCCTTTTCATCCGGCATCTTGCCCTCCCCGGTCGCTGGAATTGATTATAGGCGCGGCGCCCTGGAAGTCAAATTTTCCTGGACCGGAGGGGGAGCCCGGGGTGGAGCCCGCGGGGAGAGGGACGCGGGCGCTTCGGATTCCCGGGGCGCGCGGCGGCGAGGAACAGGAGGGCGCGGACGGCCAGGCCCGTGGTGTCCACCGGCACGCGCGGGGACTCGAGTGCGCAGGCCGCCCCCCCCGGCCTTCTGGTGCTTGCGGAGCCTGTCCGCGGCCTTGCGGGACGCCTCGTCGATCGCGAAGCGGATCCTCGCGGGATCGAGTTCGATCTCCTCCTTGAACTCCAGGACCTCGTGGAGGTTCAGGTTCCGTTCCTCGGTGCGGGTACGGTCCTTGTCGGCCACGCGCGCCTGGGCGCGGACCTTGATCTGGCAGGCGGCCTTGACGACCATCCCCCGGGGTGCGTTCACCTGGACGGAGGCCGCGGGCGAGCCCATGTCGTTCTTGGTGACCGTGAGGCGTGGCTGGTTGTTGACCGTGCCGCCGGATCTCGTAGAAGGTGAAACTGCCGTCGATCGTGACGGCCTCGTCCTCTCCCTTCCGGGGCTGGAGTCGGGCGGTGTGCCGGCCCCTGGCGCAGACCGGCCGGAGACTGCCGCCGCCCAGGCCGAAGAGGGCCCCGAGGCCGCCATCGAGCCCCTCGTTGAAGAAGCTCGCGGTGTGTTCCCACGCGGCGATCCCCTTGACCGGCTCTTTCGGGAGCTGGAAGAGGAAGGGGTAGGCGATCCGGTCGTAGGCGTCGACCACGAGGCGGTTCCCCTGGGGCGTGATCCCGCCGGCGAGGACCCATAAGTCGGGTTAGGGCTCCCTTGTCCTGGAGCAGGAGCGAAAGGACGGCCAGGAGGGGGCGCGCATCATATGGTTAGACAGGCCCGGGACGGGTTTCGTTCAGCCGTTCCTGCGCGACCAGTCGTAGGGGATGGACGGGTCGTCCCAGGCGAGGCGATGCTCGTCGGGAGCGGCGGGATCGTAGGGCTCCGTGGGCACGTTGATCATGATGCATTCCTCCCCGCCCACGCACTTGAATCCGTGGCAGACGAAGGGGGGGATGACGACGAGCCGGGGATGGCGGATCCCCAGGAAGAACTCGTTGACCTCGCGGTGCGTGGGGGAGTCCTTGCGCGCGTCGAAGAGGACGAGCTTGACGTCCCCGTGGACGCAGGTGAAGTGGTCCCACTGGACCTTGTGGTAGTGCCAGCCCTTGACCACGCCCGGGTAGGCGGTGGTGAAGTAGACCTGCCCGAACTTCCGGAAGATCCTGTCGTCGGAGCGGAGGATCTCGGCCAGCATCCCGCGCTCGTCGGGGAGGATGCGGAGGGGCTTGACCTCGACGCCGTGGATGAGCTTCTCCGGCATGGGGGACATGATATTCGGACGGGCGGAGGAATCAAGCCTTGGCGCGCTCGTGCTCGATCACCCTCTCGACGATCCGCTCGATGCCGACCGTGGGCCGGTACCCGACGAGGGCGGCCACCTTCCGGAGGTCGGGGACGCGGCGGCGCATGTCCTCGAAGCCCGCCTCGTAGGCGCGGTCGTAGGGGACGTACTCGATGGCGGCCTTCGGATTGGCGCGGTCCCGGACCATCCGGGCCAGGGCCTCGATGGTGATCTCCCGGTCGCAGCCGACGTTGAAGACCTGGCCGAAGGCGCGCGGCTCGCGGGAGAGCTTGAGGAGGGCGCCCACCACGTCGCTCACGTCCGCGAAACAGCGCGACTGTTTCCCGTCGCCGAAGACGGTGAGGGGCCCGCCGTCGAGGGCCTGGCGGACGAAGCGCGGGAGGACCATGCCGTAGCGGCCCGTCTGCCGCGGCCCCACCGTGTTGAAGAGGCGGACCACGACCGTGGGCAGTTTCTTCTCCTTGAAATAGGAGATCGCCAGGAACTCGTCCACGAGCTTCGAGGCGGCATAGGCCCAGCGGGACCGGGAGCTGGGCCCGATGACGCAGTCGTCGTCCTCCGAGAAGGGGACCTTGGAGGCCTTCCCGTAGACCTCGCTGGTGGAGGCGACCAGGACGGGCTTCTTCTTCTTGGCGGCGTTGTTGAGGACGCTCTCAGTGCCGCGGATGTTGGTCTCGATGGTCCGGACGGGGCTTTCCACGATCTGGAAGACCCCCACGGAGGCGGCCAGGTGGATGACGACGTCGGCGTAGTCGATGATCTCGGCGGTGAGGGGGGCGTTGAAGATCGTGTCGACCGTGAGGTGGAAACGGGGATTGGACTTCAGGGGATGGACGTTCTCGATCGACCCGGTGGAGAGGTCGTCGATGGCGAAGACCTCGTGTCCCTCGGCCAGGAGGGCCTCCGAGAGGTGCGATCCGATGAAGCCGGCGCCGCCGGTGACGAGATAGCGCATGCGTCTCCTATTCTATCGGCCGCGGGGCCGCCCCGGCTATTCTTCCTCGTAGCCGGGCTCGCAGGGCAGTTTGAGGAAGGGATCGTCCCGGATCTCGGCCAGGAGGGCGCCGGGGTCGCCGGTCCGCTCGAACTGCGCGGCCACGGGCCCTCCGGAGAGCTTCCAGTCCGTCCCGACGCGGCGGAAGCGGATCAGCTCCAAGGTGGCGTACTCGCGATCCCCGAGGTCCGTCTCGAAATAATATCCGGCCCAGTCCTCGACTTGCCGGGCCGCGGCGAACCTGGTCTCGCCGAGCGGGGGGAAGGAATCGGCGAGTTCGGCCGCCATCTCATCCCAGGCGTCGGAGGAGGAGGGGGCGGGATCGACCAGCTCCCGGAACGCCTCGAAGTCCTTGCGGGCCAGCGCGGACCGGATCCGCTCGTAGGCCTCCTCGATCGCCCGGCGGAGGTCGGGCTCCGCGTTCACGGGACCGCCGCCCGGCGGGCGGGGCCGCCCAGGTAGTTCGGGTGGTAGTCCTGGATGGCGCGGACCTCGATCTCCTGCTTGAGGATCGCCTCGATCCCCTGGACGGCGGCCTGGGCGCCGGCGATCGAGGTGACCACGTGGATGCCGTGGGAGATGGCGAACGACCGGATGCGCCCCTCGTCGGTCTTGGCGCCCTTGCCGGAGGGCGAGTTGATGATGAGGTCGATCTCCTTGTTGATGATGAGGTCGATCGCGTTGGGGCGGCCCTCCTGGATCTTGTGGATCCGGCGCACCCGGATGCCGTTCCGCTCCAGGACCTTGGCGGTCCCGCCGGTGGCGATGAGGTTGAAGCCCAGGCCCTCGAGGCGCTTGGCGATGTAGAGGATGTCGCGCTTGTCGGAGTCCTTCACGCTCACGAAGATGTTCCCTTTCACGGGCAGGTTGTGGCCGGCCGCCATCTCGGCCTTGGCGTAGGCGCGGCCGAAGTCGGCGTCGATCCCCATGACCTCTCCGGTGGATTTCATCTCCGGCCCCAGGATGATGTCCACGCCGGGGAACTTCTTGAAGGGGAAGACGGACTCCTTGACCGAGAAGTGGCGGGGCTCCATGTCCCGGCCGAGGCCGAAGTCCCGGAGCCGGCGGCCCACCATGACCTTGGCGGCGATCTTCGCCAGGGGGATCCCGATCGCCTTGGAGACGAAGGGGACGGTGCGGGAGGCGCGCGGGTTGACCTCCAGGACATAGACGGTGGACCCCTTCACGGCGTACTGCACGTTCATGAGGCCGCAGACCCCGAGCTCGCGCGCCAGGGCCACGGTGTTCCCCCGGAGGGTCTCCATCTGGCGGTCGGAGAGCGAG
>CAYNDR010000203.1:10505-11749 GCA_964395295.1 uncultured Planctomycetales bacterium
GCTGTCGCCCGAGTGGACGCCGGCCATCTCGATGTGCTCCATGATCCCGCCGATGAAGACGTCCTCGCCGTCGGCCACGGCGTCCACGTCCACCTCGATGGCGTCCTCGATGAACTTGTCCACGAGGACGGGATGGTCGGGGTTGACTTCGGTGGCCTCCTTGATGAACCGGTCGAGCATCTCCTCGTCGTAGCAGATGGCCATGGCGCGCCCGCCGAGGACGTAGCTGGGGCGGACGAGGACGGGGTAGCCGAGCCCCTCGGCGATCTTCCGGGCCTTTTCGGCCTGGAAGGCGGTCCCCGAGGGGGGCTGGACGAGGCGGAGCTTGTTGATGACCTCCACGAATTTCTCCCGGTCCTCGGCCCGGTCGATCTGCTCCATGGGGGTGCCCAGGATGCGGACGCCGGCCTGGACGAGGGGCTTGGCGAGGTTGAGGGGCGTCTGGCCGCCGAGCTGGACGATCACGCCTTCCGGCCTGAGGGCCTCCCAGATGTTGAGGACGTCCTCCTCGGTCAGCGGCTCGAAGTAGAGCTGGTCGCTGATGTCGTAGTCGGTGGAGACGGTCTCGGGGTTCGAGTTCACCATGATGACCTCGTACCCGAGTTCCCGGAGGGCGAAGGAGGCGTGGACGCAGCAGTAGTCGAACTCGATGCCCTGGCCGATGCGGTTGGGGCCGCCGCCCAGGATCATGACCTTCCGGCGGTCGGTGACGCGGTGCTCGCTCTCGCGCTCGTAGGTCGAGTAGTAGTAGGGCGTGTACGCCTCGAACTCCGCCGCGCAGGTGTCCACGAGCTTGTAGACCGGGAGGATGCCGAGGTCCTTGCGGCGCCGGCGGACCTCCTGGGGGGTGGTCTTGAGCATGGCGGCGAGCTGGCGGTCGGAGAAGCCCAGGCGCTTGGCCTCGAGGAGGCGGGCGGGGGAGGGGTCCTTGAGGATCTCCTCCTCGAGGTCCACGATCTCCCGTATCTGCCCGACGAACCAGGGGTCGATCTTCGAGAGGTTGAAGATCTCCTCCGCGCCCATCCCCGCCTTGAGGGCGTGGCGGACGGCGTAGAGCCGCTCCGTGTTGGGGGTCACCAGCTTCTCGTGGATCTGCTCCGGCGTCATGGGCTTGTCCTTCCGGTCCCAGCCCAGGCCGAAGCGGTCCTGCTCCAGGGAACGGATGGACTTCTGGAGGGCCTCCTTGAAGGTGCGGCCGATGTACATCGTCTCGCCCACGGACTTCATCTGGATCGTGAGCGTGG
>CAYNDR010000204.1:0-1148 GCA_964395295.1 uncultured Planctomycetales bacterium
CGAGCAGGTTCGACGGATCCAGCAGGGCCCGGCAGCGCCTCGAGCCGACCTCGTCCAGGAACACCCGCGTGCGCTTGGCGCTGGCCAGGAAGCCCCGATGGAAGGGCTCGAAGAGCACGGTGGCGTCGTGCCGCTCGGCCAGCTCGGCCAGCTTCCTGCCGGTCGCGACCATCTGCGCCCAGACCGGCTCCTGGAAAGGGTGGGCGACGGCCGGCTCGGGCTCCTTCCCGCGGTAATGGCCGGCCTCGGTGACGAACGCCCGGACGCCCATCTCGGCGCCGACCTTCATCATGGCCTCGAAGTAGGCGAGGGCGGCGCGGCGCTCGGCCTCGTCCGGGTGGATGAGGTTCGTGTACACGCCGATGCTGTGGATCGCCACCCCGGCCGCCCGGTACGCCTCCGCGATGGCCCGGCAGCGCTCGGGGACGAGCGGCGAGACGTCGGCGGTGCCGTTGTATTTCCAGAACCGGCTGTCCGACTGGCTGAGGAAGAGCTGGACCGTGCGGACCCGCTCCGCGGACAGCTCCCGGGCGAGCCGGGCGTTGGTGTGGTCGGGGAACCCGAACGTGGCGATGCCGAGCCTCAGCGTCCCGACGGGACGGGGGCCCGCGAGCCCCGGGGAGGCCGCCGCCAGGGCGCCGGCCGCCCCCAGGAAGTCCCTGCGGGACACGACGGGTTTCCGGCTCATGCCTGTCCTCCTGGTCGCGGGGACCCGATCCGCCCCATGAGGCTACCGCGGGAAGGGCCCGGGCTCAAGGGGCATGTGGTCCTGCCGCCGCGGACGGCGCGATCCCGGGACCTTCGCGAATCCCGCACGATCGGGTATCCTCGCGTGCCTCCGGGATGCCCCGAAGCCCGATTCCCTGTCCCTGACTCCTTCGGGGAAGGGGGGATGGGATGTTGTCCCTGCGCCTTTCGCGCTTCGCAGAGCGCGGGATTCGACCGTCGTGTATTTATTACTGATGGAGGGCCAAGGGATGACATGCCTGCGGAGGGGCTTCCTGGCGATCGCGGGCCTTTGCCTTTCGATGGGCCTGGTATCGCGGGCTGTCGTCGCGGCGGGACAGGCCGACCATCCCGAACCGGCGCGGACGAAGGGGTGGAGCTGGAAGACGCACCCCGACCAGGTGAAGCCCGTCTCCGGCAAG
>CAYNDR010000204.1:1158-3049 GCA_964395295.1 uncultured Planctomycetales bacterium
AAAAAGCCCCTCAGGCGCGCCCCCGCGGCCTTCTGAAGCCCGTCTCCGGCAAGCGCAGCCACGTCTTCTATGTCGGCGAGCCGGTGGCCTTCACGCTGGGAGGCGCCGCGGCCAGCTACGAGGTGCGCGACTACGGGGGCGACCTCGTGGATCAAGGCCCGGCCGGCGCGTCGGCCACGCTCAACGTCAAGAATCCCGGCTGGTACAAGCTCTACGTGTACGGCAAGGAGGTCCGCCGGGAGTGGGGGGACATCGTGGGGACCACGACGTTCGTCCTCTTCCGCAAGGATGACCGGTTCCCCCCCCTGCCGCCGCTGGACGTGCCTGGAGGGAGCTATCCCTCCATGGACCAGCCCCTCCGCGGCGTCCTCGGCATGGGCCCCCAGCGCCACTCCGTGGGCGACCTCGGGAAGGTCGACAAGATGATCCAAAACCTGGGAAGCGACGTCGCCCTCGACCTCAAGTACTACCTCCCCTTCGATCCCGACCGCAAGCGCGCCCTCATGGTGGCCTTCCCGAACGGCACCAAGGGCAAGCTGGAGGCCGTGCGGAAAGTCGTGGAGCACTTCAAGAAGGACGTCCGCTACTGGGAACCGCGCAACGAGCCGAACGGGGGCAGCAGCGGCGCCGACTTCGTCAAGAACGAGATGAAGGATTTCTACGAGACGGTCAAGTCGGTCGATCCGGGCCTCAAGGTGATGGGGCCGGGGACGGTCAGCATCGGCCCCCAGCTCCAGCGCTGGCTGGACGACTTCTTCAAGGCCGACGGCGGGAAGTACATCGACGATGGAAAACCTCAAGGCCACGCTGGCCCGCTATGGCCTGGAGAAGATCGAGAAGTGGCAGACGGAACAGGGCTACTTTGCCGCCGTCTATGGCTCCTACCAGCCCCGGATGCAGGGGCGCTGGACCATGCTGGAGATGATGGTCTTCGAACAGTACGGGATCCCCAAGGAGCACAACCATCTCTGGTACGACAAGAGCCACGGATTCTGGGATTTCCCCACGTGGTGGGAGAACGACGACGGCGGGCTGAATCCCGCGGCCCCGCTGATGCGCGTCATGGCGGAGGAGCTGTACGGCACGAACTTTTCCAAAGCCTTCGATTTCGGCAAGGACGGCAACAAGCTGTACATCGGCAGTCTCTTCTCCGGCAAGGGGAAGGCGGTGGCGGCCTTCATGAACGCGGGATGCGGCGAAGGTGTCGTTGAGCTGAGGGTGAAGGGGGGGACGAAGCTCCACGTCGTTTCCGCGTTCGGCGTCGTCTCCGATGTCCCCGTCCAGAACGGCGTCGCGAGGCTCAAGGTGCCCGAGATCCCCGTCTACGTCGAGCTGTCCCAGGGGCAGACGATCGACGTGGTGCCTCAGGAATGGGGGGAGAACCTGGCCCGCCGGCCGGGCGTGGCCGCGGCCGCCTCCGGGACGGGCGCCCACCCGGTGGACAGGAAGATCCCCAACGACATCTCGAAGATCTTCAACGGCGAGTACGAGAACTGGTACTGGGCGCAGAACGCCGCGGCCCAGGAGTGGATGGACGACAGCAAGCAGGTCCCGGCCTGGGTGGAGTTCACCCTGCCCGCGCCGACGCCCGTCGCCCGCGTCGTCGTCTTCTGCGGCACGCCCTGGCAGTGGCGCGGGACCTTCGTGGACCACGAGGTCCAGGTCGACAGGAACGGGCAGTGGGTGACCCTTGCCCGCGTGAAGGAGCCGGTCAAGACCTTCGGGGTGTATTCGCCCCCGACGCGGACGACGGTGGACAGCTTCTTCGCCGACCGCTGGATCTTCGAGCATGTCTTCGCGCCCGTGGCCACGCAGAAGGTCCGTCTCCTCGTCCACGAGTTGACCTGGGGACAGGGTGCGGCGAGCATCGTCCCGGAGGCCGGCGGGCAGA
>CAYNDR010000204.1:3059-11737 GCA_964395295.1 uncultured Planctomycetales bacterium
GGCCGCACCAGATCACCCTTCGCGAGGTCGAGATCTACGGTCCCAGGTGAGGGAACGGGCTCTGGCCGGGAACGCCGCGCGTTCTTCCCGATCCTGGCGGCGGGTCGATTTTCAGCGTGCGTGGCGGCGCATGCGGCACAGGGCCCAGAGGAACGCAAGCGGGACCATCAGGTCCAGCCCGATCGACCCGCACCCGCCGCCGTTCCCCTCATCCCCGCCGACGATCCCGCCGCCCGCGGGGTACCCCTCCTGTGCCTCCCACAGCGTGCGTCCATCCGCCAGCGTCCTGTTCTCGTCGGGGATCCCGTCCAGGTCCGTGTCCGCCTTCAGCGGATCCACCTCCTGCGTCGTCTCAAAGCCGTCCCACAGGCCGTCCCCGTCGCTGTCCACGCTCTCCGCCGTACCGTCCCCGTCCAGGTCCGCCTCGTGCTTCCAGGCGTCCGCCGCGATCGGCCCCTCCACGAAGGCCTTCAGGGTCGCCCCGGAGGGCTGCACCACGACGAAGTAGTTCGCCTGCGCGCCTCCGGCGCCCCCCGCCAGGTTCCCCCCCAGCGTCAGGCTCCCCGCCGGGACCGTCTTCCTGTAGGCCCGCATCGGCGAGGCGGCGCCGTCCGTCGACGTGGCCGACTCCGTGCTTGCCGCCCACGTCCCGTCGTTCAGCCACGACGGCAGTGTCCCCCGCTTGTCGTAGCACACGGTCACGGCCGACGACTGCCCGAGCGAGAGCGTCAGGTGATCGGCCGCCGTGGCGTATTTGTCATCCATCGCCGTGCGCACCAGCACGCCCCCCTCCAGGCCGGCGCTGAGGGCCGTCATCGTGTAGCTCCGGTCGATATAGGGAAGCGCCCCCACCTTCGCCTCCGCCAGCGAGTAGGCCCTGGCCGTCGAGACGGACGTGATCGCGACGGCGGCAGTTCCGACCGTGATGCCGATGCTGGCCTCGCCGGTGGCCCCCCCGTTGTCGGTGGCGACGGCCTTGAGCGTGTAGCTGCCGGCGGCCATGTTCTGGAGGAGCGGGTCGTTCTGCCCCGCGGCGCCCCATTCGTAGGGGGCGTTGTTCTCCTGCCGGACGGGAGTCCCATTCAGGGTGAGCTTCACGTTGGCGATACCGCCGTCCGTGTCGCCGGCGTTGACCATGACGTGGAGATTGGATCCGGCGGCCAGCACGGCCCCGTTCAGCGGTTCGGCGAAGTCCACGGAGGGGGGCTTGTTGGCCCCGCCCCCGCCGCCGGGCGGATGGTCGAGGATGTAGCCGATGTCGGCATAGTACATCTGCCGGCCTCCGTCCACCGACGAATCCCAGCAGGCAATGCGGCCGTTCCGGCTGGGCCTGACGTGCAGGTCCACCCGGTAACTGCCGCCGGGAGCCCTGTTCTTCGGCTTGGCGATCGGAATGAACGTGCCCGTCGGCACATGGAAGAGGTACACGTGCTGATAACCGGCGCCCGTCGGGTAGGAGTCGGCGAGGATCCAGTCTTTGCCGATCCAGGTCGGATCGGGATTGTGTTTCGCGGCGCCGGGGAGGGAGGTCTTCTTCCCGCTGCCGTCGTCGTTGACGGTGACCCAGTTGTTGCCCTCGACCAGGGTCAGGCCGTCCCGCCAGCCGTAGTGGCTCGGTTCGTTGTACATGAAGCGGACGTCCGTCCCGTCTCCCTTTATGGTCCACGCCTTGCTCCCGAAGCCGCCGCTCGTGGATTTCAGGTACGTGACGAACCGCGATCCGGTGGCGTTCCAGTCCGAGCGGAAGATGAAAAGCTTGCCGTAATCGGAGGGCCAGCCGTTGGGCGTGGCATAGCCGGCCATCCTCTTGAGGCTCATGACGAGCCTGGTCGAGCCCGTATCCATGTCCATCGTCCAGATGCCCGTTCCGTCGGGGGTGTTCTGGCCGGCATAGGGGTCCGGGATTCCGACGTAATCGCAGCCGCCCCAGACGATCCGCTGGAAGTCCTGTGAAGTCGCCGTCTTCCCGTCCGGCGAGATGTGGTAGACCGGCATGGGAAGCGTGCGGCGCGCGCCCGTCTTGAAGTTGTAGACCCGCGTGATGAAATGGGAGTTGTCGCTCGCCCGGTCGTTCCACACGATCTCGTCCGAATTGGGGCGCCACTGAAGGCGGCAGCCCTGCTGCCAGTTCCACGCGGTCGTGGTCCCGATCTTCGCCCACTTGTTCCCGTTCTGCAGATCGAAGGTGCCGACGTCGGCCACGTCGTCTTTCGTGACGTTCCGGTTCTGGAAGGCGACCGTCATCCCCAGCGCGCAGCGGTTCGTCGCGTCGAACTGCTCGATCCCGAAGAACCAGAAGCCCGTGTAACCGCTGGTCCCCGACACGCGGACCGGGGGCGGATACTTCGCGTTGGTTGCCTGATCCATGGCGTCCCAGGACGAGTAGGTCGAGTAGTCCTGGGCGCCGGCGGCCGGGACAACGCTCAGGACGAGGAGCGGAACGGCCAGGGACAGACCCTTGCGAATCCTGTTCTTCTTCGCCATGGCGGCTTCTCCTTCCCGGAAGCTCCGGGCAGACTCCAGGATCGGATGCAAAAGGACCCTCTTGCCCGCCCGGCCCCTTACCTGACCCGGAAACGGACCAGGACGGTCGGACCTGCCGTCCCGGTCCCCTCGTGGCGGCCCGCCGCCGGCGCCCTGCTGTGGGGCGTCGCCGTGAGGACGTGGTCGCCGGCCGGCGGCGTCCACGCCAGCGGCCGCCCCTTGGTGTCGTTGCCTTTCAGGAGATACGGCGACGCGGTCTCGGCCTTCGCCTCTCCGTCGAGCGTGAAGACCACGCAGCCGACGGTTTCGGGGGACGTGACCGCCCGGATGTTCAGCGCCCGCGTCGGGAGGTCCGGGAGGGAGATCACGGCGCGGTCCTCCAGGGGATCGAGCTGAAGCAGGGGCTGGCCCGTCTCCGCGTTCACGACCTGGAGCCTGACGATGACGGGCCGCTCCCGGGTGCCCGGCCGGGGAATCCCCGCCTGGCGGCTCAGCAGGTCGAAGCCGGCGGCCGCCACCGCATAGTGGCCGGACGAGACGTCGACTGACTTCCGATCCGGGACCCGGGTGAAGCGGACCTTGCCCTCCGCGACATCAAGCCGCGTCGCGCCCTTGTCGTCGGCGTCGACCGTCAGCTTGAAGGCCGTTCCCAGGACCCGCGCCTCGGCGTGCGGCGTGGCCACCACCATCGGCCGGTCGGCGGGCTGTTTCTGGATGACGGCCGCGAGGGTGCCGCGAACCAGCGAAAGGGTTTTGCCGCGGGCCTCGGAGAGGCCGCGGATCTCGGTGAGGGCGTCGAGTTCCAGGCTCGTGCCGTCGGCATAGCGAAGCGTCGCGCGGCCGGCGGCCCCCGTGGCGATGCCCTGTCCGGGGAACAGTTCCTGTCCCTCGCCGGCCGCCCTGCCGGCCGCCTGCACGCTGCCCTCCACGCGTTCGATGCGGCCGAGGGCGGCGACATGAGTTTCGCCGACCCTGGTTTCGCCGGCCTTCCTCTCGGGCGGGGCTTCGGGCGCCGGAGGAGCCGGCGGGGGAGCGGGGGGCGGCGGCCGCTCGGAGCTCTTCGGGGCTTCTTCCTTCGGGGAGGGTTGCGGAGGCCGCACGGCACCGGTGTCCGGGGCACGCTTCTCTTCGGGGGCAAGCGGGGGGGACGGCGGCGGGTCCGGCCGGCGGGGCGCCGCCGGCTCGGCGGCGGTCATCTGTCCTGCCGTCGAGGGCGGCACGGCGGGCGAGCGGGCGTTCCAGAACGACAGCACGACGATCAGGACGGCCGCCGCGGCCATGGCGATCAGCCAGGGGACACGGCTGGCGCGGGCGGTCCGCAGGTCGCGCCGGACGGCCAGCTTGGCCGCCGCTGCCCGCGCGAGGATGCGCGATGCAAGATCCGGGGCGGCCTCCTTCCCGAGCATCTCGCGCAGGAGCGAATCCACCAGGCGATCCCGGTCGTCGTCGGCGGGATTCATGCGCCCTCCAGCCCCAGATTCTTGCGGACACAGGACGCGAGACTCTCGCGGAGCCGGCGCAGCATGGACTTGATGCCGTCCTCGCTGAGCTCGAACTCCGCGGCGAGCTGTTCGCGCGACTTCTCGCCCCGGTAGAAGAGCGTCAGGATCGCCTGGTGCCGCTCGCCGAGCCTTGCGAGGCAGCCGCGGAGCGCCTCAAGGTAGTCGAACCCATCGCCCTCCCGGAGGAACTCGGAGGCCCAGACGGCCTCGGCGCGCTCCAGGGCGGCCTGCTCCGTCCGCTCCCTGCGGCAATGCATGAGGAACAGGTTGCGCGCGATGCCGCGGAGCCAGGCGGCGCAGGCGGGCGTGCCGCAGGGCTCCGGGAGCCGGGGCTTGCCGTACGCGGCCAGGAAGGTCTCCTGGATCAGGTCCTCCGCCGCGGCGCGGTCGGCCCCCAGGTAGCGGAGATAGCGGTAGATCTCCGCCTGATTCACCCGGACCAGCGTTTCCAGCTCCGCGCGATGCATCCGGTGCAGCCTCCACAGATAGGATTGCACGGATCCGGAGAAAGGGTGCGTGGAAAGTGATGTGGTGATTCACGCCGACATCGTCTTCGAGGACTGCGGCATCGTGCGGACCACGCACGTCGCGATGGACATCCGGCACGGCGGCCGGGCGGGGGAGGGTGCCTCCGGCCGATCACGCCCTGGAGGCCGGCTCCGAGCGGGACCGCGGGGGGTGTCGCGCTTCATTCGGCGGGGGAGGCCAGCCACCGCTCCGCTTCTTCGTAGGTCGGGAAGATGCGGATCGTGGCCGGCCCGCCGTGGACCTTGGCCAGGGTGGCGTAGGAGAGCGCCATGTTCTCCATCTCGCCGGCGGGCGCCACAATGGCCTGGCGTTGCCCCTTGAATTTCTCGTAGGAATCCACGTCGATCTGGACGATGTTCCGCAGGCCCTCGATCGTCAGGTCGTGGCTTTCGACCTCCCGCAGGTCGACGATTTCCTGGAACGGCGCCACGATCCGGGGATCCTTGGCCACCTCCGCTCCGTTCCGGAGCATCTCGTCCCGGGTGACCCGTCCCCGGAGGCGGGTATGGAGGGTTCTCGTCGCCTCGTCCCAGCGGTGTTCGACGGGCATTTCAACGGCTTCCCGGTCGGTGGACAATGCGTCGTCCTCCAGGCCGCTCCGGCTTGGGCAAGGTTGGCGAGGCGGAACGGTGCCGCCGCCGGCGATGGCCTGGGGGAGGAGGGAATACCCTCTCCGGTCCTAATCGGGCTCGGCCTCGAGCGAGTATACAGGAAACCGCGTTGTCGCGACAAGGGTTCCGTGGGTGCTGAACCGCACGTCCGAGCGAGATCGTGAGGGGTTCCGACCGCGATGAACGGGAGGATCGGCAAAGGATAACACCCTAGTCCGCCCCTAGAGGTTCAAGGCCGTCTTGGAAATTTGGAAAAGCCCGCGTTCATCGGACGCCGGCTCCAGGGCGCAAATGCTCGGTGGAGCCCCCCACGGACGGATTTCTGCGGATTTGGCGGCCGTTCTTCCTCAGCAGATCGGCGGCGGGATTTGTCCGGTGCGCCGTGTCGCCTTCCCTTCATTATTGGAGGCCCGGGGCCGCACGGACGCGGGAATCGGCCCTCCCGGCCGCGGCACGGGAATTGCGAAATGCGACGTCCATGGGACACGGCGGGGGCATCCGGGCGAGGCCCGCGGCGTTCTTCATCGTAGCGGTGGGGCTGGCCGCCGCCCTGGCGATGATCCTGGTGGACTTCCTGGTCGGCCCGTGCTGACGGCGCCGCGCCGGCCGGATCAGGCGGTGAGCCAGCGGTAGAACCCCCACAGCCGGCCCGGGATCCCCCCGCGGGCCCGCGCGATGCGCCCCACACAGCGCCGGTACAGCCGCCGCAGGAGGGCGTCCTGGCGGAACGTGGACAGCCACCCGACCGCCTTGCCCAGGCCCTCCCGCGCCCGCCGGAATCCGGCGGAAGGGTCCTCCGCCTCCCGCGCCGGCTCCAGGGCCGGGATCAGCGCGCGGAGGAAGCGGTAGTACGGCGTCAGGTCCGCCGAGTCGATCCGGGCCGCCTGGGGCGCCGAGTCGAACCGGCCCTCGAACGCCTCGTCCAGGGCCGCCCAGATCTGGTGCAAAGCCAGGCTGTGGTCGGCCGGCCGCTCCAGGGCCGCCCGATGGACGGCCTTCGCCTCGCCTTCCCGCCCCGACTCGCGCAGGGCCAGGGACAGGTTCAGCAGGGTCCAGGGCTGGACGCCCGGCCGGTCCCTCCAGTCGCCGAGCCACTCGGCGGCCGCGCGCGCCGATCCCGCCTCCAGCAGGGCGCGCCCGGCGTTGGCCCACGCCAGCGGGTGCGCCCGCAGGGCCTCGCGGTTCCGGCGCACGAACCAGCGCACGGCGAGGCGCTTCCGGGCATCGGCCGCCCCTTCCAGGTAGGCGGAGGCGGCGCGCGCCCACAGCTCGGGCCGGTCCTTCAGGCGCTTCAGCGCGCGGCGGGCCTCGCCCCAGCGGGCGGACGCGGCGAGCCGCTGCGCCAGGACCCGCGCGGCGATCGGGTTCACCCCCGGCCGGTCCAGCGCCCGGCGGAGGGTTTCCTCCGCGGGGCCGCCCCGGCCCGCCTTGGCGAGCGCCTCCACCGCCTCCGAGAGGGGCCAAGCGTCTTCGGTCGCGGCCGCGCACAGGTCCCCCAGCCGGTCGAGCGCCCCGGTGAAGTCCTTCCGCCGCGCGGCCAGCCGGACCTCCCGGACCAGCACGTAGGCGTCGAGGACGTGCGCCTTCAGGCGCGCCAGGACGGCGGCCGCGGCGTCCTCCTCGCCGTCATCCAGGTGGAGGTCGAAGAGGTGCTCCCCCGCCGCGGCGGCGTCGGGCGAGAGCTCGAGCGCGCGTTTCAAGTCCGCCTTGGCGCCGGCGCGGTCGGCCGTCTTCAGGCGGGCGTCCGCCCGGTAGGCCAGGGCCTGGGGGTCCTGCGGCGCCAGGAGGACCAGCTGTTCGGCGGCCTCGAGAAACTCCCTCGTCGATCCCTCGTCGCGCCGCCAGTTGGCCAGCTGGGTCCAGCCCCAGAAGTAGTTGGGGTGCACGGCCGTCAGGCCGCGCATCCGCTCGATCGCCCGCGGGACGTCGCCGCGCATGGCCTGGATCCACGCCGCCCGGCCCTCGAGTTCGACGGGGAGCCGGTCCCCGAGCGCCGCCGGGCGGCAGGCCGCCTCCGCCTCGTCGAAGCGCCGCGCCTCCGCGAGGTACGCGGCGCGGAGGTCGTGGGCTTCCATGCAGCGGGGATCGAGGTCGAGGGCGCGCCCCAGGGCGTCCAGGCACTCCGGGAGATCCTTCGAGCGGTCGAGCATCCGCGCCAGCAGGAGCCACGAGCGCGCCTCCCCGCCGCGCCGGGACGCGAGATCGCGGGCCATCCGGACCGGCAGTTCCTCCTGGCCGAGGTCGCGGGCCCAGTCCGCCAGCGCGGACCAGGCCCACTCGTAGCCGGGGTCCAGCTGGAGGGCGTGCCGGATCCGCTCCAGCGCCGCCGGCCGCTCTCCCGTCTTCCAGAGCACCTGGGCCAGGGCGCCGTGGTTGCCGGCGTCCATCGGCGCCCGGGCGGCCGCCTGCTCCAGGGCGGCGCGGGCCTCCGGGAACCGCTCGGCCCGCTCGTACGCGGCGGCGAGCTCACGCGCCGCATAGCCCCATGTCGGGTGGATCTGGAGCGCCTGGCGGAGACCCTCGATCTCCCCGGCGCGGTCCCCCCGGAGGCGGCAGGCCAGCGCGGCGTCCACCCAGAGCCGCGGCACGAGGGGGAAGCGCTCCGTCGCCAGGCGCGCCTGCTCCAGGGCCTCGTCCAGCAGGCCCATGTCGGACAGCTGGTCCACGAGGGCGGACCAGGCGTGCCAGAGGTCGGGCCGCGCCGCCCGGATCTCCCGGAGCCTCTCCAGGAGCTCCTTCGGAGGCAGGGTCTGGCGGGCGACCTGGCGGTACGTGAGCAGGCCGTCCCCGAGCGTCTCCTGGCGCAGGAGCTCGCGGCGGACGAACTCCAGCGCCTCGCGGCGCTCCGCCACCGGGTCGGAGAGCGCCAGCAGTTCCGAGATCGCCAGCTCCGTGTCCGCCGCGAGCCGGACGGCCTGCCGGCAGGACGCCGCGGCCGGGTCGCGCCTCCCCGACAGCGCGTAGAGCCGGGCGCGCACCATGTAGGCGGAGGGATGGGCCGGCTCCAGCCGGAGGGCCGCGTCCGCCTGCTCGAAGGCCTCGTCCATCCGGTGGAGCGCGGCCAGGTGCAGGGCCAGCTCGCGCCGCGCCCACGCGTTCTCGGGGTGCCGTTCGATGAGCCGGCGCAGGACCGGCTCCGCCTCCGCCGGCTCGTCGCGCAGCCACTGGACCGCCACCTCCTGGAGCCCGCAGTGGTGCGGGAACCAGTCCGTGGCCTGCTTGAGGTGCGCCCGCGCGGGCGCGCGGCCCTCGGTCTCGGCCAGGAGCCGCGCCGCCTCCGCGTGGGCCTCGAGGCTCAGCGGCTCCGCGGAGGCGATCTTCCTCCACAGCTCCAGCGAGGGCTTCAGCTCGCCCCGGTAGGACGCCAGCGAGGCCGCCGTCCGGAGCCACAGGGGCGCCGGCGACCGCCCTTCCGCCCGGCGCAGGAGACTGTCCGCCCGGTCGAACCTCCCGTACCTCCCCTCCACGGCCGCGATGAAGAGGAGGAGCAGGCCGTCCTCGGGCCGCCGCGCGGCGGCCTCGTCCAGCGCCTTGAAGGCCGCCGCCATCCGGT
>CAYNDR010000205.1:0-4459 GCA_964395295.1 uncultured Planctomycetales bacterium
CTGAAAGGCCACACGGAGATCGCCGAGGGGACGGACGCGGCGCTGATGCTGTATGTCCAGTATTCGGGGCCCTTCTTCTCCGGGGACAGGATCTCCCTCGTGGCGGGCGCCGGGCTGGCCGACGGCAGTCCCGACCTTCTCGTGGGCCTGAGCTACAGGGTCTACCTGAAATGACGCCCGTGCCGGGGGACGTCCAGGCGGAGCGGGCGCTGGTGGAACGGTGCGTCCGGGGGGAACCGGACGCCCGCGAGGCGTTCGCCGCCTCGTACGTCCCCGTGATCCGGAAGGCGGTCCGGCAGGTGCTGGGGCCGGGCCGGGCCGCGTCGGAGGACGTGGAGAACGTCGTCCAGCAGGTCTTCCTCGATCTCCTGCGGGACGGCGCCCGGAAGCTGGGGACCTTCGACGGGCGCAGCCGGCTCCCCACCTGGCTCTCGGTGGTCGCCGTATCATTAAAACAAAACGCGATCGCGGCGGACCCTGCCCGGCGGCTGGAACGGGAGGGGAGGCACGGGCTGGCGGAGGCGCTGGCGCGCCTGGGGGGACGGCCCGAGCTTCCCCCCGACGAGGCCGCCCGGGAGGAGGAGCGCGCCCAAGTCAAGGCGGTCCTGGAGCGGATGCCCGACCGGGACCGGCTGCTTCTGAAGATCGTGCACGAGGAGGGGGGATCCTATGCCGAGGCGGCGCGGATCCTGGGGGTCTCCCCGAATTCGATCGGGTCCCTGCTCGGACGCGCCCAGTCGAGGTTCCTCGCTCTCGCTTCCATGCACGCCCCCGGCCTGGTCCGCCGGTGAACGCGAACGAATAATTGATGTACTGATTCCGGCGGGGCGCCTGTCCAACCCGAAGGACGCGTGAAAGGGCGGCCGGGGCCGCCCAAGGCGTCTTTGAAGCGAGGGCCAGGGCCCATGCGCGGCAGGGTACGGCTCGGGGACAAGGGGGGCCGCCGGCACCGGACGGCCGGGGTCACGATCGTCGAGCTGGTCGTCGCGATCGGGGTCCTCGCGGTGGCGCTCCTGGCGCTCCTGAGCGTCATCTCCTCCGCCGGCCAGCTCCAGCAGACCACCCGGGAAAAGGCGCTCGCCTACAACGCCGCCCGGCGGAAGATCGAGGAGATGCGCAACCGCCCCCTCGACCAGATATACCGGGCCTTTAACGGGACCACGGCGGACGACATCCCAGGAGTCTCCTGCCCCGGAAGCACCTTCGCCGTCGACGGGCTCAACGCGGACGGACTGGGCCCCGTTGGGACGATCGTCTTCCCCGAGAACTCCAGCGGCCTGCTCGACGAGCGGATTGCGGACCCCACCCTCGGCATGCCCAAGGACCTCAACGGCGACGGGGATGCCGGCGAGGTCCAGGACGCCGCGGCCGCGGCCCCCCACAAGGCGCTCACCAACGACAACTACACGATCCTCCCGGTCAAGGTCGTCATCCGCTGGCGGAGCGCGGGCCGGGCAACCTCCCAGATCGAGGTGACGACGTTCATCATCGGGAAATGAACATGCGGAGCAACGGCGGCCTGACCCTCCTCGAGGTGATGATCGCGTCGCTGATCCTGGCCGTCATCTCGTCCGCCATCTACCTCGTCCTGTTCAACGCCACGGTCAGCTACACCAACCAGACCCGCCTGGGGGACATCCAGGACCGCGCCCGCCGCGTCCTCGACGAGATGGCCAACGAGATCCGGCAGGCCGACCAGGCCTCGATCCAGATCACCGCCCTCAACGGCGCCCAGGCCGTCACCTTCCGGGTCCCCAAGCGTTTCGACCCGGCGAACGCCAATCCGGACCTCCGGGTGGTCTGGAGCACCACGGCCGACAACGCGGCGTTCTACACCGCCGGCTCGCCCTACCCCGCCTATGCCTTCACGGTCCGCCACTTCTACGAACCCTCCCCCGTGGACGCCAACCACAACGCCATCCAGGACGAGGGGCGCATCGTCCGCGTCCTGGTCGATCCGGCCACGGGGAGCGAAATCGCCGGCACCCGGCGCGTCCTCACGGACTACGTCAAGCCCGGCAGTCTCGTCATCGCGTCGTCCGACGACGGCACCGGCTCCGGCATCAAGGTGGCCCTCGGCCTCACGCTCATGATCGGCGACTACCGGAACAAGACGATCGAGACCCGGCTCGAGACGACCGTGAATCTCAGGAACCGATCCTAGGAGGACCCCATGACCCGCCCCCCCTCGATGCGCGCGGGGAGCGCCCTCATCCTGGCCGCGGTGGTCGTCGTGATCGTGGCCGGGCTAGGCGCCGCGTTCCTCACCCTCTCCTACTGGCAGAACCGGGCCACCCTCAGCGCCTCCCTCAGCGACGCCGCCTACCACGCCTCGGAGGCGGGGCTCGACGACGCCATCCAGAAGATGAACGCCTTCGCGGCCGCCACGTGGGCCGGGAACGACGAGGACACCAAGGCTACTTTCGCCCTGCCCGACGCCGCCGGCACGGAAGGCTCCTCCGGCGCGCTCCGGCAGGACCTCAGCCCGTCCCTCGACTACGCCTGCTTCAACACGTACTACTACGTCCGCGATCCCGCCACCGGCCTGATCACCACCGAGAACCGCGTGCAGGGGACGGTCAACCGGTGGGCCTACCGCGTCACCGTCCGGCCCGCCTACGCCGGCCAGGGCGAGTACACCTTCGCCGCCGCCGGGAGCCGCGACCGCGAGAAGCGCGGCGTCACCGCGATCGTGACCCCGAACGTCGTCAACGACCTGGGGGACTACGGGCTCTTCGCCAAGTCGAGCCTCCGCATCACCAGCAACTGGCTGTTCGTCGATTCCTACCGCTCCTCCGGCGGGCCCTACAACGCCTCCAACAGCATGGGCGGCGGCGGGAACAATGCCGTCCGGTACGACCGGGACCGCGGGAACGTCGGGAGCAACGGCTCAGTCGAGGTCACCAACGGCTACGTCTTCGGCAACGCGACCCCTCCCCCCGCCGGCACGACCGACATCGGGAAATCCGCCTACGTCTCCGGCGTGACCGTCCCCGCCCCGAACGCGGTCGACGTCCCCGACTACGTCTACGTCACCCCGGCCGGCATCGGCGTGGCCGGGAGCTTCCCGACCACGGGGAGCGGAGGGAAAGGCGGGACCGTCACCATCTCGGATGCGGGATCGCCCTATCACTACACCTCCGTCCAGGGGAACAGCAAGGACAGCCTCGTCATCTCGGGCAACGTCGTCATGTACGTGGAGGGCAACATCGACTTCACCGCCTTCGCGAGCATGAGCTTCGCCACCGGGGACTCCAGGCTCGTCATCCACCAGAAAACCGGATCGACCAAGCTCAGGGGCCATGCCAGCCGCTTCGCCGGCACCCCCCGGGCGGACCGCTTCCAGCTCTTCTCGGGAGGGAGCTCGTTCCACATCACCGGCCAGAGCGAGATCCACGGGATGATCTACGCGCCGGGCGCGGACTGGGACCAGACGGCCAACGACACCAAGGTGTTCGGCAAGGTCGTGGCCAACAACATCTTCATCCGCGGCAACACGGAATTCCACCGCGACGAGGACATGAACCTCGGCCCGGCGCCGACCCCCGTCTTCAAGATCCGGGCGTACCGCGAATACGTGCCCTGAGGCAGCCCCCCGCTCAAGGAGAAAAGACGATGATCGCGATCCTCGCGGCGCTGGCCCTCGCCGGCGCCTCGCAGGATCCGTCGTTCACGGAGGTCCGCTTCCACCGCGTCCACCTCCGCAACGGCAACTTCATCGACGGCCGGCTCCTCCAGGAGAACGGCCGGGAGGTCGTGCTCCAGGTCAAGGCCGGGGAAAGCTCCCTGCGGCGCGATCAGGTCGACCGGATCGAACTCGTGCGCCTGCGCCTGCTGAACGAGCCGCCCGCGGCGCCAGCGCGGGCGAAGAGGGACGGGCGGGTGGTCCCGGCCCCGGCCCCCAGCCCCCCGGACCCGCCCGCGCCCTCCGGGGTTCCCCAGGCCTTGAGGGAACGCGTCAACGGGATCATCGGCCTCTGGGATGCCTCGGTCCCCGGGGACCGGCCCCCCCTGGAGGACGAAATCCACAGGCTTGCCCGGGAGGCCTTCCCCTACTACTGCCGGCTATTGGAGAGGAGGCTTGGCGAGGTCCCGGTGGGGCCCCTGTGCGCGGCCCTGGGGCGGCTGGGCGATCCCGAAGCCGTCCCCGCGCTGGGGGCCGTCCTGCGGTCCGAGTCGGCGCGGGACCGCGCCGCGGCCGTGGGCGCGCTCGTGAAGATCGGCGGTCTGAAGGGCCAGGCCCTGCTGGTCGGGGCCCTGACGGACTCCTCGCCCGAGGTGTGGAAGCCCGCGTCCGACGGCCTCGTCGAGCGGTCGCGGAAAGGAGAAGCTCCCGGGCTGGGGGGAGAGATCGTCGGCCTCCTGCGCAGGAATCCCGACCCCAGGACGGGTCTCGTCCGGACGCTGGCCGGCGTGGGCGATCCCGAGGCCCGGCGGGAGATCGAGGAGATGCTCCGGA
>CAYNDR010000205.1:4469-11704 GCA_964395295.1 uncultured Planctomycetales bacterium
GGGCCCCCTCCGACAAGCACGACGCCCTCCAGACGATCGCTTCGAGGTCCGATCCAGGGGACGCGCCGATCGTCGTGCCTCTCCTGGCGGAAGAGGACCGCGGGATCCTCCAGGCGGCCTCGGCGTTCCTGGGGAAGGCCCGGCACCGGCCGGCCGTGCCCTATCTCATCCCGCTGCTGGAAAGGGACGATCCCGGCGTGGTCTCCAACGCCCTCTGGGCGCTCCGGCAGATCACGGGCCTCAAACACGGGCCCGATCCCCGGGCCTGGCGATCGGGATCGGGGGCCGCGTCGGACCGGTAATCCCCGCCGTCTCCGGATCTGCATCGCGGACTTTGACGGGAACCTGCCGCCGAAGTAGGCTACCTCGTCAAACCGTGGGAGACTCGGCGATGGAGATCCTGGATTACATCCGGAAACACCCGCTGTTCGAGGGGCTGGCGGAGGAGGCCCTCCGCGGCCTGGCGGCCAAGACCGAACCGTTCCGCTACGAGCCCGGCGAGCTGATCCTCCGCGCCGGCGAGCCCGGCGTTTCGTTCGGGATCGTCCGGTCCGGCCGGGCGGAGGCCGTCCTGGGCTCCGGCACCCCGGCCCGCCGGGTCCTCGGCATCATCGAGGAAGGGGAGTGCTTCGGCGAGATCTCCCTCATGACGGGGGAGTCCACCTCCGCCGACGTCGTGGCGCTCACTCCCGTGGAGGCCCTGCTCCTGCCGGAGGAAGCCTTCAGCCAGGCGGTCGCCACGAACCGCAAGTCGGTCCAGTTCCTCTCGAAGCTCATCGCCCGGCGGATGCGCTCCCACGAGCCGCCCGCCCCGGCGGCCCGGCCGGGGCGTCCCGCCTACGCCTTCGGCGCCTCCGCCCCCATGCGCATCCTCGTGGTCAACTGCGGCAGTTCGTCGCTCAAGTACACCTACTTCGACACGAGCTCCGAGTCGCCCCTGGTGCGCGGGCAGGTCGAGCGGATCGGGACGCCCGAGGCGCGGCACGCCTCCCAGGGGCCGTCCGGGAGGCTGGAGGAGACCCTCCCGGGCGCCGACCACGCGCGCGCCTTCCAGGCCGCCGCGGCGGCGCTCACGGACGCGAAGCGCGGGGTCGTGGGCGACCTCCGGGAGCTCTCCGTCATCGGCCACCGCGTCGTCCACGGCGGGCGGGAACTGGACGCCCCGACGCTGGTGGACGGGGAGGTCAAGGCGCAGATCCGGGAGATGTCCGCCCTGGCGCCCCTGCACAATCCGGTGAACCTCCTGGGGATCGAGCTGTGCGAGAAGCTCGCCCCGGGCGTCCCGCAGGCGGCCGTCTTCGACACCGCCTTCCACCAGAAGATGCCCCCCGCCGCGCACCTCTACGCCCTTCCGCTGGAGATGGCCGAGAAGGACGGGATCCGGCGGTACGGCTTCCACGGGACGTCCCACGAGTTCGTGGCCCGGCGCGCCGCGCGCCACCTGGGGCGCCGCCTCGGGGAGCTCAAGCTCGTCACCTGCCACCTCGGGAACGGCGTTTCCATGGCGGCCATCGAGCACGGCCGCTCGATCGACACGAGCATGGGGCTCACGCCGCTGGAGGGGCTGGTCATGGGCACGCGGTCGGGGGACGTGGACCCGGGGATCCTCCTGCACCTGATGCGCGGGCGGAAGATGGGGCCGGACGATCTCGACGCGCTCCTCAACAAGCAGTCGGGGCTGAAGGGGCTTTCCGGGCGGTCGCACGACATGCGGGAGCTGGAGGAGGCGGCCGAGGCGGGGGACCGCCGGGCGCTGATCGCGATCCAGTGCTTCTGCTACCGGGCGAAGAAGTACCTGGGGGCGTACCTCGCGGCGCTGGGGGGCGCGGACGCGGTGGTCTTCACGGGCGGGATCGGCCAGCGGAGCCCGGGGGCGCGCGCGCGGATCTGCCAGGGGCTGGCCGCCATGGGGATCCTGCTGGACGAGGCGGCCAACCGGGCCGCCCTGCCCGGGGCCGGCGAGGTCGTGGACATCTCCGACCGCGAGGGCCGCGTCCGGGTCCTGGCGATCGGCACGGACGAGGAGCGGATGATCGCCCTGCAGGCGGTCCAGGCGGTCCGCCAGCTGGGCGTCACCCAGGTCCTGCGGGAGACGAAGGCCCGGTCGATCCCGGTGGGCATCAGCGCGCACCACGTGCACCTGTCGCAGGCGCACGTCGAGGCCCTGTTCGGGCCGGGCCACCGGCTCACGCGGCACTCGGACCTGAGCCAGCCGGGGCAGTTCGCCTGCAAGGAGCAGGTGGCGCTGGTGGGGCCCAAGGCGCGGATCGAGCGGGTGCGGGTCCTGGGTCCGGTGCGCGGCGAGTCGCAGGTGGAGATCTCGCGGACGGAGGAGTTCAAGCTGGGGGTGGACGCGCCGATCCGGGCGTCGGGGGACCTGACGGGGACGCCGGGGCTCAGGCTGGAAGGCGCGGCGGGGTCGGTGGCGCTCGATCGGGGGGTCATCAACGCCCTTCGGCACATCCACATGTCGCCGGAGGACGCCCTCGGGTTCGCGCTCCGCGACAAGGACGTGGTGCGGGTGCGGGTGGAGGGGCCCCGGTCGCTGATCTTCGGGGACGTCCTGGTGCGGGTCCACCCGGAGTTCCGGCTGGAACTGCACATCGACACGGACGAGGCCAACGCCGCGGAGATCTCCGCCGGCGCCGTCTCCCACCTGGAGTCGATCCAGGAGCGCGTTAGGTTATAAATCAAAGTGTTTGATTTATAATCAAGCCAGGGGGCGGATCCCGGCGGACTCCACGCGGGCGGCGGCCAGGAGCTCCCGGACCCGGCCGGCCTCCCCCCACGGGAAACGCACCGCGATCCCGCAGTCGCTCGAAAGCTCCCGGGGCGTGGGGATCGATCGCACCTCAATCCCCGCCGCCGCGAGCGCCTTCTCCGCCCGCAGGGCCATCGCCGTGGTGTGGAAAAGCACGACCCCCCTTGCGCTCATGACCCCGCGATCCGCGCCACGGCCTCCACCGCCGCGCGGACCTCCTCCGCCTTCGTGAACGGCCCCGCCGAGAACCGCACCGTCCCCTCCGGAAACGTCCCCAGCGTCCGGTGCGCCGACGGCGCGCAATGCAGACCCACCCGGCACATCACCCCGAACTCCTCGTCCAGCCGCAGTCCCACCTCCGACACCCGCTTGCCCTCCACCGTGAACGAGACCAGCCCCAGCCGCCGCTCCGGGTCGAGCGGCCCGTAAAGCCTCACCCGCGGGATCGCCTCCCGCCCCGCCAGCCCCACCCCGTTCGCCGTCCCGCTCTCGCGCCGGTCCGGCAGGAACTCGGGCTGTTCCTCCCACGCCGACCGGCTCCCCGCCCCCCCCCCGCACCAGCGGCTCCAGCTCCACCCCCTCCCCGATCACCAACCCCCCCGTCCCCGTGGGCCCCAGCAGACCCTTGTGCCCCGTGAACGCCAGGAGATCCACCCCCAGCCCGGGCACGTCGATCGGCACCGCCCCCGCCGACTGCGCCGCGTCCACCAGCAGGAGCGCCCCCGCCGCGTGCGCGATCCGCGCGCACTCCCCGAGCGGCGCCAGCTCGCTCGTCACGTTGTTCGCGTGGACCACCGCCACCAGCCGCGCCCCCCTCGCCGCCCGCTCGAGCCCCGCGAAGTCCGACACCGCCAGCTCCACCCCCCCCCGCTCCCGCGCCCGCAGGGGCCGCATCACCGCGTTGTGGTCCATGTTCGTCACCACCGCCCGGTCCCCCGGCCGCAGGAGGCCCCGCACCGCCAGGTTGAGCGCGTACGTCGCGTTGTGCGTGAACACCACCCGCACCGGGCTCGCCACGTTGAAGAGCCGCGCCACCGCGTCCCGCGTCTCCTCCACCACCCGCCCCGCCGCGATGGAGAGCCGGTGCCCCGAGCGGCCGGGATTCCCCCCCGCGCGCTCCAGGAAGTCCGCCATCGCCCGGATCACGGCCGGCGGCTTCGGCCAGGACGTCGCCGCGTTGTCGAGGTAGATCATCGCTTCAGCACCAGCTTGAATCCTCCCTCCGGCGGGACCTCCACCGAGACCTCCCACCCCGCGTTCCGCGCGCACCGCGCCACGTTGTCCCGCGACGTCTCGTTGTCCACCAGCACCTCCAGCTCGCCCGCCTTCGTCTCCGCCAGCGCCTCCCGCGTCATGAACGCCGGCTGGGGGCACGACAGCCCCCGCGCGTCGATCGTCCTCATGCGGCCTCCCGGAACGTCAGCCCCGCCAGGATACAAAAGGCCAGGCCGCCGGCCACCGCCGCCCCGGTCGCGGGGCCCGCGCCGACCGTCGAGAAGTTGTGCGCGAACGCCGCCCCGGCCGCGACCCCCAGGGTGAAGACGGCGGCGTCGCCGTCCCCTTCGCCGGAGAGCACCAGCTGGCGGCCGGGACAGCCGCCCGCCAGCGTGAACGCCAGCCCCGAGAGGGCCATCCCCGCGAAATTCCACACCCCGTCCGCGTGGGCGATCGGCTGGTCCTTGAAGCCGGGGTGGAACTGCCCCAGCGCCAGGTTGGCCGCGAACGCGGCGGCCGCGAGCGCCAGGACGCCGTTGAGGAGGTGCGCGTCGCGCATCATCAGGAAGTCCCGGAACGCCCCCACCGTGCAGAACCGGCTCCGCTGGGCCAGGGCGCCGATGAGCACCCCCGCCCCCAGCGAGATCGGCCAGGCCGCGTGGCGGCCCGAGGAGGAGAGCGCGGCGGGGCGCGCCAGCAGTAGGACCAGCAGGGCGGCCGCGGCGAGTGGCATGATCCACCCCAGGGCCCGGGGGGACGGGCGGTTCCGTCCCAGGCTGTAGCCCATCCGCAGGAAGGCCACCCCCAGCCCGATCCCGGCTGCCAGCCCCGCCAGCCCCACGAGGGCGTTCCCGTCGCCCCCCGCGATCCGCAGCCACATCCGCCACGGACAGCCCAGGAAGACCAGCGCCCCCAGCGCCGCCGAGAATCCCAGGAAGAAGCGCGCCAGCGGCGCGGAGCCGGTGCGGGGGCGGAACAGCAGCGCCGGCAGCCACACCCCGAGGAGCACCCCGAGGATCTCGGGGCGGATGTACTGGGCCGGGGCGGCCCGGTGGAGCCCCAGCGCCCCGGCCGTGTCCCGGGTGAAGCAGACGGCGCAGAATCCCATGTTGCCCGGGTTGCCCGCCTTGACCAGCAGGGGGGCCAGGACCCCGATGATCGCCCCGCACAGGATGGGCCCCCACCGGGTCGCAAAGAATCGCCTCATCTCCATCATCCTTCACTCAGGTGTTAACTCTGTCGAGTCGCCACTGCGTTAACAGCGTGTTAACCCCGTCGAGTCGCCACGGGGTTAACAGTTGGGCGGGCGCGCGTGCTTACCGGGGGATGGCGCCGCCAGCCCTGGAGGGGAGGACTCAGCCGAAGGGCCGCGTCCAGGAAGGCCGGCTGGCGCTCATGATCCTTATACTGTGCGCCACCCGCCCGCGTTTGTCAAGCGGCACCGCCCTTGCTTCCCCCCTTTCCGTCCCGTAGAATAGGCAAGACGATTTCTGCCCCGACTAACCCGCTTTAGCGTTATTAGATTTAGGCGGACTTGAAGGAGGACGGCTGATGAACCAGAAGGACCTCACCCGGCGCGACTTCCTCGGGACGGGGGCGGCGGCGGTCGGCGCCGCGGGCCTGGCCGCCCAGGGGGCCTTCGCCCAGGAAAGCAAGGAGAAGGCGCTCAACTACAACCCCAAGATGGAGTACCGCCGCTGGGAGAAGGCCAAGCTCTGGATCTCGGCCCTCTGCCTCGGCGGCCACTGGAAGAAGTGCAACGAGGCCGTCCCCGGCTGCTTCAAGGGCGGCGACTGGCTCGGCGTCGACATGAAGAACGAGGACTTCCACAAGAACCGCTACGACATCGTCTCCAAGTGCATCGAGGTCGGCGTCAACTACATCGACGCCTGCACCCACAAGGAGACCCTCGCCTACAGCAAGGCCCTCAAGGGCCGCCGCGACAAGATGTACCTGGGCTACTCCTGGTACGAGCAGGAACTGCGCAACGGCAAGTACCGCACCAGCGACGCCCTCCTCAAGAGCCTCGACGAGGGCCTCAAGAAGTGCGAGCTGGAGTACGTGGACCTCTGGCGCGTCACGATGCACGAGCAGTCCGGCAAGCACACCGAGGGCGAGGTGGACGAGATGATGAAGGCCCTCGAGGCCGCCAAGAAGGCCGGCAAGGCCCGCTTCACCGGCTTCTCCTCCCACGACCGGCCCCACATCAAGTCCATGATCGAGAAGTACCCCAACGTCGTCGACGCCTGCGTCACCCCCTACACCGCCAAGACCAAGGAGCTCCCCAAGGACTCCATCTTCGAGACCGTCCGCAAGAGCGGCGTCGCCCTCTTCGGCATCAAGCCCTACTCCTCGGGGTCGCTCTTCAAGGGCAACGGCCTCGCCGGCGACCCCAACTACGAGAGGGACTGCGAGATGGCGCGGATGTCCCTGCGCTACATCCTGGCCAATCCCGCCGTCACGGCCCCCATCCCCGGCATGATCCACCCCGCCCAGGTGGAGAACGCCGCCAAGGCGGTCGCCGAGCGGCGCGAGCTCGACGGCAAGGAGAAAGGCCGGCTCGAGGAGGCGATGGACGAGGCCTGGGCCAAGCTCCCGCCCGACTACCAGTGGCTCAAGAAGTGGGAGTGGGCTTGAGATAGAAGCACCGCGCGCGGCCGGGAAACCCACGGGGGGGCGGAGTTCGAACCTCCGTCCCCCGTTTTCACAACAGGAGATGACCATGCCCCTCCGGTCCCTGGCCGTGGCCGTGCTCCTCGCCCTCGCCGCCGCCTGCGCCGGCAGGTCAGCCCCGCACCCCGTCCCCAGGCGCGCCCAGCCCCCCAAGCCGGTCGACTTCTCCAAGCCCCCCCCGGGCGACAACAGCCGCTGTTACGTCTGCCACCTCAACCTCGAGGAGGAGCCCCTCGTCCGCGCCCACGCCTACGGCGACGTCACCTGCGAGGACTGCCACGGCCCCTCCGACGACCACTGCGGCGCCGAGAACCACGACATCGCCCCGACCGTCATCTTCGCCAAGGACAAGATCCCCGCCGCCTGCTGGAAGTGCCACGAGGACGTGAAACCGGACGCCCACTTCAAGCCGGCGAACGCCGCGGACGCGAAGAAAGGCTGTCTGGAGTGCCACTTCAAGCACCGCCTCGACCGCCGCGACCGCGAGTGGGACAAGGCCACCCGCCGGCTCCTCCGCTGAACTGTTAACTCTGTCGAGTCGCGACAGAGTTAACAGTTGGGGAGGCTAACGCATCGCAAATGACGT
>CAYNDR010000206.1:0-5867 GCA_964395295.1 uncultured Planctomycetales bacterium
GCGGCCTAGAAGGCGCGCCGCCACCGCTCGTAGTCGAAATACTCGCTCCATTCGTCGAACCGCGCCCCCAGGCGCCGCGCCTCGAGGAGGACGGAGGAGAGGCGCCGGTCCCCCCGGGAGAACACCGCCTCGATGAGGGACCTCCGGGGATCGTGCCCCTTGATGTGGATCCGGCTCCCCCTGGCCAGCGACGCCAGGCGCCGCATCGTCTCCTGCACGTACCCCAGCTCGCGCTGGCCGCAGAACTGGAACGGGGTGTGGGGTTTCGGCACCAGGGGCGAGACCGTCACGTTCACGTCGGCACTGCGGCCGCGCGCCGCGCGGCCCTCCTGCGAGACGCGCCGGGCCGTCTCCACGATGGCGTCCACGTCGGCGTCCGTCTCCATGGGGAATCCGATCATGAAGTAGAGCTTGATGTGGGCCCACCCCTCCTTGAAGGCCGCCCGCGACGCGGCCAGCAGGTCTTCGTCCTTGAGGTTCTTGTTGAGGATCTTCCGGAACCCCTCGGAGCCGCCCTCCGGCGCGATCGTGAAGCCGCCCTTGCGGACCGTGGTCATGAGCGCCGGCAGGTCCGCCAGCTTCTCGTCCGCGCGCAGGGACGGGAGCGAGACGCTCACCCGGTGCTGGCGGAAGCGCGCGTTCAGCCGCGCCATCAGCTCCCGGATGTCCGGGTAGTCCCCGCTGGAAAGGGAGGACAGGGCGATCTCGTCGTGCCCGGTCGCCTTGTAGAGGTCCTCGGCCTGCCGCATGAGCTGTTCCACCGGGCGGAACCGGAGCTTGTTCTTGACGCTCACGGCATGGCAGAAGCGGCAGCGGTGGGGACAGCCCCGCATGATCTCCAGGTTGATCCGGTCGTGCACGACCTCCGCCATGGGCACCAGGGGCCGCTCCGGGAAATAGGCGTCGGCCAGGGAGGCCACGTGGGCCTTCTTCGCCCCGCGGCCCGTCCAGGAGGTGATCCGGCCGTCGGGGCCGTAGGACCAGGCCACGAGGCCGGGGACGTACGCCCCCGGCACCTTCTCCCCCGCCGCCTTGAGGAGCCCGTCGCGGTCCTTCCGGAACTCCTTGACCAGGTCGACAAGCGCCGGCAGGGCCTCCTCGCCGTCGCCCACCACCAGGAGGTCGAAGAAGTCCGCCAACGGCTCGGGGTAGCTGGCGTTCACGCCCCCGCCCACGACGAGCGGGAAGTCCGGGCCCCGGTCCTTCGCCAGGACGGGAATCCCCGCCAGCTCCAGCATGTTGAGGACGTTCGTGTAGCCGAGCTCGCTCTGCAGGGAGAAGCCGAGGACGTCGAACTCCCGGGCGGGCCGGTGGGTGTCCACCGAGAAGAGCGGGAGGCCGTCCCGCCGCATCCGGTCCTCGAGGTCCGGCCACGGGGCGAAGATCCGCTCGCAGAGGGCGTCCGGACGCGCGTTCACCAGGCCGTACAGGATCTGGAGCCCCAGGTGCGCCATCCCGATCTTGTAGACGTCCGGAAAGGCCAGGGCCACCTTGACCTCGGCGTCCTCCTTCCGGACCGAGTTCCACTCCCCCCCGATGTACTGGCTGGGGGACTGCACCGACGGAAGGTGCGTCTCCAGCTTCTCCCAGACGGACGTCATGAAGGTCAGGCCTTTGCCTTGAGGCGTTCGACCACCTTGTCGACGAGGAAATCGGGCGTCGAGGTCCCCGTGCTGATCCCCACGCGCCGGACCCCGGCGAAGTCGATCGCGTCGACCTCCTCGGGCTCCTCGATGTGGTGGGTCTTGCAGTACTTGCCGCTGATCTCGACGAGCTTCCGCGTGTTGGAGGAATGCCGGCCGCCGATGACGATCATGGCGTCCACCCCGCGGGCGACCTCCTCCGTGCGCTTCTGGCGGGTGATCGTGACACCGCAGACGGTCTGGAAGATCCTCATTTCGTGGCAGCGGCCGGCGATCTCCGCGATCGCCCAGCGGTAGTCATCGACGGCCACGGTGGACTGGAAGAGGACGGCGACCTTGCCGCGGCGATCGAGGGCGTCCAGATCCTCCTTCTTGCTGATGATCGTACAGCCGCCCGGCACCTGGCCGGCGATGCCCACCACCTCGGGGTGGTCCCGGTGGCCGAGGATCACGACGTGGTACCCCTCGGCCGCCATGTCCCTGGCCTTGCACTGGGTCTTCAGCACGAACGGGCACGTGGCATCCTGGACGCCCAGGCCCCGCTCCTCCAGCTCCCGCACCTTCGCGGGGGTGGTGCCGTGGGTCCGGATGAGGACCGTGGCCCCGGGTTCGCCCACCTCCTCGACCGAATTGACCGTGTGGACGGTGTGCTCCTTGCACAGCATGTCGATCGTGTGCTGGTTGTGGATGACGGGCCCCAGGGTATAGACCTTCGCGCCGCCGGCCTTCTCCGCCTCCCGGACGGCCATTCCCACGGCGTCGCGGACGCCGTAGCAGTAGCCGACTTCCCGGGCGATCACGATCTCCACAATTGATACTATATCAGACCAGGCCTTCGGGGCGGAAGAGGACTTCCGGGGGCGGCCCGCCAGGTCCTATTTCGGCGCCGGGGCGGCCTCGACCTTGGCCCCGCAGCCGCCGCAGAATGGGGCCCCGGCTTCCAGTTCGGCCCCGCACTTGCACTTGGGCTTGGCCACCGAGGAGCCGCACTTGGTGCAGAACTTCTGGCCCGGCGGCAGTTCCACCTTGCAGGTCTGGCAGTAGGAGGGCTGGGCCCGGGAGAACTTGTCGTCGATCGGCGGGAGCATCTTCTTGTAGGACTCGTCCAGGGCCCAGCGGAGGATCTTCCCCTGGCTGTCGGTGTCGATGACGAGCTCGTTCTTGGCGTCTCCGCCGATCCCGAGGATCCGGACGCCCCAGGCGCTGGCCAGGTCCTCGCGCTTCACTTCGCCGAAGTCCTTGGCCACGAGCTCGCCGGTGGTGGTGTTGACGAGCTTGATGTCCACGCCCACCTGCGTCTCGACGACCGTCTTGGAGGTGTCGATGTCCAGCGGGGCCATGTTGCCCAGGACGGAGTCGAAGATCCCCCCCATGGTCTTGGTCTTGATCACCTTGACGCGGAAGTTCGTGATCGTCCCCAGGAAGACGTAGTCGACCCCGCGGATGCGGCCGGGCTTGGCCAGTTCCGCCGGGTCCACGATCCCCTCCAGCTTCTGCTCCTTCAGGATGTTCTTGAGCTGGCCGCGCTCGACGAGGCTGAAGCGGCTGGAACGCATGACCAGGGTCTCCAACTGCTCGCTGGCCTGGGCCCCCACGGGTTTCTGGCGGCGCCCCTCGTGTTCCGTCTTGTCCTGGAACTCCATGACGGCGGCCCGCGCCTTCACGAGCCCGGAGGGCGGCGGGGGATAGTTTCCGATTTCCGGCATGGCGTCGCGGGAGTACGTTTCGCTCGTGGTGGTGCCGCAGCCGGACAGCAGGACGGACAGGAAACCCAGGGCAGCGATCGTTCTCATGTTCTTGCTCCGATAATAACGGCGTTAGTATAGAGCCGATTCGCGCGGTGTCAATCCCGCTACTTGATCCGCCCGGACTTGGAGTAGAAGGCGAAGGGATTGTCCCAGAGGATCTTCTCGACGTCCTTCTCCTTGTGGCCGCGGCCGCGGAGCTCCTCCGCCAGGTAGGTGAGCATCAGGCAGTCGCTGGGGCCCCAGTCGGCCGACGAGTTGGCCATCATCTTGTCGAATCCGTGGTCCTCGAGGATGTTGGCCATCCGCTCGGGGGTGACCTTCGTGTAGGAATAGAGCGTGTACCCCAGCCAACAGCCGGACTGGCGCGAGATCTCGGTGGTCTCCTCGACGTTGTGGTCCATGTCGACCCGGTCCATGTCGAAATTGATGCCTTTGAGGAGATCGATGATCCGCTTGACGCCCTCGACCTTGTTGATGTGGGGGGTGTGGACGAGCAGGGGCAGACCGTGCTCGCGCGCCAGTTCCGCCTGCCTGAGGAAGAAGTCCTCCTCGGTCGGGGTGATGGCGTCCAGGCCGATCTCCCCCACGGCGACCACGTTCGGGTTGGCCAGGAACCGGGGGAGCTCCTCCACCACCTCCTCGGCCAGTTCGAAGTTGTTGGCCTCCTTGGGGTTCATGGCGATCGCGACGTACTGCCGGATGCCGTACTTCGCCGCCCGGGAGTGCTCGTAGTTGATCAGGTGGTCGAAGTAGTCGAAGAAGGTCCCCGCGTACTTGCGGGTCTCCCCGAGCCAGAAGGCCGGCTCGACGATGCACTCGACCCCCGCCTTGGCCATCGCCTCGTAGTCCTGCGTGGTCCGGGCGTACATGTGGATGTGCGGTTCGAAGATCCTCATGGCCCCCCAGTCTAGATCGTCCCCCCCCCCGCAGGCAAGCAGGACGACAACTGTTAACTCTGTCGAGTCGCCACGGAGTTAACAGCGTGTTAACCCCGTCGAGTCGCCACGGAGTTAACACCCCAGGGGGCGGTAAAGGCTGTCCCGGCGGACGGGCTCCAGGCCGGCCTCGCGGATGAGGGCCCGCAGAGCCTCCTCGGACACCCCGGGGGGAGAGCCGGCCCCCGCCATGTGGAGGACCCGCTCCTCGACCACCGTGCCGTCCAGGTCGTCCGCCCCGAAGGACAGCAGGACCTGGGCCATCTTGAGGCCGGTGATGACCCAGTAGGCCTTGACGTGGTCGAAGTTGTCCAGCAGCAGCCGGGCCGCCGCGTGCACCTGGATATCGGTACGCGCGGTGGGCGGGGGCAGGTGCGAAAGCCGGTTGTTCTCCGCCTGGAAGCCCAGAGGGATGAACGCCGTGAAGCCGCCCGTCTCGTCCTGGAGCTCCCGCAGGCGCAACAGGTGCCCCACCCGCTCCTCGACCGTCTCGACGTGGCCATAGAGCATCGTGCAAGTGGAGCGCCCCCCCATCCGGTGCCACGCCCGGTGGATTTCGATCCAGCGGTCCGGCCGCGTCTTCTCGCGGCAGACCTGGTCCCACACCCGCTCCGAAAACACCTCGGCGCCCCCCCCCGGGAGCGAATCGAGACCGGCCTCCCGGAGGTCCTTCAGCACCTCCTCCACCCCCTTCCCCGCCAACCGGGTGAACCGGTCGATCTCGGTCGCCGTGAACGCCTTGATGTGGAGCCGCGGGTACCGCTCCTTGAGCCCCCTCAGCATCCCGAGATAGTAGGCGTACGGGAGCCGCGGGTGGATCCCCCCCACGATGTGCACCTCGTCGAGCCCCTCAGCCCCGGACCGGGCGGCGTAATCGAAGATCGCGCCCAGGTCCATCTCCCAGGCCCCCTCCTGCCCCTCCTTCCGGTGGAAGCCGCAGAAGTCGCAGTCGAAGGCGCAGACGTTGGAGTAGTTGAGGTGCAGGTTGCGGATGTAGCAGGCCCGGTTGCCGTTCTTCCTCCGGCGGACGAGGTCGGCCATCCGGCCCAGGGCGAACAGGTCGTCCGAGCGGAAGAGGCGCACCCCGTCCTCGAACGAGAGGCGCTCCCCGGCGCGGACCTTTTCCTCGATGTCCCCGATCATCCCGGGCCTACTCGTCGCCGTGGCTCGTGTCGAAATAGTCCTTGAGCGACTCCATGGCCGCCCCCTCGTGGACCTCGTGGAATCCCGCCAGCGGGGAGTGCCCGTAAGCCCTGTCCAGGAGCGTCATCGTGTGCATCACCGGGCGTCCCGCCCCTTCCTCGATCTGGCAACGGCAGGGCCCGTTGGAGGCGACCAGCAGGGTGGGGTTCTTGGCTTTGATGTCCGCGAAGATGGGCCGGCCGATCCTCATGGAAACATCGCAGTTCTCGGACTTCATCCCGAACGACCCCGCCATGCCGCAGCAGCGCTCGGGGATATCCACGAACTCGAGGCCCGGCACGAGCCCCAGCAGTCTCCGCGCGGCCCGTTCCGCCCCCATGGCGCGCATGTGGCACGTA
>CAYNDR010000206.1:5877-11660 GCA_964395295.1 uncultured Planctomycetales bacterium
CAATCCCGACGGGAGGCATTACGGAACGCGGGAGATCGTGGACGCGATCCGCTTGAATCCCGTGTCCAGCCGCCCCCCCTCGTGGAGGCCCCAGAGGAAATCGTGCACGTCCACGACCCGTTCCGAGACCTTCCGCGCCGACTCGTAGGGCAGAAGCTGGGGGACTTCCATCTTGAGCATGAGCCCGCAGGAGGGGGCGCTCGTCACGATGGGGAGGTCCCACCCCGAGAGCAGGTTGACATTGTGCTGGGCGCGCTCGACCGCCTCCATCCGCGCCCCCAGCGACATCGCCGGCAGGCCGCAACAGCGGTAGTCGGGGATGACGACCTCGAACCCGTTCCGCTCCAGCACGCGGATCGTGGAGAGCTTCTCGCCGAGGGGATCGTGGAAGTCCCCGAAGCACCCGGGATAGTAGAGGACCTTCCGGTCGGACTTCCGGGACGGCACGGCCGGCGCGCGGACGAAGCGCGGCGCCCGGGCCACGCCGGCGATCTTCCCCGCCAGCGGCATGATCCAGTTCGACAGCGGCGCCCAGAAGACCCCCTTCCGGGAGTTCTCGCGGGCCTTGACGAAGAGGGAATCCCGGAAGGACAGCCCCCGCTCGGACACGTCGAAGGCCTTCGCCTCCAGGCACGCGCCCGGGATGTCCACCCGCGTCGGGCAGAGCACCAGACACAGCTTGCAGTTGATGCAGAGGTCGGCCACCTCGCGCAGGCGCGCCGGGTCGGCCGGGTACTTCCCCGACATCTCGCCCATGAAGGCCGCGGCCTTGCCGCGGGGGGCGGCCGCCTCGTCCGGGACCTCCCGGAAGACGGGGCAGTAGGTCCGGCAATGGCCGCACCCGTTGCACCGCTCCAGCTCGACCGCCCAGGGCAGGAACGGCGAGCCCGCAACGCGCTGGAAGCCCGGCCTCAGCCACGGCCGCATGTATTGCGTGAAATCGAAGTCCGCCGGCCGGAGCTTCTTCCCCGGATTGAGGATGCCCTTCGGGTCGAACGTCCGCTTGACCTCCTCGAACAGCGGCCAGAGGTCGCCGAAGACCTTCCGCGCGTAGGGGGCCCTGAGGATGCCGTCCCCGTGCTCGCCGGAGAGGGTCCCCTTGAGAGAGGCCACCAGGTCCGCCACGTCCCCGCAGATGGGGCGGATCTTCGCGTGGTGCCCCGGGTCGGAGGGATCCATGAGGACGTTCACGTGGAAGTTCCCGCTCCCGGCATGGCCGAACACGATGCCCTTCACGCCGTGCCTGCCGAGGATCCGCTTCAGGCCCTCGACGTAGGCGGCCATGTTGTCCGGGTGGACGGCGGCGTCCTCGATGATGCGGGTGGAACGGACGGCCCCGCGCATGCGGTCCAGGATCGGGGAGGCGGCCTTCCGGACCTTCCACAGGGCCTCCGCGTCCGCCCCCGCGGCGATCCTCGTCTCGATCGCCTCGCCCATCAGGCCGCGCGCCTTGTCGGCAAGGGCCATCACCTCCTCGCGCCGCTCGCCGTCGAACTCGCACAGGAGGATCGTCTGGAGGCCCTCCGGCAGGTCCCGGGTGACCTCCATCGCCGATCCGCGGACGAGGTCGATCATCGTCTTGTCGATCACCTCGAGGGTGCTGGGCCCAAGGGGGCGGAGGGCCTGGACGGCGCAATTCGTCTTCTCCAGGTCGTCGAAGTACATCCGGAGGAGGGCGACCTCCGCCGGGCGGCGGACCACCTTGAGCTTCGCCTCGGCCACGATCGCCAGCGTCCCCTCGCTCCCCACGATCAGCCGGTTCATGTCGAAGGCGGCGTCGTAGAGGTGGTACCCGCTGGAGTTCTTCAGGACGTTCGGCCGGGCGCGGCCGATCCGTCCGCGGTGCTCCGCCACGAGGGCCGCGACGCGCCGCTCGATCTCCTTCCAGCGCGCCTCCCCGGAGCGGCTGCCGTCGTCCAGGACGCAGTCCAGGCCGAGCACGTAGTCGCGCGTGGAGCCGTACTTGACGGTGCGGGAGCCGGCGGCGTTGTTGGCGATCATGCCGCCGAGCGTGGCCACGTCCCCGCTGGACGGGTCGGGGGGGAACCAGAGGCCGAACCGGCGCAGGTGGCGGTTGAGGTCGCCGAGGACCACGCCGGGCTGGACGCGCACCCAGGACTGGACCTGCTGGGTCTCCAGGATGCGGTTCATGTACTTCGAGAAGTCGAGGATGAGGCCCTCTCCCAGCGTCTGGCCGGCCAGGCCGGTGCCGCCGCCGCGGGGCGTCAGGGGGAGGCCGCGCTCGGCCGCGTAGCGGACCACGCGCACCACGTCGTCCCGGTCCCGGGGCACGACCACCCCGGCGGGCACGATCTGGAAGATGCAGGCGGCGGTGGAGTACAGCGCCCGGGAGACGTCGTCGCACAGGACGTCCCCCTTCACGATCCGTCTCAGGTCCTTCTCGAGGCTGAGGGTCATTGACGGCATTATAACGGCGGGAGGGCGCGCGATCACTTGCGCTTGTAGAAGCGGTCGTGCTTGCGGATCCCTGCGGCCACGACGGAGCGCATGACCAGGGCGATCGCGGCGATCCCCGCCAGGAGGGTTCCCGAGCGCAGGAAGGAACGGCCGAGCCCCCCGAACGGCTCCTGGAGCAGGGCGGCCCAGCCCTGGCGGTGCGGCTGGGAGGCCAGCACCATGAAGGCGTAGAGGCCCGCCGCGCCCCCCGCGCTCAGCACGAGGCCCACCCCCCGGGCGACCGCCCCGTACTCGTATCCCGTCAGGAGCACGGCCCCGAAGAAGCAGGCCACGGCGGAGGCGGTCGCCAGGGGGACCGAAAGCTCGGGCTGGGCCATGATGTTCTGGAACGGCGCGGCAAGCCCCACGCGGCTGGCGCCGAACAGGCAGATCATGAAGAAGAAGGCCAGCATCCCCAGGCGGCAGGCCATCACGCGGACGCTCCCGGTCTCGCGCTCGAAGGAGATGAACACGACGGTGAAGAACATGAGGAACGCCAGCCCCAGCATGTTGACCGGCCTGGAGAGATGTTTCCCGAGGGCCGCCACGGAGCCCAGGAGGATCTCCACCGGCCCCGCCCCTTCCGGGCGGTCGATCATCGCGCCGGCAACCAGCCCCACCAGGAGCATCAGCGGGACCAGGAGCAGGAGCGTCCAGAGCCGCCCGCTGTAGACGAATTCCCGCCGGTACACGAAGATGGCACCCGCGCTGGAGGCCGCCGCGGCCGCCAGGAAGAGCGCCCGCAGGCCGAGGCCCGAATCCCTGAGGGCCAGCGTCTCCAGGCCCGTCCCGCGCGACGCCAGGGAGCCCGAGAGGAACGCCAGCCCCACGCCCAGGACCAGGAGGCCCCAGGTGAAGGCCAGCCGGAGGCGCCGCTTCGCCTCCATGGAAAGGATCGGCCCCTTCTTCCCCGCGGGGGCCTTCCCCGGGACCGCCGCCAGGGGCTTCTGCCCCATGAGGATCGCGTCGAGGTCCCGGATGAGTTCGGTGGCGCTCTGGTAGCGCTGGCCGGGCTCCCTCTGGAGGAGCTTCACGACGATCGCGCACGCCCGCGGATCGGCGTTGGGCAGGGCGTGCTCCAGGGGGCGGGGATCCTCCTTGGTCCGCTTGATCGCCATCTCCATGGGGGACTCGCCCAGGAAAGGGAACGTCCCGGACAGGAGCTGGTAGTAGGTCGCCCCCAGCGAGTAGAGGTCCGTTCGCTCGTCGACCTTCCGCCCCTCGACCTGCTCGGGAGAGGCGTACTCGGGGGTGCCCAGGAAGGTCCCCTCGACCGTCAGGCCCTTGCGCGTCTCCGCGTGGCGGGCCAGGCCGAAATCGGTGAGGTGCGGGACGCCGTCGCGGGTGACGATGACGTTTCCCGGCTTGACGTCGCGGTGGATGATGCCCGAGCGGTGCGCCGCGGCGAGGCCGGCGGCGATCCCCCGCACGAACCGCGAAGCCCTTTCCAGCGACATCCGCCGCTCCGTGTCGAGCAGGCGGTCGAGCGTCTCTCCCGCGACGTACTGCATGACGAGGTAGTACTTGTCCTCGTGCCGGCCCACGTCGATCACGCGGACCACGTTGGGATGGTCGATCTGCCCGGCGGCGCCCGCCTCCCGGAAGAAGCGCGTCACGTACTCCTGGTCCGCGGAGAGCGACGGGGCGAGGATCTTGATGGCCACGTCCTCGTCGGTGGACCCCTGATGGGCCCGGTAGACGACCCCCATGCCGCCCGCGGCCAGGCGCATCTCGATCCGGTAGGCACCCACCTTGGTCCCGACAAGGGGGTCTATGTCCTGTTCCAGGGTCATGGGATGGCGGACAGTCTACAGGGGGCCCCCGCGCTTTTCAAAAGCTTTCCGGCGGGCTGGAAGAATGCTCCGGACCGGCCCGCGATGCGCGGGCCAGTCCGGAGAAGAGGGAGGGAAAAGCCTTCTACTTCACCTTCTCGAAATACTCGGACGCCTTCTTGGGATTGATGGCCTCCTTCCCCTTGGACCAGTTGACGGGGCAGACCATGCCTTTCTCCGCCTCCTGGAAGGCGTCCAGGGTGCGCAGGATCTCCTCGACGTTTCGGCCCACCGGGAAGAAATTGACCGCCTGCGAGACCACGGTCCCTTCCGGGTTGATCAGGAAGGTGCCGCGGAGGGAGATCCCATTGGCCTCGAAGAGGACCCCGTATTCCCGCGAGATCGACTTGGTGAAGTCGGCGGCCAGAGGGATGTCGATCCCGGCGACGCCCAACTGCTTCCGGGGCGTGTTGGTCCAGGCCAGATGGGAGTATTCGCTGTCGCAGGAGACGGCCAGGACCTCGGCGCTGCGCTTCCGGAACTCCGGCAACCTGTCGGAGAGCGCCGTCATTTCCGTGGGTCAGACGAACGTGAAATCCAGCGGGTAGAAGAACAGGACGAGCCACTTCCCCTTGTACTGGTCGAGGGAGACGTCCTTGAACTCCCCCTTCAGGACGGCCTTGGTCTTGAAGGCCGGGGCCTTAAGCCCCACGAGCGTCGCCATATGATCCTCCCTTCAGCGGACGGCCTCTTGGCCTGCCGTTTAAACGCGCGGGCCCCGTCTCCATTCCCGCCGCGGGGCCAGGCCAGGAGCCTGCGGCCGCGGGCAGATCGGATCGAGCCGGAATGCCGGAAGGTCCATGGCCGCCCGCGGGGCCGCAGGGATGCGCAATTACTTGAAGGCCCTGCCTATAGGGGCTTCGGCCGCCGGATCAGGTCCAGGAACTCCTCCCGCGTCTTCGGGTCCGAGCGGAACCGCCCGCGCATGGAACTCGTGATCATGTGGGCGTTCTGCTTCTCCACCCCGCGCATCATCACGCACAGGTGGAAGGCCTCCAGGACCACGCCCACCCCCTTGGGCTGGAGGGCCTCCTCGATCGTCCGGGCGATCTGGGTGGTGAGCCTCTCCTGGATCTGCAGGCGCCGGCAGAAGACCTCCACCACCCGGGGAATCTTCGAGAGCCCCGTGATCTTCTTGTTCGGCAGGTAGGCCACGTGGCACTTCCCGAAAAACGGCAGGAGGTGGTGCTCGCAAAGGGAAAAGACGTCCACGTCCTTCACGATCACCATCTCGTCGTAGTCCTTGGCCTCGAAGACGGCGCCTCGGATGATGGAGGAGGGGTCCTGGGAATACCCCGCGGTGAAGTACTGGAGGGACTTCTCGACCCTCAGGGGCGTCCGCTGGAGGCCCTCCCGCGACGGGTCCTCCCCGAGGAGCTTCAGGATCTCCGCCACGTGGTCGCGCAGACCGAGGCGCGCCGAGGAGTTCTTGCCGTTGGCCATTGGTAAAAGACTGGCTATCGCCAGCCTCTCCCTTTCAAACCGTACGTGCCC
>CAYNDR010000207.1:0-7007 GCA_964395295.1 uncultured Planctomycetales bacterium
GGCCTCTCCCTCTCCGGGGAGAAGAAGAGGCTTGACACGGGGGTCAATAGTCCCAGAATGCGTACTGGAAGCACGCAGGGGTGCTTCCCTTCTGTTTTGCGCCCCTGGGGGGCGCCAACCTTAAGGAAGAATTCCCTCCCCCGTAGATCCCGATCCGGATGCCGGTCGATGGCGGGCCAATGCCCATGGCCTGGACCAGGGGCTGGACGGCGGCCAATCCGGATGTTCGTTTTCTGCCAATGCGCGGACAGGGACGACGCCGGGCGGGGCCCGGGGTACGATTCCCGGAGAATCCGGGGCGGGAGGTCCGTACTACAGGTGTGGATATCGAGGAGGGGCCCATGGGCGATCCGAAACTGACCCGCAGGAATCTTCTCAAGGGCGCCGCCGCGGCGGCGGCCGCCCCGATGTTCGTCCCGGCCTCCGCCTTCGGATTCGGCGGCCAGGCCGCGGCGAACGAGCGCGTCCACCTGGGCTTCATCGGCAACGGGGGCCGGGGGAGCGACCTCATCAACGGCTTCAAGGGGTGCAGGGACGCCCAATGCGTGGCCTTCGTGGACTGCTTCAAGGTGCGGCGGGAGAAGTGGGCCACCCAGCTCCAGGGCAGGGCCTATGCCGATCCGCGCGAGCTGGTCGCGGACAAGGGCGTGGATGCCGTCTGCATCGCCACGCCGGACCACTGGCACGTCCCGGCCGGCCTCCTGGCGGTCCGCGCCGGCAAGGACGTCTACATCGAGAAGCCGCTGGGGATCAGCGTCCACCACGACCAGGTCATCCGCAAGGAAATCCGCGAGAGGAAGCGGATGTTCCAGTACGGGACGCAGCAGCGCTCGTCCCGGCACTGCCGGGTGGCCTGCGAGCTCGTCCGAAACGGCAAGATCGGGAAGGTGCACACCATCAACGTGTGGGCCCCGAACGGCCGCGAGGGCGGCTCCCTCCAGGAGGTCCCCGTCCCGGCGGACTTCGACTACAACCTGTGGCTCGGCCCCGCCCCGATGGCGCCCTTTACCAAGGACCGCTGCACGAACCAGGGGGCGTACTTCGTCTACGACTACGCGATCGGCTTCATCGCGGGCTGGGGGGCCCACCCGCTGGACCTGCTGGTCTGGGGCTACGACCTCCACAAGGCGGGCAAGGTCCAGGTGGAGGGGAAGGGGGTCTTCAAGCCGGACCACCTCTACAACAGCGTCCACAGCTGGAACGTCAACTACGAGTTCGCCAACGGCCTCAAGATGAACTTCACCCACGGCGACAACCTCACCACCTTCATCGGATCGGAGGGCACGGTGAAGGTCTCGCGCGGAAAGATCGAGACCGAGCCCGCGGACCTGGCCAAGGCGGACCTCGGCGCGGCCACCGCGAAGCTGGTGGACAGCTCCAACCACGCCCAGAACTTCGTGGACAGCGTGAAGAGCCGGAAAGATCCGGTGAGCTTCATCGAGGACGCGGTGAACTCCGACATCGTCAGCCACCTCGGGGACATCGCCGTCCGCGTGGGCCGGAAGCTCACCTGGGACTGGGAGAAGGAGGATTTCGCGGGGGACGCGGAGGCGTCGAAGATGCTCAAGCGCCCCCTGCGGGCGCCCTGGACCCTGTAGGGGAGGCGCGACCATGAGACTCGGACTGGCCGCGGCGTTCCTCTCTCTCCTGGCCCAGGCTTCGCCCCTCAAGATCGACAAGGACGCCGGCACGGTCGCCGTGACCGAGGGCGGCAGGCCCCTCCTGACGTACCGCTACGGCGACGCCCCTTTCAAGCCCTACGTGAAGACGTTCTGCACTCCGGCCGGCGTCCAGGTCCTCCGCGACTCCCCGGCGGACCACGTCCATCACCGCGGCATCATGTACGCCGTGGAGGTGGACAAGGTCGATTTCTGGTCGGAAGGCGCGAAGAGCGGGAAGCAGGTCCATGTCTCCATCGAGACCTCCGGCGACAAATCGGGCGTCCGGATCGTCCAGAAGCTGAACTGGGTCCCGCCCGGCTCGGACAAGCCCCTCCTGGCCGAGGAACGCCGCATCGAGGTCTACGGCGTCACCGGGCCGCGCCTGCTGACGTGGAGCGCGAAGCTCCGGCCGGCGGAAGGGATCGAGAAGGCGACGATCACGGGATCGCACTACCAGGGGCTGGGCCTGCGGTTCGTCCAGTCCATGGACGGACTGGACAGGTTCCTGCACGCGGCGCGCGATCCCGGCCCGGCGGTGCGCGGTTCGGAGCGCGTGACGCCCTCGGCGTGGAGCGCCTACACCGCCCCGGCGGACGGCAAGCCGGTCACGGTCGCCGTCTTCGACCACCCGAAGAACCTCCGCGCCCCGGCCGGCATGTTCACGATGTTCAAGCCGTTCTCGTATCTCGCCGCCACCCCGAACGTCTGGAAGAACCCGTTCGAGCTCAAGTCGGGGGAGACGCTCGACCTCCGCTGCGGCGTGGCCCTCTGGGACGGCGAACCGGGACGCGAGGAGATCGGGCGGATGCACAAGGCCTGGCTGGGGCTGGTCGGGGAGTGACGGGCCCCCGCCGTCACGGCGGGTCCCGTTCTGGAGCGTGGCGCCGCGGAGCTTCGGCGAGCCGAAGCGGGTGAGGTTGATCACCTCCCGGTCCTTCCTGGGGGAGCGGCCGGGGCGCGCCGGAGGGCGGAGCGCCACTCCGTGGGCCAGCGTCCCGTCTTCTTCCGGAAGGCCCTCGAGAAGTAGCTCTGGGTGTCGTACCCGAGGGCCGTGGCGATCTCCTTCACGGCGAGGTCCGTCCCTTCGAGCATTTCCTGGGCCTGGTGCAGGCGCACCTGGGCGTGGTACTGCGCGGGGGCGAGGCCGGTGTGCTGGCGGAACGTCTGCCTCAGCCACGAGTAGCTGACGCCGATCTCGCGGGCGATCTCCGGGGCCCGGAGCGGGCCCGATGCGGAGCGCACGATGGCCTGCTTGGCGCGCTGGATCGCCTGTTCGGCGCGGCGGTCCACGGGGCGGACCCGCCGCGAGGCGGAGAGGACGCGCGCGAGGATGGCCAGCGTGTCCGCGGCGGCGACCTGCGCGGAGCCGAGGCGGCCGGACCGCAGGGTGTCCATGATCCTCGAGAACAGCGCGGCCAGGGCGCGATCGGTGCCGGGGAAATGGATCGGCCGCTGGGGGCGGATGAAGCCCTTCCGCTCCAGGCCGCGGACGTGCTCGCCGTCGAAGCAGATCCAGTGCTCGTCCCAGCCCGTGTCCGGGTCCGGCCGGTAGCGGTGCCATCGGCCGGGGGAGAGGAGCAGGAGCGTCCCCGGGGCCACCGGGCGGAGGCCGGTCTCGCGGGACTCGAAGACGCCGCGGCCGCGCGGGACGTAGACCATCGCGTACTCCGGCAGGACGCGGCCGCGTTCGTAGCGGAACCGGTAGGTCCGCGGGGCGGGGAGGGGGTAGGGGGAGCCCGGGGGGATGGCGAAGGCGCCGGCGGCGCTGACGTGGATCCCCCAGTCGCGCTCCGCGGGGCCCACGGGGAGGTATCGGAAGCTGGCGCCGCGCAGGCGACGGGGCATGGATTCAGTGTATAAAGAGGCCGGGACTCCGCCCAGACGAATCCGACCGGGAGCGCGATGAGGAAGCCGCCCCTCGCACCGTCCCGGCAGGGACGGCGCCGGCGGGCGGGCGCGCGATTCGTCCCCGTGGGCCTGTCCCGACGGCCCCTCCGCCCTCCAGTTTCGCGCCTCCTCCGATCCCCGGCCGTATATAATGCGCGGGGAAAAGGCCGGGGAGGGAACAGGGCCGCGTCTCGTCGTCCCATCGCCTCTCTTTGCCCCTCGGCGGCGGGAAGAAGGGCGGCGCCGGAAGCCCGCGGGATCCCGATCCGCCCCGGCATGAGCCCATGAAATCAGGGAGCGCTTCCATGACGAGACCGATCACCGGTGCCTTCCCGTGCCTTGCGGTCCTCCTCTCCGTTCTTTCGGGCTGCTTCGGGGGCCTGAACGTCAATGCCTTTCCCGAAACGCAGGCCGCGGCGCGCCAGCTCGCCCCCGGTCAGCGCGCCGCCCTTTGGATCGTGCCGACCGACGCCCGAGCCGCCGACCTCATCGAATTCCTCGACGAGGACCGCGTGCTCGTCGGCGAGGTCGACGGCGGCGGCCTGTACTCGCCCCCCTCGCTCGGGCCGGTTCGTTTGATCGACGCCGGCACCGGCCGGATCGTGTGGACCGCGAAGAGGGATTCCTCCCCGGACACCACGCACGTCATCCTGTCCTGCACGCCGGCGGCGCTCGTCTTCGCCGGCGCGGGGAAGGACGCGGGAGAGATCTGGGCGCTGGAGACCGCCACCGGCAGGCGCCTCTGGGGCCGGCCCGCCGGCGCGGAGGCCGTCGCGCGGATGAGCCGGGACGGCCGCCGCCTGTTCGTCCTCTCCTCCAGCCGGATCGAGGCCGTGGATCCCGGGACGGGAGCTTCCCTCTGGACGTCCGACGTCCCGGGCGGCGGGCGCGACGTGACCGTCACCGACGGCCCGATCCTCGTCCCGGGAGGCCCCGTCCGCGCCTTCGATCCGGAGTCGGGGCGGCCGCTCTGGAACGCCCCGCTCCCCGAACTGGGGGATGAACCCCGCCACCTCCTCGCCGCGGCCGGCGGCGCCGTCGCCTGGACGTCCCGCGGCGCGGCCCTGGTCGGCCTCCCGGACGGCCGCCCGCGGTGGGTCCGGCCGTCCGCCGGCGGCGGAACCCGGAACGTGGCCCGCATCGGCGACGCGGTCTGCCGGATCGACGGCAGTCCCGACGTCCTGGGCACGGACCACGTGGAGTCCTTGGACCCGGCGGACGGGCGGACGCGGTGGCGGGTCGATGCCCGGGGACTGGTCGTCAGCCCCCTGGCGGGATCCGGCACCCTCGTCCTCTTCACGGTCGAGGATGCCCTGGTCGGTCTGGACGCCGGGAACGGATCGGAGGCCTTCCGGCAGGTTTTCGACGACGCGTACGCGAAGGCGAATCCCGTCTCCGTGTCGCCCGGCGGGGTCCCGGACGAGATCGTCCTTTTCGACGACCTGCTGGTCGTGGACCGGGACGGGGCGGATCTCCGCGCGTTCCGGCGCTCCTCGGGCCAGCGGGCCTGGGCGGCCCCGACTTCTGCGGGGAAGAGGACGGTGAACGCGCTGTATTCGGAACTGCTCGGGGCCATGAAGGTGGACGTCCCCTCCGCCGGCCCGTCGATCCGGCTGGTGGACTGGTCCCAGCCGGGCCCCAGCGCCGCGGCCCTCCGGGCCCAGCAGAGGCACGACGAGACGATGGCGCAGACGGCCCGGGTGCTCGGGACTCCGGGCGCCTCCGCCGGCGACCGCCGCGCGGCGATCGAGACGCGGCAGATGTCCGCCCGCCTGGAGGGCGCCCGTCTCCAGACCAGCCAGGCGATGGACCGGATGGTGACGACGTCCCAGGCCGCCCTGGCCGCGGCCGGCGCCATCATGGGAATCGGGCAGGCGGTCCAGCGGATCCGGGAGGAACAGCTCTGGACCGGTCTGCTCACCCGCGCCCGCATGGGGCTGGCCGGGGCGATCAAGGCCCGCGGGACGGCCTTCCGGGGAGACGTCCATCTGTGCGGCTTCGCGGACCCCCAGGGCTCCGGCGTGCGGCTGGTCAATCTGAAGGACGGGCGCGTCGGGGAACTCCGGTACGAGCCGGTCGATACCCTCCACACTATGTGTGCGGTGCGCACGGGAGTCTACGGCCTCTCGCCCTCCGGGAAGCGTCTGGTCGTGGTGGGGCTCGGGCTCGATGCCGACCGCTATCAGTCGGCCTCGAGCGGCGGGATCACCGGGGCCAAGGCTTCCCTCCTGTGCTTCGATCCGACCCAGCCCCGTCCCCAGGTCCAGGCCCAGCCCAAGGCTTCGGCCCCCCCGGTTCCCTCCCATCCGCTGGCGAATGCCATCGCCCGCGGCGACGTGGAGGCGGTGCGCGCCCGGCTGGATGCGGGGGATGACTCCAACCTGGTCCTCGTCACCGACGCCGGGCCGCCCATCGTCCTGTCCACGCCGATCCGGCTGGCCGCCGTGGGCCACCCGGGAGTCGTGCGGCTGCTGCTGGCGAGGGGGGCCAAGCCCTCCTGGGACGAGGGGATTCCGGGTCCCACGGCGATGGACGTCGCGTCCGAGGGGCTTGACGCGGCGCACCCCCAGTACGCGGCGGGGCGCGCGGAAGTCCGGTCCCTCCTGAGCGCCGCGGGCGCCCGGACGCGGGCCATGGTTGAGGGGCTTTCTCCATCCGGAGCGGCCATGAGCCAAGCGGCGGGCCACCTGTTCCTGATGCGCCGGATCCTGAACGATCCCAAGACCGGCGACGCGTGGAAGAAGTCCGTGGTTATCCGCGATGCGCTGGAATCGGGAAACGTGCGGCTTGCCCTCGCCCTGGCCGACCGGGGCGCCGATGTCAATTCGGGTGAGGCCTACGGGAATACCGCCCTCGGCCTGGCCGTGATGAAGATCGATCCGGCGCTCGTCGGGGAACTGCTGAAACGGGGGGCCGATCCCAACAAGGCGAACAAGGCGGGATGGACGCCGCTGATGAGCCTGATGGGGCCCTACGGGCCTCCGTACATCGATCCGAACCGGGAACGGATGAAGCAGGTGGTCCAGCTCCTGTTGCAGCACGGCGCCGATGCCGGCGGGCGCCCCCCCGCGGCGGGGACCGCCCCGCCGCCGACGCTCCTCGAAGCCGCCCGGGCCAAAAGCTCCGAGCTGGCCGCTTTGCTGGAGAAGCGCGGCAACAAGTAAGGCGCGCCGGTCCTTCGGCTTCGCGCGGCCGCCCCGGATCCCGGCCGAGGCCGGGAGCCAAGGCGGTCGGGAGGGGCTCTCAGCGCTTCGGCGGGCCCACGAACCGGAGCGGGCGGTAATCCTCGTGGGCGTGGAAACTGCGCTTCCCGAGCGGCGCGCAGGTCGAGAGATCGGGCTCCTTCTCGCCGGCCGTGTAGTCGTACCGGCAGAGGGCGAAGGTCCAGAGGTCCCCGGGCGCGGGCTTCCCCCCCGTGGGCTCGAAGCCCTTCCACGCGATCCGCCCCTCGGCCGACCA
>CAYNDR010000207.1:7017-11547 GCA_964395295.1 uncultured Planctomycetales bacterium
ACGATGAAGCAGTCGTAAGGTCACCGTCCAGCTCCCTTGTCCGCGTCCGTGCGGACGTGGAGCGTGCCGTCGCAGGGCGCGGCCGCCTGGTAGTCGAACGGATCGGCGGATTTGCAGCGGTCGAAGTCCTCGCCCCGCCGGGGGAAGAAGATGTCCAGCGTCGTCCCCGCGGGGCTGACGTGGAACTCGTAGTAGCCCGGCTTGTCGGATGCGGGCTTCAGGAAGATCTCGAAGGTGTCGTTCTCCCAGAGGCGGCCGTCGTGCTCCTTGATCTCCGCGAAGAGGTCCCGGTCCTCGAATTCCGCGAAGAAATAGAGGGCGTCGTCGTCCCAGAGGAGGCGGGCCCGGGTTCCGGCCTTCGCCGGGCGGTCCTGCGCGCCGAGCCAGGGCATCGAGAAGTTCGCCACGATCTCCGCCCCCTCCCAGTCGCCCTCGTGCGCGTGCCCGTCGATCGTGATCAGGCCCCTCGCCCGGCGGCACTCCGCCTCGCCGGGCTTCCGGATCCAGGGGCGGGGCGATTCCCCGGGGCCGCCCTGGCACGCGGCGAGCGAAATCAGGACGGCCGCGAGGCCGGAGGTCCGGCGGATCATGTTCATGGATACCCTCCTGTGCCGCCATTCTCCGAAAACGCCCCGGTCCGATCAACGCAAAAGCGAGATTCGTTGACCGCGCCGTTCGCCCGCCCCTAGAATCCGGGGGATCGCCATGGCCGATGAACTTCCGGAACGGACGGGCGTCCTCGAGGCGCTCTCCCGCTGGCTCAACGAGGCCGTCATGGGCTTCCTCGCCCTCCTGGCCCTCGGTTTCGCCCTCGTGCCGGAGCTGTTCGCGGTCGGCCCCGGCGTGGGGCGCTTCATCGACGCCGGGGAATGGGCCGTGGTGGCCCTGTTCGCCTGCGAGTACGGGATCAACCTCGCGAGGGCCCCGGACAGGCGGGCCTACGTCCTGGGCGGGTGGCGCCTCCTCGACCTGGCCACGATCGTGGCCCCCCTGCTGTCGCTGATCCCCAGGGTCAGCGACGGCCTGCGGTCCTCCCCCGTGCTCCGCCTGCTCCGCCTGTTCCGCGCGGTGATGTTCGGCACGAAGGCGGGCGGGTCCCTCCGCCGGGATCGCCGCCCGCAGGAGACCGCGGGGGAGGCGGGCCCGTTCCGGGTCGCCTTCCTCCAGGCCCCCGGATCGCTATTGCGCCGCGAGTCGACCTGGGGGGAGATCCTGGAATGGGCGGGCGGGCGCGGGGAAGGGTGGGTCCACGTCCTGGGCCCCTCGCCGGAGCAGAGGGCGGAACTGGCGGGGGCGGCGGGAATCCCCCGGACCGTCCTGGAGGAGGCCTATTCCGAGATCGACCGCCCGCGGATCGAATCCTCGGGGGGATGCGCGCTCCTCTCGATCCCGATCCCGCGGATCGAGGGGGCGGGGCGCATCCGCGTGGAGAGGACGGGGACCCTGCTCGTGGTCACGCCGTCGTCCCTGATGACCCTCTCGCGCCGCCCCGAGGAATTGCTGGCGGTCGCGGAGGATTACGTCAAGAAGGTGGATATCCCCGGGACCCCGCGGCCCGCCCGCACGGCGTACGCGCTCCTCCACGGCGTGCTCGCGCGCCACGAGGAGGCGCTGGAGCGGATCGAGGGCGAGATCCGGTCGCTGGAAACGGTCCCCGCCCGGCAGAGCACCCATGCCTTCTTCGAGGAGACCTTCCACCTCGAGAAGGAGCTCTCCTCGGCCCGGGCCGACCTGTGGAGGCTGAAGCCGGTGCTCGCCGCCGTGAAGGAGGGGGGCGTGGCGGTCCCGGGCGGGCGCCCGGAGGACCGGGATTTCCTCAGGCACCTTGCGGAGGAGGGCGAGGACCTCCTTCAGACCGCCCGGGAACTGCGGGAGTCGGTGGTCTCCCTCATCGACCTGCACATGAACGTGGCCTCGTTCGAGATGAACAAGGTCATGCGCGTGCTGGCCATCGTCAGCGTCCTGGGCCTGGTCCCCGCGGTCGTGGTCGGGGTGCTCGGCATGAACGTGGAGGGAAGCCCCTGGCCGCTCACGATGCCTCAGGTGTGCTTCGGCATCTCCATGGGGATGCTCTTCTGCCTCTACGCCTTCTTCGTCAAGGGCTGGATCCGGTAGGCGCCCGGCCTCACCCGCCTTCGCCCGGAAGCCCCGCGGCTTGCCGTGGCGCGGCGGACGACAGCGGAATGCCCGGGCTTCGGCGGGTGGCGGTTTCCCCGCCGCTCCGCGGCGGGGAGGTTGTCACTTCGTGCCCGTCATCCGGTTGGCGGGCGGCTCCGACAGCAGTTTCCCCGTGTTCTTGTCCCAGATCCGGTCGCGGCGGGCCAGGCGGTGCTTGAAGTGGCAGTCGGTGCAGACCGCCGGGCCGGCGGGCATCCCGGGGACCGGGTCGGGCTTGCGGTTGAACGCGAATTCCTGGTGGCACTTCAGGCAGGCGGAGTTGATCTTCTCGCGCGGGTACATGACGGCGGGCGCCGTCATGTTGTCCTCGTCGTTGGTGTGGGTCTTGGACTCCCCGTGGCAGTCCTCGCATCCCACCTCCCCGGCGGCGTGGGCCAGGGCCAGGGGTTCCTCCTCGTAGTTGGCGTGGCAGACGAAGCAGCGGCCGTTGTCGACCTTCGGCGGCTTGGGCTCCGCGGCCTTGGGGCCGGTCCGCGCCGGGAGGGCGTGCGGGGCGTCCGCGAGCCGGGCCGTGCCGGCGGGGCATCCGGCGGCGAGGGCCGCCAGCAGAGGAAGGGCGAGTCTCTTCATTTCGGATCCGTTCCGGCGTCCTACACGTACTCCCAGTCCTTCAGCCACTGGTAGTCCGGGGGCAGCTTGGCCCACCCCTCCTCGTGGATCTGCTCCAGCCGCTTCAGCTCCGCCTTGTCGAGCTGGCGGCGCTCCTTGATCGCCTCGGCCGCGTTGTCCACCTGCTCCGCGCTGATGAGTCCGGGGATGGGGGCCGTGACGGCGGGATTGTTGAGGATGTACCGGAGGGCCAGGCGGGCGGTCTTGTTGTCCTCCTCCTCCATCGGATTGCCGGGCTGGCCGTCCCCCTTGAAGATGGCGTTCGAGGAGAAGGGCTTGATGCCGAAGACGCCCACCTTGTTCTTGGCGATCGTCTCGAAGACGCTGTCCTGGGGGAGGACCTTGCTCTTGGCGGTGTAGGGCGTGCAGATGGCGTCGACCACCTGGGGATAGGTCTCGAGCATCTTCTTGATGTGGGGCCGGTCGTGGGAGGAGAAGCCCACGAAGCGGGCCTTGCCCTGCTTCCTGGCCTTCTCGAGGGCCTTCATCATCTCCTCGACCTCGGCGTCGGTGTGGTCGCTGCTCTTCTCGTGCATGGTGATGCGCCAGAGGTCGGTGTATTCCTCGCCGCACTCCTTGAGGCCCTTCTCGAGGGTGGCCAGGAGCTTGGCCTCCGTGCGGGAGTCGGCGAAGCGCATCTCGCCCACGCCCCAGGAGAAGCCCAGGTACATCTTGTCGCGGCGGCCCTTGAGGGCCTTGCTGTAGGCGCGGACCTCGCTGTCCCAGCAGGCGTCGATGTAGTTGATGCCGCGCTCCATGCAGCGGGTGAGGACGTCGTAGCGGTTCTTGTGGAAGTCGTCCCCCTTGGCCTTGAGCCGCTTCCAGTGGCCGCCCAGGCAGACGGCGGAGACCCAGAGGCCGGTCTTGCCGAGGGGGCGGTACTCCATGTCCTTGTTGTAGCTGGGGATCTTGGAGGGATCTTCCTGGGCGGCGGCCTTCCCGGCGGCGAGGCCCGCCGCTCCCACCGCCATGGCTCCCTGGCCCAGGAACTCGCGCCGGCTCAGGTCCTTAGGATTCATCGCACGTCCTCCCAATGGTTGAATGTCCTATTAGAGAACAGCCGGCCCGTCAGGATTGCGCAAAAAGCATCGCCTTTTGCGCCACCGGGATTCCGCGATGGTCTTTCGGAGTCCCTGATCATATTCACCACAAAGGCACCAAGGACACAAAGAAGAAGCCGATTCAGTCGTCCCCCCTTCCCCCTCTCCCCCCCGGGGAGCAAGCCCCCCTCCGGGATTTCTTTGTGGTGAGGCTCATTTCGTTAGGCGCTCTCAGGGAACCTGCCGGGATTTGCCGCGTCCAAGGCCCAGGATGAAGTGGGGATGGCTCCTGTGGGTCGGGCTCGCGGGGTGCGCAAGTTCGTCGCGTGTGGTCCCCTATATCGTCAGTTACTTCGTGATCGCTCCGTGCGAGGATGTCCCGGGGGCGCTGATGGAACTGCGGGATCGGCTCGGGGTTCGGGAATTCATCCTGGTTGAGACGCGTCTCGGTGGTCGAGGCGGTTACGCCCATATGGGGGGACGATTTCCCATCGAATCCAGAGAACAGGTGCTGAGACTCCTCGCCTCCGATGAACAGGTGCAGCGGTGGGCAAAAGTGGAGGTGGAGGGGCGCCGTTTCGAACTGATGGGAGGCAATATCTGTATCTACCATTTGAAGGAGGAGGTGCGAACGTTTGTGGCTGGAACGGATCGGATCCTGAGGATCGTTCGGATCGGGCCGCCCCACTGGAGAATTTGTATT
>CAYNDR010000208.1:0-11529 GCA_964395295.1 uncultured Planctomycetales bacterium
AGGGGGGCGGGGGGGGGAAGCCCCCATCCAGGATTTCTTTGTGGGTCCTTTGTGGCCTTTGTGCCTTTGTGGTGAAGGTCATTCTTAAAACCGGAAGACCATCTCCACCCCGAGGAGCCGCGGCGTCCCCAGGTACCCGATGTAGTCGGCCGTCATGAATCCGCCCGGCGCCGCGTAGGGGTGATACTCCCGGTCCAGCAGGTTCCAGCCGAAGACGTAAACGCCCCAGTGGTCGGCCTCGTACCCCGCCCGCGCATGGAGCAGGCCGTAGGCGACCTGCCTCTGCTCGTTCCACTCGTCGTAGGGATACCGCCCCACGCCGTCCCACTGGACGCGCCCGGTCCAGCCGTCCTGGAACGCCTGGGCATAAAGCGAATAGTCGTACTTCGGCGTGAGCGGCAGGCGGTTGTCGTCGAAGACGACCCCGTTCGGGTCCGTGAAGTCCTCGAACCGGGCCTGGATGAGGCCCACGCTCCCCCCCAGCTCCAGGCTCTCGAGCGGACGGCCGAGGAGCTCGATCTCGATCCCGCGCGACCAGGCCTCGTCGGCGTTCACGTTCGTCACCTCCGTCATCCCGATGAGGCGCCGGACCTGGTAATCGCGGAGGTCCTGCCAGAAGAGGCTGACGTTCGCCTGCACCGCCCGGTCGAGCCACGCCGACTTGAGGCCCGCCTCGTAGTTCCGGATCCGCTCCGGGTCCCACCCGATCAGGACGGGATTGTCCGAGATCTGGCTGTATCCCGCGGGCCGGAAGCCGGTGCTGAAGAGCGTATAGGCCGTCAGGTCCGCCGTGGGCCGCCAGGAGAACGCGGCCTTGGGCAGGAAGATGTCGTCCGTCCGCCCGTCGTGGACCCGCGGGGCGGTCTCCACGCTCATGCCGAGGGGATAGCTGTCCAGGAGGTGCCTCTTGTGGACCCGCGCGCGGTAGGATTCGAAACGGGCGCCGAGCGTGAAGTCGAACTGCTCCTCCAGCGTGTAAGTGGCCTCGCCGTAGACGGCCAGGGTGCGCCCCCACGTCCGGCCGATCTGCCGGTCGCGGACCGGCGCCGGGAGGGGAATGCCCAGGAAGGCGGCCAGCGCCGGATCGTCGATCTGGTAGGAGACCTCCGAGTCCGTGGCCTTGCCCTCGTAGTACGTCCCCAGCCGCGCCCGCCACTCCTTGAAGCGGTCCTTCGTGTCCAGGCGGATCTCCTGCGACAGGGACGTCGCGGCGCGCCCCTCGATCAGGATGAGCTGGTCCGCCGGGGTGAAATCGAAGTCCGCGCGGGTGTCGTCGGTGTCGAAGACCCGCCGCGACGTCACCGAGAGGACCTCGAACCACTCCGTCTGGAACGCCGCCCGCGCCGCGCCGTGGTACGACTGGTAAATGTGGTCGGGGTCCACGTCGTAATCGACCTTGTACGGGTCGTCCTGGTGGAGGAGGCTGTAGGGATCGGCGCCGTCGCGGGCCTTCTGCCCCTCCGCCACGAGCGTCACCGAGAGGGATTCGAAGGGGAGGACTTCCGCCTTGGCCCGGCCGGAGAGGTTCTCGCGGTCGTCCTCCCCGCCCGCGGAGTTGTCCAGGAATCCGCCGCGCCGGTCGAAGAGGCCGGAAATGCTGAAGGAAGCCGTCTTCTCCGCGATCGGCCCGCGGAGCGCGGCCGCGCCGCGGAACTGGCCGAAGCTCCCGGCGCGGACGCTCGTGTCCCCCGCCAACTTCTCGGCCGCCTTCCGGGACCGGATGCTGATCGCCCCCGCCTCGGCCATCTTCCCGAACGCGGTGGGCTGGGGGCCGCGGTAGATGGTGACGCTCTCGACGTCGTAGAGGTCCAGGTCGATGTTGCGCCAGTCGGTGTAGGGGATGTCGTCCAGGTAGAGGCCCACGGCGGGGACCTCGCCCAGGCTCCCGTTGGTGACGCCGCGCATGCCGAAGAAGTTGCTCCGCCTCTCGGTCGTGACCGTCTGGAGGCCCGGCACGTTCGCGCCCAGCCCCGCGGCGTTGTCCACCTGGGCCGCCCTGAGCTCCCCGCCGGTGAAGGCGGTCACGGCGCCCGCCTTCACGGCCTCCTCCTCGGGAATGCGGGTCGCGGTCACCACGACCGGAGGCCGATCCTGGTTGCCCCGCGCGGGAGGCTGTTCCTGCGCCGCGTAGGCCCCCAACGGCCCGAATCCCAGGACTAGAACGAGAGTGAGCCGCATTCCTTCCCTCCTCAATGCAGGCCGCGGATAATCCCGCCTATCCATACCCGAATTCGCGGCCGGTGCCAACAAATCTCGACGGCTCGCCGCTGGCGGCACAACCGCCGATGCGGGCCCGTGTTACACTGGAAGGGGCCGGGCCGTTCCATCCTTGTCGAAGAGGCGCCCATGGACCACGCGCATCCCCTCCCCTCCGGAGGCGCGCCCTCGATCAACTTCGATGAGTTCAAGAGGGAGTTCTTCGGCGATTCGAACCGCGACGGCCCGCAAACCTGGATGCTGACGCAGTTGACCGGGGACGAGAAGAGGGTTGCGGAGCAGATGCTCCTGGACGCGCTCGGCACGAAGGACCCGCGGCCGGCGATCGGCCTCGGGGAACTGCGGTCCAGGCGCGCCGCGGAGCCCCTGGCCGCCAAGCTCCGCACGAGCCGCGGCGTCCTGAGGCTGAGGATCGCGGAAGCCCTCTGGATGATCGAACGCAACGCGGAGGCGGCCGACATCCTCGTCGGCGTGGCGAGCGGGAGGATCCCCCCGGAATTGCGCCCCTCCGACGAGCGGCTCCTCGCGATCGCCCTCCTGGGCGGAGTCGACACGCCCCAGAGCCGGGCCGCCCTCGAAGACGCGCTGAAGGACGCGGACTACTACATCCGGTACAACGCGCAGGAAAGCCTGGCACGACTGCCCAGGCTTCCAGGCCCCGAATCGTCCGAAACAGGAGAACGGCCATGAGAACTTCCCGCGCGTCCCGGCTCGTCCTCGGACTCCTCGCCGCACCCGCCCTGCTGATCGGGGGAGCGGGCCCCGGCAGGACCTCCGCCCAGGACGTCCTCGCGGCCGCCGGCGTCAAGGGCGGGCTCGTCGTCCACGCGGGCTGCGGCGACGGCAAGCTTACCGCCGCGCTGAGAGCCAACGAAAGCTATCTCGTCCACGGCCTCGACGCCGACCCCGCCAACGTCGAACGGGCCCGCGCCCACGTCCGGTCCCTCGGGCTCTCCGGGCCCGTCTCGATCGACCGCTTCGACGGGCGGTCCCTCCCCTTCATCGACAACCTCGCGAACCTCGTGGTCGCGGACGACCCCGGGAAGGCCCCGATGGACGAGATCCTGCGGGTGCTGGCGCCGGGCGGCACGGCGCTGGTCGGCGGGAAGAAGACGGTCAAGCCGCGCCCCGGGGAGATCGACGAGTGGACCCACTACCTCCACGACGCCTCGAACAACGCCGTGGCGCACGACGCGACGGTGGGGCCCCCCCGGCGCCTCCAGTGGGTCGGCAGTCCGCGCTGGGCGCGCCACCACGACCACATGGCCAGCATGAGCGCCGCCGTCACGACCGGGGGAAGGCTTTTCTACATCATGGACGAGGGATCGAAGGCCTCGATCCAGCTTCCCCCCAGGTGGTCCCTCGCGGCGCGCGACGCCTTCAACGGGACGCTCCTCTGGAGACGGCCGATCGAGGCCTGGTTCGAGCACCGGTGGCCCCTCAAGAGCGGCCACGGCCAGCTCCCCCGCCGCCTCGTGGCCCAGGGCGACACGGTCTACGCGACGATGGGGATCGACGCGCCGGTCAGCGCCCTCGACGCCGCGACGGGGCGGACGGTCCGGACGTACGAGGAGACGAAGGGCGCCGAGGAGATCCTCCTCTCCGACGGCGTGCTCTTCCTCCTGGTGGGCTATCCCCCCACGAAGGACAAGCCGTACGTGCCCGCCCAGGCCTACTGCTGGACCGAGACGTCTCGCGCCAACCGCGACTGGGCCTGGGACGAGAAGCCGCGCCGCGTCGCGGCCGTCCAGGCGGACTCGGGCAAGACGCTCTGGTCCGTCGAGACCGCCGTCGCGCCGCTCACGCTCGCCGCAGACCGCGACGGCGTCTTCCTCCACGACGGGGAGAAGGTCGTCCGGCTCGACCGGCGGACCGGGAAAACCGCATGGTCTTCCCCGCCCCTCCTCCGTCGCTCGCCCGTCCCGGCCAGCTACGGCCCGACCCTCGTCCTCCACGAGGACGTCGTCCTCTTCGCCGGGGGCGGCCGGGACCGCAAGATGCACGGCCTCTCGGCCGCGGACGGCAAGGTCCTCTGGTCGGCTCCCCATCCGCGGGGCGGCCACCAGTCGCCGGAGGACCTCCTCGTGGCCGGCGGCCTGGTGTGGTCCGGCGCCGTCGCCAACGGCCAGGACTCCGGCGTCTTCACGGGTCGTGATCCCAGGACGGGCCAGGTCAAGGCCGAGTTCCCGCCCGACGTGAAGACCTACTGGTTCCACCACCGGTGCCACCGCTCCAAGGCCACGGACAAGTACTTCCTCTCCTCGCGGACCGGCATCGAATTCATCGACCTCGAGAAAAAGCACTGGGAGGCGCACCACTGGGTCCGCGGCGGCTGTGTCTACGGCGTCCTCCCCGCCAACGGCCTGCTCTACGCCCCGCCCCACAGCTGCGGCTGTTACCTCGAGTCGAAGCTCTGCGGCTTCAACGCCCTCGCCCCGGCGGGCGGGCCTCCCGTCCCGAAGGACGTCCCGGAGGAGGGCCGCCTGGAGCGCGGGCCCGCCTACGAGGACGCGGCCGCCGGCCCGGCCGCCGGCCCCGCCGACTGGCCCACCTACCGCCACGACGCGGCCCGGAGCGGCGCCACGAAGGCGGCCGTGCCTCCGACCTTGAAGCAGGCCTGGCAGGCGGACCTCGGCGGCCGGCTCACCAGCCCCGTGGCGGCCGGGAACGCCGTCTACGTCGCCTCCATCGACGCCCACGCGGTGCACGCCCTCGACGCCGCCACGGGCGCCCCCCTCTGGAGCTTCGTCGCGGGCGGGCGCGTCGACTCGCCGCCCACGATCCACGAGGGGCGCGTCCTCTTCGGGTCGGCCGACGGCTTCGTCTACTGCCTCCGCGCCTCCGACGGCGCCCTCGCCTGGCGCTTCCGCGCCGCCCCCCTGGACCGGCGGCTCGTGGCCTACGAGCAGGTGGAGTCCGTCTGGCCCGTCCACGGCAGTGTGCTCCTCCTGGACGGCGCCCTCCACTGCACCGCGGGGCGCTCCATGTTCCTCGACGGCGGGATCCGCCTCCTCAAGCTCGATCCGAAGACCGGCCGCAGGCTGGCGGAGACCGTCCTCGACGACCGCGACCCCGCCTCGGGCCAGAACCTCCAGGTCCTCGTGAAGAACCTCACCATGCCCGTGGCGCTCCCCGACGTCCTTTCCAGCGACGGGAAGCACCTGTACATGCGGTCCCAGCGTTTCGGCCTCGACGGGGCCCGGCAGGACCTCGCGCCCCGCGAGGTCACCGAGCAGGCCGGCGAGGGGGCCCATCTCTTCTCTTCCATCGGATTCCTCGACGACGCCTGGTTCCACCGGGGCTACTGGCAGTACGGCCGCACGGTCATCTCCGGCTGGGGCGCCTGGCCGCGGGCCGCCCACCAGGCGCCGGCCGGGAAGATCCTGTGCGTCGACGGGGACGCCGTCTACGGATTCGGCCAGCGCCCCGAGTTCTTCTGCCAGACCTCCGTGCTGGAATACCACCTGTTCGCGGCCGGCCGCGACGTGACGGACGAGGCGGGCCAGCGCGTGAAGAAGGCCCTCGACAGGATCAACGCCGCGTCGAAGAACAAGAACGCGGCGGTGGCCGACTGGTCGGTGCGGAAGACCTTCCCGGCGAAGGAGCTGACGGCGGCCGAGTACCGCTGGACGGGGAGCCCCCCCTTCCTCGCCCGCGGCCTGGTCCTGGCGGGCGGGACGCTCTACGCCGCGGGGCCGCCGGACCTCCTCGACGAGGAGCAGGTCTACGACAAGCCGGTCGACGCCGCGGCGCGCGCGGCCCTCGATGCCACGGCCGCCGCCTGGGCGGGCCGGAAGGGCGCGCTCCTCTGGCCCGTCCCCGCGGCGGACGGCAGGAAGCTCTCCGAACTGCGCCTCGATTCCGTCCCCGTCTTCGACGGCCTCATCGCCGCGAACGGGAAGCTGTTCGCCGCCACGACCGGCGGGAAGATCCTTTGCCTGGGGGGTGGACCATGAGGCTCGCCGCGATCACGGCCCTGGCGGCCGCCTCGGCCTTCGCGATCCCTCAAGGTACGCCCGGCCGCCTCCCGGACACATCGAGGACGAATGCCCTGCTCGGATCCGCCGACGTTCGAGATCGTCATTGAACGCCCCAGTGGCCTCGAAGATGGAATCGACGGCCGCCCCTGAACCAGTCGGCGCCCTGCGGATCCGAGGTCCCCCGCGCAGGAGCGGCCGGGATCAGGAGCACGGGAGGATTCAAGCCCAAGGCCCGGCCGGGCCGTGCGTACCATGTTTGAGGGCCCCATGAACAGCGTGAGGATTTCCCGGCGCGGCTTCCTGGCCGGCTCGATCGGGGCGTGCCTGGCGGCCCCCGCGATCCAGGATCCCCCTCGGCAGGCCCGGCGGGGCGAGGGCGCCTCCCGGCTCGGCTGGTCTCTCGCGCTGCAGTCGTACACCTTCCGGCACCTCCCCTTCCTGGAGGTGGTGGACCTTTGCGCCGGCCTCCGCATCCGCCACATCGAGGGCTGGCCGGGCCACCCCCTCAGCCAGGACTTCCCCGGGCTGAAGATGGACCTGAACGACCCGCAGGCCCGGCAGACCGTCCAGTTGAAGCTCCAGGAGAAGCGCATGCTGCTGTCCGGCTACGGCGTGGTCGAGATCCCCCGGCAGGAGGAGGCCGCCCGCGCCCTCTTCGAGAACTGCGGGAAGCCGGGCGCCATGCTCCTGGTGACCGAGACCCCGCCAAGCGCGACGATCGACAAGCTCTGCCAGGAGATGGGCTTCCAGGTCGCCCTCCACAACCACCTCGACTCGTGGCCGCCGGAGAAGGTGCTGGAGGCGTGCGAGGGCCTCAGCCGGCGCGTGGGGGCCTGCGCCGACACCGGCCACTGGGTGCGCCGGGGGCTCGACCCGGTGGAAACCCTCAGGAAGCTCAAGGGCCGCATCGTCAGCCTTCACATGAAGGACCTCACCGAGGACAAGAAGGACGCGGTCTGGGGCACCGGGAAGGGCGACGTCAGGGGCCAGCTCGCCGAGCTGAAGGCCCAGGGCTTCAGGGGCTTCATCTCGATCGAATACGAGAGCTCCACCGGCCAGGAGCTCGTGGAGAACGTCCGCCGGTGCGCGGAGTTCTTCCACCGGACGTGCGAGGATCTCGCGGGCTGAGCCCTGCTTCCGCTTCGGCTCCGGGGGCGGCCGTTAGATATTCAGTCCCAGACAAGGACCCGCGCATGAAAGGACCCGCGATCGGCCTGCTTCTCTCGCTCCTCCCGGCGGTTGCCCCGCCCCGGCAGGACGCCTCCGCCATTCAGGCGCTCATCGACCAGGCCCCCAAGGGCGGGACGGCGTCGCTCCCGCCCGGCACCTTTGCGGTCTCGGAGACGCTCAAGGGGAAATCCGGGATCCGCATCGCCGGGGCCGGGCCCGGGAAGACCGTCCTGCGCTTCGCCGGGAAGAAGCCGATGGCCCTGCTGAGCCTGAGCGGCTGCGAGGACGTGGAGGTCTCCGGCCTCACCCTGGACGGCGCCGGAAGCCCCGGCGCGAACCGGGGGATCTCCGCCTCCGACGCGCGCCGCCTCCGCCTCCATCACCTCGCGGTCCGGGACCTCGGGAGCGGGAACGGCCCCATCGGGATCCACTTCTCCGGGAGGGGCCCCAAGAAGGAAGGGGGCGTCACCGACAGCGAGATCGCCGACTGCGTCTTCGAGAAGATCGGCCCGGAAGACAAGTGGGGCGCCGGGATCCGGCTCTCCTGGGGATCGTCCCGCAACCGGATCCTCCGCAACACGGTCCGCGACACGGGACGCGGGGGGATCTTCGGCAACGACGGCTCCACCGACCTCGTCATCCAGGGGAACACGGTCTCCGGCTCGGGGGGCGAGGGCCTGGGCATCGAGGTCTGGGGCGGCTGCCACCGGCCGCTCATCGAGGACAACAAGGTGGACCACTGGATCAGCTTCGACAGCTCCGACGACGGCGCCGCCCGCCGCAACACCGTGAGCGACCGCTCCGGCGCCTACAAGCACTGCGGCCTCGAGCTGGTGGCCTCCAGCCGCTGCGTCTTCACCGACAACGTGGTGGACGACGGCCAGGCCATCGGCATCTCGGTCTCCAACAAGCCCTCCAAGAACCACATCTTCTGGGGCTACAACACGATCCAGGGGTGCAACCAGTGGGGCGCCCAGCTCCAGGGCGAGACGGGAGGCATCGACGGCCACTACTTCTACCGGTGCAAGTTCCTGTCCATGCCCGTCGACCGCGGCCAGCCCCGCTACCCCGGCGACGCCGGCCACGGATTCCGCACCAACGGCAACGTGCGGAACCTCGCGATGGAGGAGTGCGAGGTCCGCGACAACGGCCGCCTGGGCCTCCAGCTCGGCGGCGAGGGGATCGACCGCCTGGAATTCATCCGCTGCCGCATCGAGGGGAACAAGGGCGCCGCCGTGTCGGGCCCGCGCGGCCACACCGCGCTGGAGTGGACGGAATGCATCGTGGCCGGGAACGGCGGGAACGCCCTCCCGCCCGCGAAGCCCTTCCCCGGTCCGGCCCCCAAGGTGTCGTTCGAGGCGCCCGCCTCGCCGCGCGCGGGCCGGCCCCTGCGGTTCGCCGCGAAATCCACGGGGAAGATCGCCCAGGCGCTTTGGGGCTTCAACGACGGCCTCCCCGCGGCCGGGCCGGAGGCCTCGCACGCCTTCGCGAAGCCGGGCGAGTACCGCGTAACGGTCGTGGCGTGGGACGAAACCGGCCGGGGCGCCCGGGCGGAAAGGCGGATCCGTATCGAATGAGGAGCAAGGCGTCCATCGCGGGCATCGTGGCCGGGGCCGCGATCGCGGTCTTGGGGATCGCGGCATTCGTTCTTTTCCTCGTGGCCCGGCTCTCGGCGTTCTCCGCCGCGCTCCAGCGCTTCGGCGTCCCGGGGGAGGCGGTGCTGAAGCTCAAGGCCGGGCCGCACACGGTCTACTGGGAATCGAAGGGGCTGAGGCCCGTCTGGCCCGACTTCGAATGTTCGATCGAGTCGCCCTCGACGAATCGGCGAATTGAGCTCTCGCGAAGCTGGATATCGTCCCGCTACTCTTTCGAAGGCCGCCGGGGCGTCTCCGTCTTCGTCTTCGAGGCGCCCGAGCCGGGCGCCTATCGGTTCCAGGTGCGCGCCAGGGAGAGGCAGCCGGTGGAAGCGGGGGGGACGATGGCGGTCCGGCCCGGCGGCTGGGGCGAGGTCGTCGTCACGGTCCTGGGGTGTCTCCTGATCCTCGGGGGATCGATCGCGGCGGGGGTGCTCCTCATCCTGCGGGCCGCCCTCGGCGGCCGGAGCCGCCGGGCGGGGTAGGTCTTCATCCGGAGCCGCCGTCCCGGGGGCGGTGACGATCCGGCCGGCGGTCCTGGACGTCCCGGGCCCTTCCCCGGCCCCGCGCTCAGCGGCGGTCGGGGGCTCCCTCCTTCTTGCGGCCGCGCCAGATCTCCTCGAGGAGCCGGGACATCGCCGGGTCGTGCTCCTTGAGCTCCGCGCGAACGAAGGGATAAAAGTCGTTCGTGCCGAAGAAGGCCTCCGTGGATTCCGCGAAGTACTCCTTGTGGTCGGTGAGCGCATAGTGGCGTTTCTTTCCACCGTTGATGAAGAGCACCGATTCGTAGGATCCGCTCTTCTGGGCGTTCTCGTAGGCCTCGAGGATCCGGGGATCGTCGAAGCCGAGTTCACGATCGTGGTATCCGTGGGCCAGCTCGTGAAGGATCACGAAAGGCTGGTCCAAGCTGAACCGGAGGTACTTCTCCGGGACGCCGATCTCCACCGCCTTCGCTTTGTCGGGATTGTGCCCGTTCTTCTCCAGCCATTCCCTGCTGGGGTGATACTCCGCGCCGGATCCCGTTCCCTCGTTCACGGCCAGCCAGATGGGGATCTTGCGGAGGGCGGCGCAGGCCGGCTCGGGGACCAGCCGCCCGATGTCGTACAGGTGTTTTTCCAGGAGCTTCAGGGAGCGGTCGCCGAGGTCCTTTTTCTCGTCCAGGAGGCGTCTGTCCACTCGAACGGTCCAGCCCTCCACGCCACGGAGCACGTAGTTCCCCGTGGGGCTGACCTCCCGAGGCCGGGATCGCTCCTGGGGGGGTGACGCCACCGCCACGGCCAGGAAGAGCGTCGCGAGAAGAGGATTGAGGCGCATCCCGCCCTCCCTAATATTCCCGAAGAACATGAGTCCCTGGCAATGATACGATCCGCCTGTTTACCCAAAAGAGATTCGCGACGGAACCTTCCCGCGTTGCGGCAATTTCTTTCTCATTTGCGTCCAAGGCTTCCCGCCGATTCCCATTATCCCCGCGAGCGCGGGAAAGGCAGGGTCGGGAAGGCGGCCGGATCATCTCGAACCGCCCGCCGAACCCGGGGGGCGGGGCCCTACCTCTTCTTCGGCTCCGGCGGGGGCTCGGGGCGCGCCCCCGCGTAGACCATCGCCGGCCGGAGGATCCCCCCCAGCATCAGCTCCGAGATGCGGCTGTGGTCGATCTTGACGGCGACCACGTTCTCCCGGCCCGCCCTCAGCCTGCCCGTCACCTCCACCTCCTGGGGCTTGCGGGCCGCCTTGAACTCGCCCAGGGGCTCGCCGTTCAGGAAGACCTTCACCATGCGGCCGTCGATCTCCGCGAACCACAGATGGAGCGGCCCCGGCGGCAGCTCCGCGGGCGCCGTGAAGGCCGCGCGGTACCACATCCACGTAAGCTCCTCGGGCACGCCCTGCTCGTTCAGCGTGGCCGAGTACGTCCGGACCTTGCGCCACCCCTCCGCCGGCGCGTCGGCCTTGAACCAGCCGGCGCCCTCCCCCTCGTCCTTCGCGTCGTACCGGAACAGCCACTCGTCCGGAAGCTGCACGACCCTCTTCCGGCCGCCCGTCACCCGCGCGTGGCCGTCCTGCACGGCCTGGCCCAGGAACCGCGGCGCGTACCCCTGCTTGTACTCGCCCACCGGATGGATCCCCGCCGCGTGGATCGCATCCATGTGCGCCAGCCACTTGTCGTAAATCCCCTTCGCCTTCTCGAAATCGCAGAGGTTCGTCGCCTCGCGGAGGGCGAGGAAGTGCTTCGCGTTCTCCAGGCCCATCCGGAACATCTCGACCCTCCGGCGAACGAGATCGCTGTCCGCGGCCTTCGCGGCGGCGTCGAGGTCCGCCACGCAGGCCGTCACCATCGCGGGCGTCCAGAGCTGGGGGGCATAGTAAAAGGAGCCGGCGTGGGCGCTCGTCTCGCGGCATGCCTTGTCGATCCGCTCCCAGTACGCCTTCACGTGAGGGGCCGCCTTCCCGCAGAACTTCGCGTAGAAATCGTCCATGATGGCGTCCACGTCGGCGTCCGCCTTCCACGCCAGGCGCGCCACGAGGTACGTGTT
>CAYNDR010000209.1:0-11500 GCA_964395295.1 uncultured Planctomycetales bacterium
GACTGGGACTACGAGTGGACGTTCAAGCCCGTGGCCTGGGACCTCGACGGCGACGTCAAGGCCGAGATCGTCACCCTCGCGAAGATCGACGGGAAGTACCAGTACGTCGCGCTCAAGGACGAGGGGGACCGGGCGCGGATCGTGGCGCGCCTCGAATCGCCCGTCCCCGTGGCCGACAACGCCAACAATTCGCGCCACTTCCCGTTCTTCGCCCGCCTCGGCGGCCCGCACGCCTCGTTTGTCCTGCAGGGCGGGACCTACGGGTGGTGGGCGATGTGGGCCTACGACCTGGAGCCGGGCGGATTCAGGCTCCGCTGGCACGTGGACTCCAAGGCGCCGGGCTTCCAGGGCAACGGCAGGTCATCGCACACGGTGCTCGCGATCGACGTAGACGGCGACGGCCGCGACGAGATCATCAACGGCCTGACGATGCTGGACGCCGACGGGAAGGTCCGCTGGTCGGGGAACGCCGAGTTCGGCGCGAACGTCCACGTGGACGGGACGGTGGTGGACGACATCGACCCGGACAATCCCGGCCTGGAGATCCTGGTCTTCGCGGAGCAGGGGGCCAAGTTCGGGCTCTACGATCTTAAGTCCGGGAAGCCGCTCTGGGTGAGGAACGCCCCGGGGAACCACATCCAGATCGCCATCGCGGCGAAGGCCACGGGCGAGCCGGGGCTGACGGTCGTGGGGGCCCACGGCGGCCACTCGGGCAAGGGCGTCTTCGCCGCCAAGTGGGACGGGACGGAGGCGCCGTACCCCTTCACGGAGCGGCCGCGCAACGGCGACCGCCTGTGGGTGATGGACTGGGAGGGCACGCACGGACGCAACGCGTGCCTGAACTTCACGAAGGTCTTCGGGGCGGGCCCGAAGGTCGTCTTCGAGGCGGATCTCGGGGACGCTCCGGAGGGGACGGTCATCCCCTGGAACGAGCACGACCTCCACTTCCACTGGTGCAACGTGGACGTGGTGGGCGACTACCGCGAGGACATCCTGGTCCAGATGAAGGACGGGAGCGTCCGGGCGTACGTGAACACGCAGACGCCCCCGGCGCGGCGGCTCTGCAAGTGGCAGAACAGGACCTACCAGATGCTCCAGTCGGCGGGGGACTACCGCTACTTTGCCGTGCCGCTCGGAGAGCCTTAGCGCCGCGGGCCGGGCCCGGAGCCGAAGTCCTTCGGGACGGCCGGGGTGAGCGGCGGGACGCAGTAGGCCTCCAGCTCCACGGCGTGGAACTGGCTGTTCGAAGAGTTGTAGACGCCCTTCACCCTGATCGTCTTCACGCGGCGCGGCGGGAAGGAAATCGTCTGCCAGCTCTTCCATTCCCCCTGGCTCCGGTCCACGAGAGGGACGTACGTCTGGCCGCGTCGTCCTTGGTGTCCCGGGCCAGGCGGAGAAGTCTGCGTCCCAGGGCCTCCAGGTCCCTGGCGCCCCGGCGGGCATAGTCGGACTTGAGGATGTCGCGGACGGACTCGCGGGACTTCTTCACCGCCTCGGGGGAGGGGGGGAAGGAGGGCTTGGGTCCCGTATTGCCCTCCTGGGAGAAGGACAGCGCGGCGGAAAGGAGGAAGGCCAGGGCTGCGATCCGGCCGCGGAACGGCATGGTTTGATGATACGACACCGGGAGGCCCCGATTCAACTTGTCATTTCGGACGGCGGCCCCGTTCCTGGATCACCGCCTCGTACATCGCGCGCGTCTGGCCTGCGATGGAGGTCCAGGAGAACCGCTCCTCCACCCGCCGGCGCCCCTTCCGGCCCATCTCCCGGGCCGCGTCGGGGTCCGCCAGGACCTTCCTCAGCGCCTCCGCGAGGGCCGGGGGATCCGCCGGAGGCACGAGGAGCCCCGTCTCCCCGGGGACCACCACTTCCTTGATGCCGCCGACCGCGCTCGCCACGACCGGGCGCTCGCAGGCCATGGCCTCCAGGTTGATGATCCCGAACGGCTCGTAGACCGACGGGCAGGCGAACACCCGCGCGTGCGAGTAGAGCTCGATGTACTGGTCCTCGCGCAGGAGGGTGTTGATCCAGAGGACGCGGTCGGGGAACTCCGCCACCTTGGCGGCGATCTCGGCCTCGACCTCGGGCGTGTCGGGGGCGCTGGTACAGCAGACGAGGCGCACGGGCGGGGGGATGTGGCGCATCGCCTCGATGAGATGGATCATCCCCTTCTGCCGCGTGGTCCTTCCCACGAAGAGGATGTAGTCCCAGTCGATGCCGTACGCCTTCAGCGTGGCGTCGTGGTCCACGCGGTTCCAGACGTCGAGGTTCACCCCGTTGTGGATCACCACGACCCTCCCGGGCTTGACGTCGAAGAGCTGGAGGATCTCGTTCCGCGAGTCGTTCGAGACCGCCACGACCCGGTCCGCGTTCTCGAGGGCCATCTTCTCGATCCACGACGACAAGTGGTAGGAGCGGCCGAGCTGTTCCTCCTTCCACGGCCTCAGGGGCTCCAGGCTGTGCACCGTGGCCACGTAGGGCACGTCGTAGAGCACCTTGGCGAAGAAGCCGGGCATGGCGGCGTACCAGGTGTGGGAGTGCGCCACGTCGGCGTCCACGCGGTCCCGCACCATCGACAGGGACGTCGAGAAGGTCCCGAGCACGCTGTTGAAGAGCTTGTCCTGGCCCTCCCACATCCGGGTCCAGGCCTGGTACCCCTTGACCCGGAGGCTGCCCTCCTTGCTGTCCTGGGATCCGGCACAGCGGACCTCCACGTCCATGAGGCGCGCCAGCTCGCGCGAGAGGTTCTTGATGTGGACCCCGGCGCCGCCGTACACGTGAGGCGGGTACTCGCGGGTGAAGAAGCACACCTTCATCGCTTGCCCTCCGCCCGGGAGGGCCGGACGCTCTTTCCCGAGGGGACGGGGGACGCCAGGTCCGCCTCCCCGGCGTCGGGGTGGATGACGCAGTTCTTCCCCACCTGGGCGCCGGCCGGGATCCGCGCGTCCATGCCGATCAGGGTGGAGCCGCCGGTCAGCGACTCCGGCAGTTCCTCGGAAGGGGCGGCCTCGCCGGCGCCCACCTGGCAGGCCTTCCCGAAATAGGCGCGCTTGTCCGAGATCACGCCGTTGAGCTTCGCGCCGGATTCCACGACCACGCCGTCCCAGAGGACCGAGTCGACCACCTCGGCCTTCTCGCCCACGATCACGTAGGGCGAGAGGACGCTGTTGCGGACCGTGCCGAGGATCTCGCAGCCCGGGGAGACGAGGGAGTCCTCCACGCGGGCGCCGGGGAGGAACCGGGCCGGGGGCGGGGGCGCGGTGCGCCTCGTCAGGACGTTCGTCCGGACCTCCCAGCGGATCAGGTCGAGGGTGGGGAAGGCGCCGAGGATGGCGCGGTGGCAGGCGTGGTATTCGTCGAGGGTGCGGGCGTATTCCCAGGCGCCGTGGAACACCCAGCCGTAGGCGCGGCGGCGGGGCATCATGCGCCGGAGGACCTCGTAGATCTGGAACGTCGTGCTCCCTTCCTCGCCGCGCGCGGCGCGGCGGATCTCCTCCACCAGGACCTCGCGCCGGAAGACGTAGACCGACATCGAGGCCAGGTGGCTGCGGGGGTGGCGCGGCTTTTCCGCGAAGTTCAGGATCTGCCCCGTGGCGTTGATCTCGCCGATGCCGAACCGGTGGGCGTCGGACCGGCGCTCGGTGAAGGCCATGGTCAGGTCGGCGTCGTGTTCGGCGTGGAAGGCCAGCAGGGGGCGGTAGTCCATGGAGTAGATGTGGTCGCCCGAGACGACGATCACGTCGTCCGGCGCCAGCCGGTCGATGAAGTCCAGGTTCTGGGAGAGCGCGTCGGCCGGCCCCCGGTACCATTCGCTGGAGCCGGGGCCCGTGTGGGGGAGCAGGAACCGCACGCCCCGGGTCGTCCCCACGAGGTCCCACGCCAGGCCCGTGCCTACGTGGTCCACGAGGGAGGAGGGGTGGTACTGCGCGAGGATCCCGACGTGTCCGATCCCGGCGTTGGCCAAGTTGGTGAGGGCGAAGTCGATGATGCGGTAGATGCCGCCCACGATGACCGCGGCCTTGGCCCGGCGCTCGGTGAGGACCGAGAGGTCCTCGACGCGGCCGCCGGCCAGGACGATCCCGATGGTTTTTCGCATGGAGTCCTCGATTAACGTCGCAGGACAAGGCTACCACGCCGGCAGGGGACCGTAAAGAGGTAGCGCACGGGGGCTCACTTCAGCGGCGCCGGAGCTTCCAAACGAGGCCTTCCTCCTCGATTTCCTCTTCCGTCGCGCCAGGCCGTCCGCGGCTCGAGATCTTCCCTTGAACGGGATCGTAGATGAGCGGTTTGCCGGCGCAGGGATCGATCGCGGACACCGTTTCGGGGTATTTCCCGTCTCTGAGCCGATGGATCTCGAACTCAATGCCGGCGCGGGCCACGGCGAGGGCCGACTGGACGGTTGCTTGACGGTCGAGCGCGCGGCCCATGGCCGGCATGAAAAGGTCGACCAAGTCCAAAGATCCGGGTCGGTCACAGCCAAGGGAAGGGGGATTGATGCTTCGCACTTCCAGGCGGGACTCCGGGTAAGGCTTGCGGCAGCATTCGACGAGGCGCCTCAGCTTCTCCAGGGATTCCATCGAACCGCGCCGGAAGAGGAAGCCGACGAGGGGCATCCCCGTGCGGGCCGCCCAATCGTTGCGAGCCGCCTCATCGTAGGTCATCAATTGTCCCGGATCGACAAGGGTTTGGATCATGGACGCCATGTATCCCCGCGCGCACTGCTCGACCGTGCCGTCAAGGAGTGCCGGGGACGGGAGGGCTTCGAGCCAATTCGCGAGATCCTCATCTGAGGATTCAGCCCTTACGCAGGCGCCCGAGGCGAAGAGGCCGATATCGAGGATCGAGAAGCGGACGAATTGGGTGGTGAAGAGCGGTTCTTCCTTGAAGGCGTCGGCCAGGGTGAGGATGTCGCGGACGCACTCGCGCGCCTCTCCATGATGGCCGGCCGCCGCTTCCACCTGGGCGCGGAGTGCGAGCCCCCTGGCGAGCCTGATGGACGGGGCGATTTCGGGGGCAGGGGGCGAAAGGCAGGCGGAAAAATCCCTGGGGTAGCGGCACCGGGGCCGCGACCGGCCTCGCCGGACCCAGTCGAAGGCTTCCTTGTTCCGTTCCAGGAAGCGTTCCACTTCGGTCCGTTCTTCCTGTTCGAGGGGGAGTCTGGGTTTATCTCCCAGTTCAGACAGGGAACCTTGGGGCTCGCCAATCCGGGAAAAAGCCTCCGTGAAGAAGGAGGCCGCGTTCTCGTCCTCGGGGATCGGGGGAGGGGCCAGTTCCACGAGGGAAGCCTTGTAGCCGGATTCCCGGAGCGAATTCACCTGCTTCTGGAAGCGCCGGTTCACCGAAAGGGCGAAGGCGTACCATCCTGTCCCGAGGACCAGCAGGAAGAAGGCCACCCAGGGGAGGACTTTCGAAAGGCGCACCTTCTTCCGCAACAGCTCCAGCAGGAACCTCGGAGGAAGGATCATTTCGAAGCGGCCTTCCCGGCGGGCTTCAAGGGGGCATGGCTCGATGGTTCCCGCATATCAATTATAGCATCGGATTAGGCCACACCCAAAAGCGTGTCCTGTCGGACTAGGGTCCGTCCGCCCCGCACGCGCACCGGGCCCCCGCCTCCAGGGGGCGCTCGCCGCAGGCCGGGCAGAAGAGCTTGAGGCAGCCCGAGCACGTCCGCGCGCCCCGCGGATTGGGCGCCCCGCACCCCCGGCAGAGGAACTCCCCGGGCCGCAGGGCGAGGTCGAGTTCCACCTTCGGGCCGGCGGAGAGCGATTCCCCGCAGACCTTGCACCGGGCCGCCTTGCCCGGATTCAGGCTGTCGCAGAAGCCGCACTTGAGGAACCGGCCCGTCTCGACGGCGGCCACGGGATCCTCCCCGCGGATGAGGCGGTCGAGGTCCTCCAGGAAGGCGGAGGCGCCCTTGTACCTCTTCTCGGGGAGCCTGGCCATCATCTTGGCCAGGACGGCCTGCATCCCCTCGGTGATGTCGGGATTGATCGAGCGGGGCGCCCGGGGGTGCCCCTTGAGCTGGGCCTCGCGGAGTTCCTTCGGCGTGGCGCCCTCGAAAGGCCTGCTCCCGGTCGCCAGGAGGTAGAAGATGACGCCGAGCGAGTAGATGTCGCTCCGGGCGTCCACCGGCTGGGCGAGATACTGCTCCGGGGACATGTAGCCGGGCGTCCCCACGACGAATTCGCCCAGCTCGTCCGCGGCCTCGGTCGTGAAGGCCAGGCCGAAGTCCGTCAACCGGACGCGGCCGTCGTCCGTCACGAAGATGTTGGAGGGCTTGAGGTCGCGGTGGATGACACTGCCGGCGTGGGCGGCCTCGAGCCCGCGGGCGACGTCCCGGACGATGTCCAGGGCCTCCGGGAGGGGAGGCCGGCCGTGCTCCGCCAGGCGCTCCTGGAGCGTGGCGCCCCGGAGGAACTGCATCACCATGAAGAAATAGCCCTTCTCGTAGCCGACGTCGTAGACCTGGACGATGTTCGGGTGCTCCAGCCGGGCGATCGCCTGCGCCTCGAAGAGGAGACGCCGGATGAACGTCGAGTCCTTCGACGCCGACGGGATCATCTTGATGGCGACGTAGCGGCCGAGGGCGAGGTGCTTGGCCTTGTAGACGGCGCCCATCCCGCCCTTGGCCAGGAACTCGATGACCCTGCAGCGGCCGATCTCGAGGCCCACGGGGGCGTCGTCCGCGGTGGGCGAGGCGGACAGGGTGGCCGCGACCCCGAGGTCGGTAGCATTGACGTTCGGGGCGAGGCGGTTCCCGTCGGCCGGGCAGATGGCCCGGTCGATCGCCGACTGCAGGACGTTGTACCGCTCGCCGCAGGCGGGGCAGGCCATGATGACCTGCTTCCGTTCCTCGAGGAGCGACTGGACCTGGGCGGCCGTCAGGACGCCCTGTTCGACCAGGATCTCGCCCAGGTTCTGCAGGACGCCCCGCGCGGTCCGCTCGGCCTGCACGCGGAGCGCCTTCGCGACCTGCTCCCGGGAGGCGAGGCCGCGTTCGATGAGGCGGTTCCCGAAGAGGGGGCGCGCGTCGGCCGTCATGGCGAAAGCAGGATACGGGAAAAGGACTCGAACCTACCGCCGGAATTATACCCTCCGCGGGGGGGGAGCGGGCGGGAGGAGCGAAGGCCCTCGATGCGGGTCTCCCGGCGGTTCCAAAACGTGGAGACGCGGCGCTCGCCGTCAGTTCCTGCGGGCCTTGCCCGGCTCGGCCTTCCTGGTCTCCGGTTCGCCGACGATCCGGACGGGAACGGCCGGGAGCGTGACGATCAGCCTCTGGAACGGAGGCTTCTTCTCCTGGCCCGCGGGCGGCGGGGGCGTCCCCTTGCCGTCCGCCGGCTTGGCGGGATTCGTCCCTCCCGCGGCCGGCGCGGCCGCCGACTGGGGTTGCGGCATCATCATGACGGCGCTGAGGATCAGGTTCTCGTTCGGCCTGGCCTCCGTGTCGGCCGCCGCCTGCAGGAGGACCATCCCGGCGTCCCGGCCCGGCAAGGCCCCGCCTCTCGGCAGGGTGATCCCCTTGGGCGGGTCCATGAGCAGGATCCGGATCGGCCCGTTGAATCCCGGCCGGCGGATCACCTTGAGCGGGAGGGACGCGTCCTTCCCGCGGGCCAGGGTCACACAGCCTTCGGGCGGGAGCTGGAACGAGACGATGAACGGGGCCAACGTCTCGGAGACCGTCACCACCTGCGCCTTGGCGGGCACCAGGTGCTGGTAGGCGAAGGCCTGCATGAGCTCCTCGGCGGGGACCACGGGGCTGGTGCAGGCCTTTCCCTCCACCGTCGCCGTGCCGTTCACCTTGGGGAAGACCGTCCCCGCCGCGGCCTTCTCGGAGGCGGTGATCGTGATGCGGACCTTGTCCGCCCCCGCCGGGATGACCGCGCCGTCGAGGGAAAGCCCGGCGGAGGCCGGCTCCTCGATGGAGAGGCGGATCTCGCCGGCGAATCCGTCCCGCCGAATGGCATGGACCGTCAGGGCCGCCGATCCTCCCCTCGGGAGGCTCACCTCCGAGGGCGTGGCGCGCAGTTCGAAGTCCGGGACGGGCGGGCTGATCCGGAGCCGGTAGGCGTATTCGGGGCCGCCTTTCCCCTGGGTGTCGGACAGCGTCACCGTGTAGGTCCCGTCCTCCGGGAGCTTGAACAGGAGCCCCGAGTCGGCCTGGTGCGTGACGAGGCCTTCCCCGCGGTCCTTCAGGTCGTCGCTTTCCGCGACCTTTTCCCCGCGCCCGTTCGTCAGCGTGAGGCGGGAGTCCAGGGGCGATCCCAGGCGCCGCGCCCGGACCTCGATGGCGACGGCCTGCCCCTTCTTCCCGGGGAAGCGGAATGAGTCCTTCTCCCCCGGGGCGTTGATGCGGCCGTTGACGATGACGGGAAGGGAGACGTCCTGGGCCTTCCCCGGCGCGGGGGCCGCCTCGGATTCGAGGACCTCGGGCAGATTGCCGGCGGCGAAGGGGATGCGGTTCGAGACCAGGCCGTTCCGGGCCACGGAGAGGAACTGGACGGAGGGGGACTTCGCGTCCACGGCGACGCTCAGGGTGTCCGCCGGGAGGTTCTTCCCGGCCAGCTTCACCGTGACGGGCTTCTCTCCGCGCGGGGCCCCCAGCGGGAAGACGCCCGTGATGAAGGGGAGTTCGCCGACGCGGATGCGGTACACGAAGTCCTCCCGTCCGCGGTAGATCGAGTCCCGGATGGCCAGGCCGTACTCGCCGTCGGCGGGGACGTCGTAGAACAGCACCGGGTCCGGGTTGAACCGGAAGTCGTCCGCGTACGCCACCTCCTTGCCCTGGGCGTCCTGGAGGGAGACGACCGCCTGGAACCAGCCGGGCACCGCGTCGGCGATGTAGGGGATCAGCGCGCGGGCGTAGACCTCCACGACCAGCTGTTGGCCCTTCCTGGCGGAGAACCTGAACGCGTCCGCGTCGCCGGGCATGATCTGGCCGTTGACCACGGCCGGGAGGGGCGGGATCGGCGTCCTGGCGCCCTTCTTCTCGCCGGCCTCGTCCTCGCTCGCTTCCTTCAGCTGGTCCACCAGGAAGGTCCGCTTGTTCGACAGGCCGGTGGGCGTGACGAGGCAGAGGTCGCGGGCGCCGGGCTCGGCGTCCGGCGCGACGGCGACCTTGAGCTTCACGATCTCGTCGATGACGGTCTGGTTCGCCTTCTTCCGCTTCTTGAACAGCACGTTCCCGGCGTTCGGGTCCCGGGAGTCGGTCACTTCCACGGTGACGCCTTTCCCGGAGACGATCGCGGCCGTCGAGCCGTAGACGTTCTCCCCGCCGATCTTCACGTCGAAGGTGGTGCCCTGCTGGCCGCCCGCCGGGAAGGCGTAGCCGATGTAGGGCGGGCGCGGCGCCGCCATCTGCTGGGGGGCCGCGCCGGGGAGCAGGATCAGCAGGAGGCAGGCGGCGTTCCTCATCCCATGATTTCCTTCAACAAGCCTCCGGTCTCCTTGGGCGGGACCTCGCCGGCGGCGAACGGCGAGACGGAGACCTGGGCTCCCTGGGGGGTCGAGAGCTTGGCCTGGGCGTGGTCGATGCCCAGGATCTCGTACATGCTGCAGATGAGGTCCCAGGGATAGATGGGCCGCTCGACGACGATCTCCCCGCGGTCGTCCGTCTTCCCCACGACCCGGCCGCCGCGGAGCCCGCCGCCGGCCACGAGGGCCGAGAAGGCCTTCCCGTGGTGCCCCCGGCCGCCGTTCCAGGGAGGCTCCCACTGGACCTTGGGCGTGCGGCCGAACTCGCCGCTGACCCAGACGATCGTGCTTTCCAGGAGGCCGCGGTCGGAGAGGTCCTGGAGGAGGGCGGCCACGCCCGCGTCGAGCTCCGGAAGCTTCCGGCCCATGGCCTGGAAGTGCTGCTTGTGCGTGTCCCAGCCCCCGTGGTTGATCGTGACGAAGACCACGCCCCGCTCCACCAGCCTCCGGGCGAGGAGGCAGGACTGGCCGAACGTCGTGCGCCCGTACTTGTCCCTGAGTTCCGCCTTCTCTTCGCCGAGGGAGAACGTCTTCCCGGCGTCGCCCAGGATCATCGCGTAGGCCTGCTCCTGGCAGTCGTCCATGCCCTTCACCAGCGGGTCCTGGTTCATCTTCTTCCCCAGGCCGTCGAGCTCCCCGAGGAGCGCCCGGCGGTCCTTCTGCCTCTCCTCGGTGATGTTCTGGGCCACGATCCCTTCGACCACGAACGGCTCCTTGGCGGGGTCCCCGCCCGTCGCGAAGGGCTTGTACTTGGAGCTGAGGAATCCTGCCTCGGAGAACCGGCCCTGGGGGCGGGGCACCGCGATGTAGGGCGGCAGCATGCCCTTGTAGCCGGCGGCGAACGCCTTGAAGTGCGTCACGACGGCGCCGACGCCGGGGAACGTCGTGTCGCCTCCGGACTTCCGGCCCGTGCTGACGAGGTAGGCGGCCGTCTCGTGGCTGTTGTTGCCGTGGGTCATCCCGCGGAGGATCGTGAACTTGTCGGCCACCTTCGCCAGGAGGGGCAGTTGGGAGGCGATCTGGATGCCGTCGACGTTGGTGGGGATCGCCTTGCCGGCCGGGCCCATGTAGTCCCGTCCCGCGGCGGGCTTGGGATCGAAGGTGTCCAGGTGCGACGGGCCTCCCCAGAGCCAGATCTGGATGACGGCCTTGGCCTTGCCCCCGGGCGCGGAGGCGGCCTTGGGAGCGGCCTGCGCCCACAGGGGGGTCCCGCGGGCCGCCATCAGTCCGGCGGCGCCGGTGAGACCGGCCTCGATAAAGGCCCGCCGCGTGACGTGCGTCTCCATGTTCGGCCTCTCAATGCTTGAGGAGGAATTCCTTCGTGTTGATGAGCGCCCAGACGACATCGCAGAAGGACTCGAAGGGCCTGCGCTTCGTCGAGGTGAAGTAATTGAAGACCGCGCGCTTCTCCTCCTCGGTCGGGAACCGCGAGAGGATCCTGAGGTAGATCTCCTCGAGGATGCGCGGGCCGTCCGGGGCCGGTCCCGTCGCCGGCCTCCGCCTCCCCGGCGCGGCGGCGCCCTGGCCGCCCGTCGCCAGCTTCAGGAGCACCTGGCTCTGCTCGATCTTCCTCTGGATGTGGCTGGAGTTGAGGAGGTGCTGGGCCTGGAAGACGGAGGGGGCGGAGGAGCGCTCCGACTCGAACGAGGTGTTGCGGGGGGGCCGGCCGAAGAGCTCCAGGAACGGCGCCTCGATACTGCCGTCGGCAAGCGTGATCGCCCTCTGGTCGGCCGGGAGGAAGGTGAAGGGCTCGGGGATGGGGCTGGAGTATTTCTCGCCGCTCCCCGTGATCTGGTTGATGGCGTCGAGGAGGACCTCCGCGTCCAGCCGCCGGATCCGGTAGCGGGAGAAGCCCGTCTCGTCCGCGGCGTTCCCCGGGGTCGGTTCCGAGGAGGACTGGTAGGTCCCGGAGTTCAGGATGAGCCGGTAGAGGCGCTTGAGGTCGTATCCGCCGGAGACCAGTTCCTTCTCCAGGTACGACAGGAGCCCGCCGCTCCCCGGGGCCTCGGTGCGCTTCATGTCCTCGGGCTCG
>CAYNDR010000210.1:0-11432 GCA_964395295.1 uncultured Planctomycetales bacterium
ACCTCTTGTGGCTGGACGGCTTGCCGCGGCGGAAGTCGTCGTCGTCCATGGCGGGGAGGTCGTCGTGGATGAGCGAATAGGTGTGGATGTACTCGATGGCGCAGGCGGCGGGCAGGGCGTTGCGGAGGTCGCCCCCCAGGGCCTTGCAGGACTCCAGCACGAGGGTGGGGCGCAGGCGCTTGCCCGCGTTGAAGAGGGTGTAGCGCAGGGCCTCCAGGAGGCGCGGGGGCACCCCGCGGCTGGGGAGATGCCGTTCCAGGGCGGCTTCGAGGGATCGGGTCATCGAGGTGGTCCCGTCAGAAGGGGAGGTCCTCTCCTTCCTTGGGGGTCTCCGGCTTCCGGCGGGGCTTCTTCTCCTCGGGGGGCGGGCCGGCCTCGAAGTCCCGCGCGGCAAGCGTGCCGTCCTTCTCCCGGACCAGCATCTGGATCTTCTTTTCGGCCCGTTCGAGGATCCCGTAGCACTCGCGGAGGGCCTTGATGCCCTGCTCGTACTTGTCGATGGACTCCTCGAGGCCCAGCTTGCCGCCCTCGAGCGACTTGACCGCCTGCTCCACTTCCTGGAGGTGCTGTTCGAACTTCTTGGCCGGCTTCTCGCTCATCGGCGTCATCTTACCATACGACAAAACAGACCGTCCACTTTGTCGTTTCCCCTACGACAAAATGGACGGTCCATTTTGTCGTCCATCAGGCGTTCATCGGGCCGGGCCCTTCCTCCTCCACGCGGGAGGCCAGGATCCCTTTCCCGAGGATCGTGAGGATCCGTTCCCCGGGGGCGGCCTGGCGGGCCTCCCGGAGGACCTCGCGCGTCTTCTCCAGGCGCGTGATCGAGTACCCGCGGGTGAGGACCTTGAGCGGCGAGAGGGCCTCGAGCCCCGCGGCCGCCTCCTTCATGCGCGCCGCGGCCCCGTCCACCGCCCGCCGCGCGTGCGACCGCAGGAGGTCGGCGAGGTGATCCACCCGCCTCCGCGCCAGGCCGCGCACCGCCGGCAGGCCGGCGTGGAGCGAGCCGCCCAGCGCGTCGAGCCGCTCCCTCAGGGAGAGGGAGGCCTTCTCCAGCCCCGCCCCGAGGCGCTCCCCGAGCTCGTCGAGCCGCTGGCCGAGCTGGAGGGGGAGATCCCGGACCCGCCCCAGGACGCGGCCTTCCCGGAGGGCGTCCAGGCCGGATCGCGCCAGGTCCGCCCTCGTCTTGAGCGCCCGCTTGAGCTTCGTGCCCAGGTCCTCCATCGCCAGCAGGAGGTCGTCGAGCTTCGGGACGGCCCTGACCGCGCCGTCGGTGGGCGTGAGGGCGCGGACGTCGGCCGCGAAGTCGGCGATCGTGGTGTCGGTCTCGTGGCCCACGGCGCTCACGACCGGGATCTTCGAGGCGTGGATCGCCCGCGCCACGGCCTCCTCGTTGAACGCCCAGAGGTCCTCGATGGAGCCCCCGCCGCGGCCCACGATCATCACGTCCACGTCCGGCATCGCCAAGTTGAGGTGGCCGATCGCGGCGGCGATCTCCTCCGCGGCGCCCGCGCCCTGCACCTTGACCGGGTAGACGAGCACGTGGACGGCGGGGCACCGGGTGCGGATCGTGCGGAGGATGTCCTGGACGGCGGCGCCCACGGGCGAGGTGACGATCGCGACCTTGAGGGGGAGGAAGGGGAGGGGCCGTTTCCGGGCCGGGTCGAAGATGCCCTCCCGGGCGAGCTTCTCCTTGAGCTGTTCGAACCTGAGCTGGAGGGCGCCCACGCCGCGGGGCTCGATCTCCTCGACGGAGATCTGGTAGCGGCCCTGGGCGGGATAGGCGGTGACGAGCCCGAACACCAGGACGCTCGTCCCGGTCTCGACGCGGAACCTGAGGCGCATGACCCTGGGCCGCCACATCGTGCAGGTGACCACGGCCGGAGGATCCTCGACCTCGTCCTTGAGGTCGAAGTAGAGGTGGCCCGACGGCGCGTAGGTGACGCGGGAGACCTGCCCGGCCACCCACACGTATTTCAGGCCGTCCTCGAGGAGGGACTTGACCCGGCGGGCCAGCTCGCCCACGGAGAGGACCTTCCTTCCGGAGGGCAGGAGGGATTCCGCGGGGAGCGGCATGCCTGCCCAGTTTATCTCCCGGGCGCGGCGGCGTAAAGGGCCGGGGGCGGCCTTCGCAGGAATCTTCTGAAAGATTACATCATCAGTTATACTTTGGATACGGCCAGGGGTTGGAAGGCCGCGTTCGCGGGAGGTGGAGGCATGGCTCATCAGGCGCGAATGCCGTCTCGATGGGCCCGCCTCCGCCGCGGCGGGGCGCCGGCCGTCCGCATCATCGCCATCCTGGCCGTGTTGCCGGCGGCCGGGCCCCCGCCGCCGGATGGCCCCGTTTTCACCTTCGCCCGCGGGGGGATCCTCGGCACGTCCCTGGACCTCAAGGTGGTCGCCCCCTCCGGGGAGGCCGCCGCCCGCTTCGAACGCGCGGTCCTGGAGGAGACCGACCGGTTGAGCGGCGTGTTCAGCACGTACGATCCCCGCAGCGAGATCAGCGGGCTCAACGCCCGCGCCGGCGCCGCCCCTGAGGCCGTGCCCGTCTCCGAGGATCTCGGCCGGTTGTTGGCGGCCGCCCTCGCATGGTGGGATCGGTCGGGGGGCGCGTTCCACCCGTGCGCGGGCGAGCTTTTCGACCTGTGGCGGCGCGGGCGCGAGCCGTCGGACGGCGAGTTGGCCGGCGTCCTGCGGGAACGGATGCCCGGGGCGCGGCCGACGTGCGAGGAAGGTCCCGCGGGGGCCCATGTCCTGCGGTGGGACGGCCGCGGCCGCTTCCACCTGGATGCGATCGCCAAGGGATGCATCCTGGACCGCGCCGGCGCCGCCGCGCGCCGCGCCGTCCCCGAGGCCCGCGGGTTCCTCCTGGACATCGGCGGCGACATCCTGACGTGGGGCGACGCCGGGCCGGACGGGGGCGCCTGGACCGTGGGCGTGGCCGATCCCCGCCGGAGCGAGGACAACGCGCCGCCCCTGGCGCGCCTGCGGCTCCGCGGGCAGGCGGTCGCCACCAGCGGGGGCTACGCGCGCCGGTACACGGCGGGAGGGCGGGCCCATTCCCACATCCTCGATCCGCGCACCGGCCGGCCCGCGGAGGAGGTCCTCGGCGCCACGGTCGTGGCCCCGACGGCGGAGGCGGCCGACGCGATGGCCACGGCCCTGTGCGTGCTCGGACCCCGCGAGGGGCTCGCGCTCGTCTCCCGGACCGAGGGAGCGGCGGCGCTGGTCGTCGACCGCGACGGCAGGGCGCATCGCAGCCCGTCCTGGGCGGGGCTCGAACAGGAGGCCGAGCCTCCGGCGCCCGTCCAGCCCCCGCGCGCGGGCCCCGCCTGGCCTTCCGGCCACGAAGTCCGGATCTCCTTCACCCTGCTCAACTCCTGGGAAAGGAATCCCCCGAAGGGGAAGAAGGAGAAGTTCAACCGCCACTACACGGCGGCATGGGTCGAGGACGCTCAGGGGCGCGTCGTGAAACTGCTCGCCCTTTGGGCCAACCGGAAGGAGCTGGACCACCTCGGCAAGCTCAACAACTTCTGGGACCGTTTCGGACGGCCGAAGGATGCCCGCCAGAAGCTGGCGCCCGTCACCCGCGCCACCCGGCCGCCCGGCAAGTACAACCTCGTCTGGGACGGCAGGGACGAGCAGGGTCAGCCGGCGGCCCCCGGACGCTACACGGTGCACCTCGACGTCAACCGCGAGAAGGGACCCCCGAACGGGAGGGAGGTCCACACCCACGTGTCGGGCGAGATCCTCTGCGGGGACCGGCCGGCGCGCGTGCGCGTCCCGGATCAGCCGGAGCTGGGCGAGGTGGATATCCTCTTCGGCCCCCGGCCGCCGGCGGGCGCTCCGGGAAGCCCCTGAGTCCGGGAAAGGCCATGGAGCAGACCTTCGCGAACGGGCCGGCGCCGTCGCCTGAGCCTCGGGTCCGCTGGAGGCGCTGGATGCGCCCGGTCCACGTCGTCCTCTCCCTCTTTGCCCTGGCCCTCCTGCTCTTCTTCGGCGCGACGGGATTCCTCATGAACCACGGGGACTGGTTCGGGGTCAACGAGGCCCGGACCGGCACGGTCCGGGGCCTGATCGCCCCCGCGCTCCTGGAGCGGCCCGGCGGGGAGGAAATTGCCCGGGAGCTCCGCGCCCGGTTCGGCGTCGCGGGCCGCCTGGAGGACTTCGAGGTGGACGACCGCGAGATCCACGCCGTCTTCCGGGGCCCGGGCCGCATCGTCGACGCCTTCATCGACCGGCGGGAGGGCGAGGTCACGATCAAGACGGAGACGGGAAACCTGGCCGCGGCGCTGGCGGACCTTCACCGCGGGAAACGCACGGGGTGGTGGGGAGGGCGGGCGGTCGACGGGGCGGCCGCGGCCCTCGCGCTGGCCGCGCTGAGCGGCCTTGTCCTCTGGCTGTCGCAATCGTCCTGCCGGCGGAGCGGGCTGGCCGCGCTGGCGGCCGGGATTGCCCTGGGGGCCTTGGCCGCCGCGCTGTGCTTCGCGTGAGGGATGGCGGGCCGGCCCGGGAAGCGGCTGAGTCCCTTACCGGACGTCGCCGTTCTCGAGGATCACGACGCGCCGGATCTCCAGCGCCCGGCCGGTCTCGGAGTCCACGGCCGCCACGGCGCCGCAGAGGCGCGCGTCGCCGGTGGCCACCTCGAAGTGGGCCGGCATCCCGGTCGTGAAGCGGTGGAGGACGCGATCGATGCGCCGCCCGATCACGCTCTCGTAGGGGCCCGTCATCCCGCAGTCGGTGATGTAGGCCGTGCCCTGGGGCAGGACCCGCTCGTCGGCCGTCTGGATGTGCGTGTGGGTGCCGTAGACGAAGCTGGCCTGGCCGTCCAGCCACCAGCCCATGGCGACCTTCTCGCTGGTGGCCTCGCAGTGGATCTCCACCACGACGACCGGGGTCTTCGCCTTGATCTCGGCCACGAGGCGCTTGGCCGCCTGGAAGGGGCAGTCGGCCTGGACGTTCATGAAGACGCGCCCCAGGAGGCTGACGACGCCGATCCTGACGCCGCTGGCCGTCTCCACGACCGTGGACCCGCGGCCGGGCTGTTCGGCGGGGAAGTTCGCGGGGCGGAGCAGGTTCGGCATCCGGTCGATGTAGGGGATGATCTCCTTCTTGCCCCAGACGTGGTCGCCGGCGGTGATGACGTGGACCCCCGCCTTGAAGAGCTCGTCGGCCTCGGAGGGCAGGATGCCGCTGCCGCCGGAGAGGTTCTCGCCGTTGGCGATGACGCAGTCGATGAGCTCCCGGCGGCAGTACTCCGGCAGGCGCTCCTTGACGATCTCGCGTCCGGGGCGGCCCACCACGTCGCCGATGGCGAGGATGCGGGTCTTCACCGGGCGTACTCCACGAAGCGGGTCTCGCGAAGGACCGTCACCCGGATCTCGCCGGGGTAGGTCATCTGCTCCTCGATGGCCTTGGCGATGTCGCGGGCCATGATCACGGCCTGCGAGTCGTTGATCTTGTCGCTGTCCACGAGCACGCGGACCTCGCGGCCGGCCTGGATGGCGAAGACGCCCGTCACCCCCGGCAGGGACTTGGCGATCCTCTCGAGCTGCTCGATGCGCTTGATGTAGCGGTCCAGGGATTCACTGCGCGCCCCCGGCCTCGAGGCGGAGATGGCGTCCGCGGCGGCCGTCAGCAGGGTGTAGGGGGAGGTGGCGTTGGGATCGTTGTGGTGGTTGAAGGCGGAGTCCACGACCTCCGGGCCCTCGTCGAAGCGCTTGAGGAGGTCGCCGCCGATGACGGGGTGGGAGCCCTCGAACTCCTGGTCCACGGCCTTGCCGATGTCGTGGAAGACGCCGCACCGGCGGGCGAGCTTGGGGTCCATCTTGAGCTCGGCGGCCATGACGGAGGCGAGGTGGGCCACCTCGCGGATGTGCTGGAGGACGTTCTGCCCGTAGCTGGTGCGGTACTTGAGCCGGCCGAGGAGCGTGGCCAGCTTGGGGTGGACGTTGAGGACCTCGTGCTCCCGGAGGAACTCCTTGCCCACGTTGTTGATGTGGTCCTCCATCTCGCGCTTGGTCTGCTCGGTGATCTCCTCGATGCGGGTGGGGTGGATGCGGCCGTCGAGGATGAGCTTCTCCATGGAGCGGCGGGCCATCTCGCGGCGCGCGCCGTCGAAGGCGGAGAGGATGATCACCCCGGGGGTGTCGTCCACGATGACGTCCACGCCGGTGGCGCGCTCGAAGGCCCGGATGTTCCGGCCCTCGCGCCCGATGATCCGGCCCTTCATCTCCTCGTTGGGGAGGTCCACGACGCTGACCACGGAGTCCGCCGTGTGGGCGGCGGCGAAGCGCTGGATCGCCATGGTGATGATGCGGCGGGCCTCGCCCTCGGCGTTCTCCTTGGCGGCCTCCTGGCGCTTGCTGATGAGGTCGGCCTTCTCGCGCTCCAGGTCCGGCTCGATCTTGTCCAGGAGCAGCTTGATGGCCTCCTCCTTGGTGAGGCCGGCGATCCGGTGGAGGGTGTTCTTCTCCTCCTCCACGAGGCGGCCGATCTCCCTCTGCTTCTCGGCGGCCTCGGCCTCCGAACGCTCGACCTCCTTGGACTTCTGCTCGGCGAGGCGCTCCTTCTGCTGGAGGGAGTCGGCGCGCTTCTCGAGCATGTCCTCCTTCTTGGTCAGCCGGTTCTCGTACTGGCGGAGCTCGTTGCGCTCCTCGCGGCTCTGCTTCTCGGCCTCGTCGCGGAGGCGGGAGGCGTCGGAGCGGGCGTCGACCACGGCCTTCTCGGCCTTGGCGTCGGCGTCGGCGAGGATCTTCGCCGCCTCCAGGGCGGCGCGGGTCTTCTTGGAATGGGCCAGGAGGAAGTACCCGGCCCCGAAGCCCGCCCCCAGGCCGACCGCCAGCCCGACGATGATGTAAACGGCGGTCATGGATGGGCCCTCCAGGGTTTCCTAAGGCCGGCGTGGCGGGGCCCCCGGGTTCGGGGGGCAGGCGCAAGAAAGGGAAGGGAAACGGTGGAAAGCTAAGTCCTTCTCTCCATCCAGCGTCCCATCCGGGGCTCTATGTCCGTAGAGACCAAGTCTCTTGCGTTGAACTCTTTGCCGTCACGTCCAGCCATCTATCTTTACCCTCCGCGCATCAGGGACCTTCAAACGAAGGGTGACTCGACCACATTCTAAAGACTCTATCGGCACTGTCAAGCGGAAAGCCTAGTCGCCAACCGTTCGGAGGCATCGAAGAATCTCGACCCCGCCCCGGGGGGGAGCAGAGGGGTCTTCCTCATCCCGCGCCGAATTGACCGCACGGCTTCGAGGTTTCGGCCTTCAGCCTGGCCCGGGAGAGCCGGAAGCTTGCCGATGGCCGTGCCGGAACCGGGGGCCTTCCGCTCGTCCATAAAGCAGGGGGCAAGCTTAATGCTTGACCCCCCCAGGCCCAGCCATTAATATCAGATGGTCAGGGGCAAGGGGCGGGGGTCTTGGCATCCACTCTGGAAACCATCGGTCCATGCCAAAGCTGATCATCGAGTTCCAGGGCCAAGAGTGGGCGGTGGACCTCCGCGAGGGGGCCAACATCATCGGGCGCGCGGCCTCCTGCACCAGCCCCATCAAGGACCCCCAGCTTTCCCGCGAACACTGCGAGGTCCGCGTCTCGGGATCGGTCGCCACGGTCCTGGACAAGGGCAGTATGAACGGCACGCTCGTCAACGGGAGCCGCGTCCAGGAGCACCGGCTCCAGCCGGGCGACAAGGTCGTGATCGGCCACATGACCGCCTGGTACGAGGTCCGCAAGGCGGCCGACGCCGACCCGTCCACGGCCCCGGTGGACGCGCGGGCCAACACCCGGCGCACTGCCGCGCCGCCTCCCGTGGTGGAGGGGCTCCCCCCCGACTATACCCTGGGCGGGAGGATCACGGTCCCCTGGAGCAAGATGGGCCTGGGAGTCCTGGTCCTGGCCATCCTGGGGGCCGGGGCGTTCGCGGCCAAGGAGTTCGGCGGCACGAAGGCCGCGGTCCAGGAGGGGGACAAGGACAACCTCATCCGGCGCAACGCGTCCTTCGAGCTGGCGGCCGAGGGGAAGCCGGTCGCCTGGAGCCTCCGGGGCAACGCCAAGGGGACCCTGGCCGCGGCCTCCCAGGGAAGGACGGGCTCCTCCTGCATGGCCCTGGAGAAGTCGGCCGGCGGGGGCGACGCGGTCCTCGAATGCGCCTACGGAGAGGAGTTCCCGCTGGGCCGGAGCGGCGGGGTCGATGCCTCGGCCTGGGCCCGATACGACGGCCTCAGCGGGTGGGCCGCGATCAAGGTCGACTGGCTCAAGTCCGTCAACGGGCCGGTGGTGGCGGAGGAAGTATCCGCCCCCGCCCCCCGCGGCGCCGGCTGGATCCCCGTCCAGGCTTCCTTCACGCCTCCCGCCGACGCGGGGGCCTTCCGCGTGGCCCTGGCGGCGGTGGGACGCAGTGGCCGCCTGGCCTTCGACGACGTCTCCGTCCGCCTGAAGCCCCAGGGCGCGGCGGGGCGCGAGCACCGGCTCGGGACGTACCGCGTGGCCCCGGCCCGGGACGGGACGCTCCGGATCGAGACGCGGGGACGCCGGTCCCTCGTCAACTTCCACGCGCGGCTCGAGAGCAACCGCGAGGGATCGATGCCGCAGTCCTGCGCGAGGGACGTGGCCGCCAAGGTCGAGCCGGAATGGCTCGGCTTCAAGGGCAAGATGGTGAGCCCCGTGGATTTCAAGGAGATCGATTTCGAGGAGCTGGTGGCCCACAAGGGGGACGAGCTGAAGGTCATCTACGTCTTCCCGGGCGGCGGCCTGAGGCAGGTGGACCGGCTGACCCTGGCGTTCGTGGTCCCCCGGGTGGACCGCCTCCAGGGCCTTCCGGAGGCCGGCGACAAGATGACGAACCGGATCTCGTTCCGGTCGGAGGAGGGGGAGGTCGTGGTGGAGTATTCCGACCCCGTGCGCGTCCGGGTCGAGCAGGCCCGAGGCGGGCTCCGCGTGGTCCAGTCCTTCGCGGTCGATCCGTCGGAGGCCAACCCCGATTTCTGGCTCGTGATCCGGGAGGCGGCGCTGGGCTACACCGACCCGCTGAGGGAGGCCGCCGCCGAGCGGATCCGGAAGCGGTTCGGCGTGGCCCTGGAAGTCCTCCAGAGGGAGATGAAAAAGGCCAAGGACCCGGTCCTGCGCGACCGGATCGAGGGCGACATCCGCCAGCTCGAGGAGGTCGAGCGGCGCGAGTGGGCCGAGGCCCAGTCGGCCGCCTTCCAGGCCATCCTTTCGCGGCGCGTGGACCTTGCCACCACCGCGCTGGAGGCCCTGGACCGGTACCAGGCCGGCTGGGGCGAGGCCTTCGCCTCCAAGGCGGAGCCGGTGCGCGAGAAGGCCCGGGAGGTGCTGGCGGGCGCGGCGGCGGAGGAGGCCGCGCGCCACAAGCTCATCCTCGACCGGGCCAAACAGCACGCGGCCGGGGGGCGCAAGACGCTGGCGGGCTCGATGACCCGGGCGCTCCTGGCGCGCCACCCGGGGAGCGCGGCGGCGGAAGAGGCCAAGGAGTTCCTCAAGGGCCTTTCGGAACCCTAGACATTGGCTACGGGATAGACATCGGGTCGACGTCCCTCAAGATCGTCGACGCGCGGCGGACGCTCGGCGGCTTCAAGATCGTCAGCGCCGCCCGCCGCCGCATCCCGAAGGTCCCCCCGGAACAGCACCGGCCGGTCCTCCTCAAGCTGATCCACGGGGCGATGGCGTCCTCCAACGGCAGGCGCGTGGGGGTGGTGGGGCTCTCCGGACGGGACATCAACCTCCAGATCGTCCAGCAGCCCAAGATGAAGCCCCTGAACTACCGCATGATGATGGGCTACGAGCTGGAGCAGAGGCAGGGGGCGGCCACCGACCTCTACCTCGCCTACTGCACGCTCCGGGAGCCGGACGCCTATTTCCCCCAGTACCTGGCCCTCATCGGCATCGGGAAGAGCGCCTACGTGGACGAGCGGATCGGACTGCTGGCCCACGCGGCCGTGGACGTCCGCGACGCCGTCCCGAACGCCTTCGCCCTGCACGCCGTCCACCGGAACGGGTACGGGGCCGAGGGCGGCACGGTGATGCTCTTGGACCTGGGCTCGGACAACATGGACATCGCCTTCGTGCGCGCGGGGCGGCTCATCTTCGCGCGCAACGTTTCCTCCGGCGCGCGCGTCTGCGACAACAACATCGCCGGGATGGCGGGCGTCTCCGCCGACAAGGCGGAGGCCCTCAAGATCGGCCACGGGAACCTGGGCCCCGGGGCCTCGGGCGAAGAGGACGAGGAATCGCCCGAGTCGCGGGTGCGCGCGCCGATCCGCGCGGCCGCGGGCCAGATGGTCGGGTTCATCACCTCCTCCATCAACCACGCCAAGGTCCAGCTGAACGAGAAGGACTTCACCGTCGACAAGATCTACCTCTCCGGCGGCGGGGCGCGCCTGAGGGGGCTCGTGGAATACCTCTCCGGGGCGGCCAAGATCCCCGTGGAGCTCCTCGATCCCTTCCGCAAGGTGGACGCTTCCGCGGTCGCCGGCGCCGGGGCGGAGGACTTCCGCCATCTCCCCAGCGACATGGCGGTGGCGATCGGCCTGGCCCAGCTCACGGCGCCCTCCATCGGCGCGGCCGTGCTCTCGATCGTCCCGGCGCGGCTGAAGAAGCGCCGGATCTTCTTCCGGACCACCTTCTGGATGCTGGCGGCGGGCGGGATCCTCGCCGCGGCGCTGGCCTTCCTGACGGCGCTGGCGTACGTGCGCAAGGGGGCCCAGGAGGGCGCGCTGAAGGAGTTCCAGGACAGGACCGCGGCCCTGAGCAAGCGGTTGCAGGACGCGGAATCCCTGGAGCAGGCCCAGCTCGACGCCAGCGCCAAGGTGGACTATCTCCTCTCGCACGTGGCCTCGGGGCGCGGGACGCTGGACGTGGTGTCCAAGCTCCGGAAGGACCTGCCGAAGCAGGGGATCACGATCCGCCAGGTGCGCTTCACGGAGCAGGGGGAGAGGCGGGACCCGCGCGGGGCGATCCTGCACGGGGTCGATCGCACCCGGGCGGCCTTCACCTACCCCGGCCGGGGCCTGGTGATCGGGGAGGTCGAGAACGAGTCCGAGGGCAAGATCAAGCTCAGGGGGGACCCCGAGCCCTTCGAGACGGCGCTGGTCCAGGGGAACGTCCTGCGCTGGCCCGTGGCGGCCAAGTCCCTCCTCGTGGTGGGAGAGGCGGACGAGAACATCCGGGGAGGGCCCCGCGAGGTCCTCAACAACCTCCTGCGCGCGCTGGAGGACAAGCCCCGGGGCATCACGGCGAAGCTCCTGAGGCAGAACCCCTCGCCGGACAAGCCGGGGTGGAGGGTCTTCGAGATCCGCGTCACCGTCGAGTGACCCTATGGAATACTTCTGGAAGGAGAACAAGAAGTACCTGGTCGCGGTGGCGGCGGCGCTCTTCTTCGCGCTCCTCTACCGCTGGATCGTCCTCGGCCCCGTCTGG
>CAYNDR010000211.1:0-11406 GCA_964395295.1 uncultured Planctomycetales bacterium
CGTGAGCCAGTTGGGCCGGCGCGACTGCCAGTCCTTCATCGGCTTCTCCTTGGGGCCGCTGAGGACCGTGGCCTCCGTGAAGTGGATCGGCAGGCCGATCTTCGCGTAGTCCTCGCACACCTTCCACACGCGGTCCATCGTCCACTCGCCGGTGTGCATGTGGCTCTGGATGCCGATCGCCTGGTACGGGGCCTGGCGCTCGCGGAGGCCGGCGAGTTCCTTTTCGTACTGTGGATCCACCTTGAAGTCGTTGACGAGGAAGTAACCCTTCGGATTCGCCTTCGCGGCCCAGCGGAGGCACCGGTCCACGGCGTCGATCGGGCCCGTCTTCTTCACCCAAGCCCCGTAGGGATTCTTGTGGTTGGGCGCCACCAGCGACTCGTTCACCACGTCCCACCAGTCCACGAGCCCCACGAAGCGCCCCACGGTCTCGTTGATGCGCTTCTCCATGAGGGGCTCCAGCGGCTCCTGGTCCGTGACCCACTTCGGGAAGACCTCGTGCCAGATCACGGGATGGCCCTTGACGTGGATGCCGTTCTCGCGGCACCACTGGGCCATGCGTCGGAGGCGGTCCTCGTCGGGCTTCCCCCGCTCGCGCTCGTAGGACCCCCAGTAGAACGGCAGCGTCGCGTAGTTGAGGAGCGCCCTGTACCGCTGCTGGTACTGCTTCTGGAGCTCGCCGGGATCGTCCGGCTTGAGGACGAAGATGTTGCAGCCGAAGAGGAAGGCGTGGCGCGCCTGGGCGATCTCGACCTTCGCGCCCGGGACGGGGCGCCCGCCGGACTCCACGAGCACCGTGACGTCCCCCTTGCGGTGCTTCTCGATCCGCGCGTCCGCCTCGTCCTCCGGCCCGGCGCCCGGGGGCGCCAGGAGCAATGCCGCCGCGAAGATTCCGCCGATCATGATCCCTCCAGCCTCGCTCCAGTGATATTACGTCTGTCCCCCGCCCGGCGACTTGTGGGGCCGACACGGCACGGAGCCGCGGCGTGCTATAATCCAAGGGATGGCCGTGACATGCCCGAACTGCTGCGCCGAGTACCGCTACGCCGCAGGCATGGGCCGCTGCGCGCGCCTGCTGGAGAACGGCGGCCGGTGCCTGGAGTGCGGTGAACCGATTGGCGTGGTGGCGCATCTCTGCTGGGATATGCCCTTCCTCCGCGCCAGGGGCACGGCCCGCCGGATCTTGACGATGGATCATACGCCCCCTTCCCAACCGCCCCCTCCCCCGGTCATCGCCTGAGCCGGGCCCGCCCGAAGCCCTCACCGCTCCGCGGACGCGAACGCGGCCCGCACCGCCTCCCCTGCCGCACCGGCCCGATCGAGGAAACGGCGGCCTTCCTCGCGGCGGCCCGCCGCCAGGTGGAAGAACGCGGCCGCCGCGTAGTCCTCCGCGCCTCCTCCCTCCAGCAGGCCCGCCGACAGATGCCGCTTGTCCTCGAGCGACAGGACCGTCCAGGACGCCGCGATCTCCCCGTCGCCGCTCCGAATCCGCATCCCGCCCTTGTCGTCGAGCGCGGCGAGGACCGCCGCCCGGTCCGGGACGGCGGAGAAGCGGAACCTCACCTCGCGGCCCGCGCGGAGCGCCTCGGCGGCCCGCGCGCGAAGCCTGCCGTCCCACTCCGCCAGGGCCTCGGGAGAGGCCCGCACGGCCGGGGCTTCGGCCGCCGGCGGCGCCGCGGCCTCGGGCGCCCGGCGCGCCGGCTTGACCGGCCTGGGCTTGACGTCGTAGCCCGCGTAGAGCGGGATGTGGAAATCCTCCCGGTACGCCGCGCGCGGAGGGAGGTCGGCCCTCATCAGCCGCCGGGTCTCCTCGCCCCGCTTCTCCCAGACGGCGTGCTGGTAGACCGTGGCCATGCTCGACCACCCCACGAACGCGACGTTGGAGTTGTCGTTGACGACCATCGGGAGCCCCTGGTCCTCCGTCGTCTCGTTCCGGTAGCCGCCGAGCACCTCGCAGACGCCGCCGCGCTTCACCTCGAAGGAAGGCTGGTGCCCCTCGGTCTTGAATCCCAGCACCCAGGCCGTACCGCCGTGGATCCTGAAGTTGGCCGTGTGCTTGTACTCGTTGTCGATACTGCGGGCCCACAGCTTCACGTTCGGCCCGCAGAAATCCTCCCCGTGGCCCAGGTTCACCCCGGCGTCGATGAAGACCTTCTGCGGCTCCTTGTGCGTCACGGCGATGCCGCCGCTGCAATGGTTCAGGACGACCGTCCTCGGGGCGGCCACGACGAAGCCGGGATAGAACTCGCTGTGCTCGATCCAGAGCGGGACGGGCGAGGCCTCGTCGATCACGAACCGGCCCCGCATCTTGGCGTGCATGAGATCCAGCCGCGTCACCGAGGCCGGGACGCGCACCTGGCCCACGTCGTACGCGGGACCGGGAAACCAGACGGTCGAGGCGCCCGACTTCAGGGCCGCCTGCACCTTCTGCGTGACCCCGGCCCCCGGGAAGCGGTCCACGTTCGCCCAGCGCGACAGGTCCTGCTCCCACGGCGCCGGCGGCGCGTCCTCCACCTCGAGGTTCAGCGACCGCCTCTCCTGCTTGTCGCGAAGCGTGAAGACGCCGCCGGAGACGTGCTCCTCGATGAAGCCGGGAGGGAGCGCGGGGCGGCCCTTCCTCGCCGCCGCGGCGCCGTAGCCGGCCGTCTGGACGTTCCGGGCGAAGAGCTGGGCGCCGGCGTCCTTGACGTCGATGGCGGGGAACTTCTCCGACCCCCGTTCCAGGATGCTGTCCACGAGGATCACGTGCGCCCCGCCGCGGGCGATCTCCACCGCCGGGACGGCGTTCTGGCTGAGGAGGTCCCGGAGGCACGGCCCGGCCTGGTCCACCAGGACGCCCGCCCGGTTCTGGCCCCGCAGAGTGACGTGCTCGAGGGTCGGATTCTCCTCGGCCATGGACCCCACGCGGATGCCGACGTCGAAGCCTTCCACGCGGATGTCGCGGAAGTACCCCTGGACCGAATGCACGGGCATGTCCAGCCCCACGGCGCCGAGGCCGTCGCCGGAGCGGATCGTCACGTCGCCCATGGAGCAGAGGTTGGCCCCGAGGAAGAGGATGCCGATCGCGCCGGGATTGCCGCGGCCGGTGTCGATCGTGAGGTTGCGGCACTGGCTCCCGCCCGGCACGTTGGTCCCCTGCCGCCGCTTGGTGAAGGAGAGGACCGGCTTGTCGGCGCGGGGACCGAAGCCCGGGGAGGCGTCCCGCAGGCGGAGGACGGTCTGGTCGCGGCTCTGCCCCACGAACCGCACCTTCACGATGTCGCTGTGGGACTGGCCGCCGTCGAAGGTGTACTCCAGCGGCGCGCCGCCATGGATGATCGTGTCGCCGACGAGGTAGGTCCCCTTGGGGAGGTAGATGATGAAGGAGGTGTCGGGGGCGTGGGGGCCCTTCTTCCGGAGCGCCTCCGCAACGATGTCGTAGGCGGCGACGAGGGCCCGGGTGTCGTCGGCGGCGCCGTCGCCCTTGGCGTTGCAGGGGGGTTTGGTCACGTCGATGACGCGCCCGCCGTTGTGGTAGAAGGCGTCCGGGGGGTAGACGATGTTCACGGCGGGATGGCGGTCGCCGGGGGCGGGCCCGGCCGGTCCCGTGAAGGCGAGCGCGGCGGCCGCGAGGGCCAGGGCGGCGCGATGGACCATGACCTGGAGTTCCTCCGTCGTCGCCCGGATACTGTACGCTCTTCCCTAGGGCTCGTCGTACCCCTTGATCGGCCGCGCCCAGATGTTGCGGAACCGGACCGGGTTGCCGTGGGCCTGGAGCTTGATCTGCCCCTTCGGTTCGTGCGGGACGTACTTCGGGAGCGCCCGGTGCATGGTGGACCCCAGGATCGCCAGGTGGTTGTGGACGCAGACGCCGTTGTGCAGGACCGTGACGTACGCCGGCGAGGCGAGCTGGCCGTCCTTGAACCGCGGGGCGGTGAAGAGGATGTCGAAGGCCTGCCACTCGCCCGGCTTGCGCGAGGCGTTCACGAGCGGCGGATACTGGCCGTACACCGCCGCTGCCTGGCCGTCCGCGTAGATCCCGCCCTGGAACGAGTCGAAGATCTGGACCTCGTAGCGGCCGAAGAAATAGACGCCGCTGTTGCCGCGGTTCATGACGTCGCCCTGCGGCGGATCGGGCGCGGCCCACTCGATGTGGAACTGGCAGTCCCCGAAGGGCTCCTTCGTCACGATGTCGCCGCCGTTGGGGGTGCGGGGAGGCGGGACCTCGAGGACGCCGTCCTTGAGGACCCATCCGGGCTCCTTCCCGTCCGCCGTCTGCCACTTCGAGAGGTCCTTCCCGTCGAAGAGGACGACGGCATCGGAAGGAGGCTTCCCGGGGACCGCCGCGGGACTTCCGGCGCCGGGGTCCACGGCGGGGGCCTGGGGGCGGTCGGGGTCGTGGACGCGCCACTTCATTCCGGGGATGACCGGGGTGTCGGTGTAGCCGATCTTCTTCTTCGGGGGCTCGACCTGGAGGGCGACCGCCGCGGCGGCGAGGGCGACCAGGATCAGGCGCGTCATGACGAGTCTCCTTTGTTCGAAAATAGTACGCCCGCCCCGGCCCTTCGAATGGGCGTAAATTAGGTGGATGATGTCCGCGTTCACGGGACTGCTCCTGGCCCTGGCCTCCGCGGCCCCGGGACTCGCCCAGGAGAAGGGAGTCTCCGACCTCGCCCCGCCGGTGCGGCTGACCGCGGGCGGAAAGCCGATCCTCGCCGAGGGCGGGATGGCCGCCCCGTTCATGGGCGACATCGACGGCGACGGCAAGCCGGACCTGCTGGTCGGGACGATGGGCCAGGGGCGGCTATGGATCTACCGCAACATCGGGACCCGCACGCGGCCGGAGTTCGCCGAGGGCGAGGTCTTCAAGGCGGGGGGAACCGAGGCCTGCGTCCCCTCGGGCTGACACACCGGATTCACCCCACAGTTGGTGGACTTCGACGGCGACGGGCGGTCGGACATCCTGTCCGGTTCCTTCTCCGGAAACGTCTACGTCTTCCTCCAGGCCGGGGACGGGACTTTCCAGGAACCCCGCCTCGTCGAGGAGGCGGATGGTCAGCCGGCCCGGCTCAAGGGTCCCAACGGCGTGGCCTTCGCCTGCGACTGGGACGCGGACGGCGACCCCGACCTGCTGGTCAGGGAAATGGGGCAACTCAGCCTCCTGATCAACGAAGGCGGGCCCGGGAAACCGGTCTTCGGGAAGCCCCGGCAGGTCGGATTCAGGGGCAGCGACAATCCCTGCATGGCCGACTGGGACGGCGACGGGAAGCCCGACCTGCTGACCCTCCCGGGAGGCGTCCGCTGGCACCGCAACACCGGGGAGAAGGGGAAGCCTGTCTTCGGCAGCTCCGCCGTGGTCCTGGTGTCGTCGAATCCCGAGCCGAACGTGTATACCTCCGGCTTCTGCGCCTTCGACTTCAACGGCGACGGGCGGCTCGACCTGCTCGTGGGCGACAACCTGTCCGAGACCATCGAGTTGCCTCCCCTGACGAAAGAGGAGGTGGAGGCCAAGGGGAAGATCGCCGAAAGAGTTAAAGCCCTGAGCGAAGAGCGATCCAGACTGCAGGAGGCGCCCGCGGACGAAACCCGCGAGGCGCGGCTCGAACGCGAGAGGAAGCGGCTCGCGTCGTGGAAGAAATGGGCCAAGGCCTCGGCCGAGGCGATGGATTACTACAGGCCCGTCCGCTACCGGTCTTACGGCCGCGTGTGGCTGTACGAGAGGACCCCGGCCCGATAGGGCCCCCTATCCCACCACCGACCGGTCCGTCACGAGAAGCGGCCACTCCGTCAGCGGCAGCTCCGGGAACGTCCACGAGCTGCCCGCCTTGCGCGCCTTCTCGAGCGCGTAGACGCGCGCCGAGAGCGGATCCACGAGGACGGGCTCGGCCAGCCCCTCCTCCTTCACCGAGACTTCCACCTTCTGCGCCTCGAAGCCGCGCAGGAGGTCGGCCGGGGACCACCAGGCGTAGATCGCGCGGTCCTTCCGCGTGAAGGCGGCCGTCTGGAGATCCTCGGCGCCCGCGAGGCGGATCTCGCGGTCGGCCTTCCGCGTCTCGGCGTCGAAGAGCGCGGCGAGGCACTGGTAGGCGAAGTAGGACGGCTTGGGCGTGAAGTCCTCCCCGCGAAGGAGCCCCTTGTAGTTCGTCTTCCCCGCGCCGCCCGCCGCGAGCTTGTAGCCCACGAGGTCCACCGTGTGATAGTAGGACGTGAGCTCGAGCTCGAGCTTGAGGTCCATAAGGAGCCGGCGGAGCACCCACTTGGCCTGCCGGAGCTCGTCCCACTCGAGGTTCGCCAGCGCGCCGCTCCCGCCCTTCTTCGAGGGGCAGCCGTTCTCGCCCTGCCAGAGCCTGAGCCCGGGCTTGTGCTTCTCCGCCAGGGCGCGCCACGCGCGCACCTCCGCCTCGTAGCCCTTCTCCGGCATCGGGCGGTAGGGGTGGTACGAGACGCGGTCCACGTGCTCGGCCATCCCCGCATCGAGGCAGCGGCGGAAGTAGTCCGTGGGCATCCCCGCGTAGGCGCCGCCCACGAGCACGGCGTCCGGGATGCGCTTGCGGATTTCGGGGGCGGTGAGCTTGACCAGTTCCGCGTAGTCCTCGGGCGAGGGCTTGCGCGGCCTCCAGAAGTTCGTGATGTTGGGCTCGTTCCAGAGCTCCCAGTGCTTCACGCGGTCGCGGAAGCGCTCCGCGATCTTCCCCACGAACCGCGCCCAGCCCTGCCGGGCCCCGTCGTCGTTGAGGGGCGCCCAGCCCACGGCGAATTCGTCCGGCGACTCCGGCGTGTACAGCCGGTTCCCATAGCCCAGGTTGAACCACGGCTGGAGGCCCGCCTTCCGGAGGTTGTCCACCACGTCGTCGAGCCAGCCGAAGTCGTAGGTCCCCTTCGCGCGCTCGGTGCGCCCCCAGCCGGTCTGGCAGCGGGCCCACTTGGCCCCGAGCTTGGCGACGAGGGGATAGGCCTTCTCCGGTTCGAAGAACTTCCGGTCGAGGGTCTCGAAGCCCACCGAGAGGGGCGAGGCCGCGATGTCCGCCGACGGCCGCGCCTTCACACGCCCCAGGGGGGTGAGGTCGAACTTCGCGGGCGGCGCGGGCTCCTGAGCGGCGAGAGCGGCGGCCCCCGCGCACCGGCCCATGAACTCCCGTCGGCTGATCCCGCGCATCGTCCCTCCGATCCGTGCCGCACCGGGCCCCATATTAGGGGTAGGTCCGCGTTTGGCGTGTCATAATTCTACAGGATATGGTCCGCGCTTTCCTGATCCTGATCGTCCTCCTGATCCCGCGCCAAGACGACCCGGCGGCCCGGGCCCAGGGGCTCATCGAAAGGCTCCGCTCGGGAGCGGTGGAGGAACGCGAGGAGGCCGCCCGCAGGCTTCGCGAGATGGGCCCCGCGGCGGTCCCGGCGCTCAATAAGGCCGCGGAGGACCGCGACGCCGAGGTGGCCGCGCGGGCGCGTCATGCCCTCAAATGGATCGAGATCCGCGGCTGGCTGCCCGATGAACTGGCCCGCTCCTCGCCCCGGCTCATCGACCGCCTGGCCTCCGGGGAGGATGAGGCCTGGACGGAGGCGTTCCTCCATCTTGCCAATGAGGCGCCCGACATCCACTCCCTCACCCTGCGGAACCGCCTGCGCCCCATGGCCGAGCGCGCGGTGCGGGGGGCCCGGGGAAAGGACGAGAAGATCAACGTATTCCGACAGGTCCTGCGGATCCGGGCCCCGGAGGCGCTGCCGGCCCTCGCGGAGCTCGTCCTGGACCCGGACGAGGAAGTTTCGAGGTTCGTCTCGGAGACGCTTCCGAAGCTTGGCGCCCGGGCCGCAGCCCGTAAGCTCATTTCGCTGCTCGCGATCGGGGGAGACCGGGGGAAGGTCGTGGTGGCACTGGGCCAGCTCGATCTCCCCGGGACGATCCCGACCCTCATCTCCCTCCTGGAGGATCCGGAACACGGGGTCCGGGAGAGAGCCGTCGGGGCGCTCGTGAAGGTGGGGCCGGGGGATCACCTGGAAAGGATCGCGAGCCTCCTCGGGCACCGTGAGGCCGGCGTCCGCGACGCCGCCGCCAAGGCCCTGGGGCTCCTGGGATCGGAAGAAAACAGCTCCGCGCTCACTCCCCTCCTCAAGGACCCCGACCCGGAAGTCCGGGGGAATACGGCGGAGGCCATGGGCCATCTGGGCTCGCGGGACCAGGCCGGCGCCATTTCAGTCCTTCTGAACGAGGAAAGCGCCTTCGTCCGCTGGCACGCCGTCAGGACCCTCGGGACGCTGGGCGCCAGGGAATCGATCCCCGCGATCGCACAACGGCTTGCGGACCCTGATCGGGCCGTTCCCCTTCAGGCGGCGGAGGCGCTGGCCAAACTCGGCGCCAGGGACCACGCCCGAGAGATCGCCAAGCTCCTCGGGAAAGGCAACGAGGACATCCGACCCTGGGTCATGGTGGCCCTGGCGCAACTGGGATCGCGCGACGCCGCCCCCGAGGTCCTGCGTCTCCTCGAGGACGAGGACCCGGCCACCCGCGGCTCGGCCCTCGATACCCTGGCCGCCATGGGGGCCCGCGAGGCGGTCCCGAAGGCGGTGGGCCTCCTCAAGGACGAGGACGCCGGCGTGCGCCGGTCGGCGGTCCGCGCCGTGGCCGCCCTGATGGGGCGCGAGGCGGTGCCTGTCCTGCTCCCTCTGCTGAAAGAGAAAGAGAGGGCCGAGGAGGCGGCCGATGCCTTGCAACGGCTCGGGGCGAAGGAGGCGATCCCCGGACTCGTCGACATGCTCGCAAGCGACTCGTCCTCTATCTCCCCGGCGCGGCAAGCCCTCGAATGCCTGCCCCGCGGGGACGTGGTCCGCGCGGTCGCGGCGAAGATCAGGGAGGGTCCCGCGCCGACCCGGCCAACCCTGGCAGAATTCCTCGGAGAGCTCTATGTGCCGGCAGCAATACCATACCTCATGACCGGCATTGAGGACGGGGACGCCGGTGTCCGTAGGAGCGCCCTCTCCGCCCTGCACTTCCTTGAGGCGCTGGAGGCCGTCCCCGCGATCGCGCGGCGCTTGCACGATCCGAATCCGGACGTCCGCTGTGCCGCGGCCCGGACCCTGGCCGAGATGGGAGCCGTCCGGACCGTCCCGGAGATCACCCGGATCATCTCCGACAAGGACGCCGGTCCTGCCGCCTTGTCGGCCCTGGTCACCCTCGGCGCGCGCGAGGCCGTCCCCGAGATATTCAAGGTGCTCAAGGGACCCGATCCGGGACTCCGGCGCGGTGCGCTCATCACTCTGGGCCGTCTGGGCGTCCGCGAGGCCGTCCCGGGGCTCCTGGAACTCCTCAGGGATCCTTCCAGCAACCGCGTGGGAGCCATGGAGGCTCTCGCGGCGGCGGGGGCGCGGGAGGCCGCGCCGGAGATCGCGCAGTTCCTGCGGAGCGACAACGGCGGGGAAAGGGCGGCGGCGGCGGGCGCCCTCGGGCGTCTTGGGGCGCGCGAGGCGGCCTCCGAGGTCATCCGCCTCCTCGATGATACCCATGCATTCGTGAGAATGGAGGCCGCGAAGGCCCTGGGCTCCATGGAAGCGCGGGAAGCCATCCCCGCCCTCGTCCTGCTCCTGGAGGACGAGGAAGAGCACGCGCGCGGGTCCTCTTTCGATCCGCTGGTCCGGATGAAGGCGAAGGAGGCGGTCCCCTCGATCCGGACACTGCTGAAGGAGGGCCGTCCGGAGGCCCGCCGGTTGGCGGTCGGGGTTCTCGCCGCAATCGATCCACAGGGATCGGCGCCTCTGCTCCGCGAGTCCCTCCGGGACTTCAATTCGTCCGTGCGCGCCTCGGCCGCCCTCGCCCTTGCCGATTTGGGGGACCGGGAGGCGATCCCCGGTCTCCTCCGAGCCCTCGGAAGGCCCCGGCGCGCGGCGGGGAGCGAATACGCCGTGGTGACGGCGCTGGGCCGGCTGGGGGCCGTGGAGGCAATCCCCCTGCTGGAGCGCATGAGTGAAGACCCCGAAGAACCGGCCCTCTTCGACGCGATCCCGGTCCTCAAGAAACTCGGCGGACGCGTGTCGTTGCAGGGGTTGGCCGGAGCCCTGCGAGACAAGAACATCTACAACGATTCCCGGCCCCGACAGGCCCTGCGGTTGCTGGGCCAGCTGGGCGCGAAGGAGTGCGTCCCCGCGATCCGGGAATCCCTCAAGGACTGGAGGCACCTCGTGCGCGTGGAGTCCGCCGAGGCGCTCTGCCTGCTGGGTTCCCGCGACGGCGTGGAAACGCGCCTCGAAGAAGGAAACGACCTCTTCTGCCTGAACGCCCTCCGCGCGCCCGCCGCAAGGGCACGACTCTCGGCCACACCGCCCGCCGTGCTGCGGCCCGCGACGAAGAAGGATGCCGTGGAGTCGCTGGCCCGCGCGGCGGGAATGACCGTGAAATGGCCGGACGTGCCGGCGGGGGAGATCGAACTGACGATCCGGGACCCGGAATATAACGAGGAAACGAGCGTGCTCGAACACCTCGAACGAATCCGCTACGGGGGTTACGAGATGGTCCTCGAGGAGGACCGCCTCCGATTCATCTACAAGAGCGAAGCTCTGCAGTTCTGGAAGCGGTGGTGGGAGGGCGAGAAGGAGAAAAAATAGCGTAACCAGGGCATCCGAGAATCAAGGAGTAGTCCCCCCTGCCCCCCGGGGGGGGGCAACGGGGGGAAATCCATTCTCGATTCTTGATTCTCGATTCTGGCCAAAACCAGGGATTGAACGCATACAAAATAGCTACATCAGGACCCGGTCCGCCGCCCGGCGGGCGTCCCGGATGCAGTCCGGCAACGACAGCCCCCGGTAGACGCTCCCCGCGAGATGAAGCCCTGGCGGCGTCCGCCGCTCGATCTCCCCCACCCGCGCCTCGTGTCCCACCTCGTAGACGGGCCGCGCCTCCGGCCAGAGGAACGTCCGCTCCAGGACGGGCTCATCGGCGATCCCGAGGACCTCGCGCAGTTCCTCCCGCGCGACCCGCGCGGCGTCCGCCTGGGCCCCCCGAAGGAAGCAGCGGACCAGCCAGTGCCCGGGCGGCGCGCGCCCCTCGAACTTCTCCGAGGAGAGCGTGACGGCCGCGAGGCGGCGGCCCTCGGACGGGGCGGCGAAGAGGCTGGTCCCCTCGAACGGCGGCCTCCCGCGGAATCCCAGCGAGACCGTCGCGCTCGAGGCATACCGGAGGCGCCGGAGGGACCCGGCTAGATCCGGCGTCCACGAATCCACGACCTCCGCCGCCCGCGGCGCGGGGAGGGCCAGGACCACCGCGTCCGCATCGAGGACTTCGCCCTCAAGGATCACCCGCCCTCCCGCCTCGATCCGCCGGACCGGGGCGCCCGTGCGGACCTCGACGCCGGGCATCGATGCGCGAAGGCGATCGACGAGTCCGGACATGCCCTCTTGCGGAGCGCGGCGAGGGCCCAGGACGGGTGAACGCCGCATCCC
>CAYNDR010000212.1:0-11400 GCA_964395295.1 uncultured Planctomycetales bacterium
CGAGATCTTCGCGTCGGAGCCCACTCTTTCCCTACACTACGCGCTGCCGATCTGGCCGAGACCGCCCTCTTCCGGCTCCTCCTGGAGGGGGTCTTCCGGAGGTACGGGTACGACTTCCGGGACTACGCCCCGGCCTCCCTCAAGCGGCGCCTCCGGCGGCGCCTGGAGGCGGAGGGGGTGAAGTCGCTCTCGGCCCTCCAGGACCTCGTCCTCCACGACCCGGCCGCCGTGGAGCGCCTCCTTTTGGCCCTCACGGTCCACGTGACGAGCCTCTTCCGCGACCCCCTATTCTACCGGGCCTTCCGGGAGAAGGTCGTGCCCGCCCTGAGGTCCTGGCCCTCCCTGCGGATCTGGCACGCGGGCTGCTCCACGGGGGAGGAGGCCTGTTCGACGGCGATCCTCCTCCGGGAGGAGGGCCTGCTCGACCGGAGCTGGATCTACGCCACGGACCTCAGCACGGCCGCGCTGGAACGGGCCCGGGCGGGCGTCTACCCCCTCGGCTCGATGAAGGAGTACACCGAGAACTACCAGCGGGCCGGCGGCCGGGCGTCCCTGTCGGACTACTACACGGCCGACGCCAGCCACGCGGTCCTCGACCCGGACCTCCGGAAGCGCGTCGTCTTCGCCCAGCACAACCTGGCCTCGGACGGCTCCTTCAACGAGTTCCAGGCGGTCCTCTGCCGGAACGTCCTGATCTACTTCAACGATACTCTCCAGGGGCGCGTCCACCAGCTGATCCACGACAGCCTCGACACCCTGGGGTACCTGGCGCTCGGATCGAGGGAGTCCCTGCGTTTCTCCTCGCGCGAGGACCGGTACGAGGAAGTGGACGGGGAGGCGAGGATCTACCGGAAGAAAGGATGAAATATAGCCTCGTCGTCATCGGCACCTCGATGGGCGGCCTGGAGGCGCTCGATGCGGTCCTCTCGGCCCTGCCGGGGGACTATCCCATCCCCGTGGTCGTGGTCTACCACCGGGGGCCGAGGGGGGACGAGGCCATGGGGGCCCTGATCCAGAAACGGTGCCGGCTCCCGGTGGGCGAGGTCGAGGACAAGGAGAAGATCCTGGGCGGACGGGTCTACGTGGCCCCGGCCGGCTACCACCTCCTGGTCGAGCCCAGCCGGTTCGCCCTCTCCGTCGACGAGCCCGAGAACTATTCGCGCCCGTCCATCGACGCCCTGTTCGAGACGGCGGCGGACGCGTACGGGGCGGGGCTGGCGGGGGTGGTCCTTACGGGGATGAGCGAGGACGGGGCGGCCGGGGCCGCGCGGATCAAGGCGCGGGGCGGCCTCCTCGTGGTGGAAGATCCCGCCACCGCGGCCCACGGGCAGATGCCCGCCGCGGCCGTGCGCGCGGCGAAGCCCGACCGGGTCCTGCCGGTCGGGGAGATCGGAAGTTTCCTGGCGGGGCTGGGCTCCAAGACGGCCGGGAAGAAGGAAGGGGAGGGTGCCTGACATGTCCGATGCCGTATCCGCGGCCCCCCCGCGGGCGTCCGACCGCCTCAACGTCCTCCTCGTGGACGACCAGCCCGAGGGGCTCATGAGCCTGGAGGCCGTCCTCCAGGGCCTCGGCGAGAACCTCGTCCAGGCCCGCTCCGGCCGCGAGGCCCTCCGCCATGTCCTGGACACCGACTTCGCCGTGATCCTCCTCGACGTCCAGATGCCGGGGATGGACGGGTACGAGACGGCGGAGGCGATCCGCCAGCGCGAACAGTCCCGCCACACCCCGATCCTCTTCCTCACCGCCTCCCACCGGACGGAGGGGCAGGTCTTCCGCGGCTACGCCGCCGGAGCCGTGAACTACCTCTTCAAGCCCGTGGAGCCCGAGATCCTCCGCTCGAAGGTGAAGATCTTCCTCGACATGGCCCGCCAGGCGGAACGGATCCGGCTTCTGAACCGGGCCCTGGAGCGCCAGGCCGCGGAGCTGGCGGTGTCGAACCATGACCTGGAGGCCTTCGCCTACTCCGTCTCGCACGACCTCCGGGCCCCGCTCCGATCCATCACAGGATTCAGCCGGATCCTGATGGATGAATACGGCCAGGATCTGAGGCCGGAGGCGAAGGACTTATTTGGCCGCATCACGGCCTCCGGGAGGCGGATGGACGAACTGATCCAGGCCCTCCTGGCGCTCTCCCGCGTCACCCGGGCGGAGATGAAGCGGGAGCAAGTGGACCTGAGCGCCGCGGCCCGCTCGGTGGCTGAGGATCTCCGTCGGACCGCCCCCGCGCGCGAGGCCGAAATCGCCGTGGAGGAGGGCCTCCGCTCCGAGGGGGACACGGCGCTCCTCCGCAACACCTTGGCGAACCTCCTGGGGAACGCCTGGAAGTACACCGGCAAGGTCCCCCGGGCCCGGATCGAGTTCGGCGCCGAGCGCCGCGCGGACGGCGGGAGGGTTTTCTTCGTCCGCGACAACGGCGCCGGTTTCGACATGAAGTACGCCGGCATAATCTTCGCCCCCTTCCAGCGCCTCCATACGGAGAAGGAGTTCGAGGGGTCCGGCATCGGCCTGGCGACCGTCCAGCGCATCGTGGCCCGCCACGGCGGCCGGATCTGGGCGGAGGCCGAGCCGGGCCAGGGGGCGACGTTCTACTTCACCTTGGGGGAATGAATGCCATGCCCACTTCCCTTCGCATCCTGATCGTCGAGGACCGGGAAGATGACGCCTTGCTGGTTTTAAACGTCCTCAGGCAGGGCCTCTCCGGTCCTTTAGATCACATGTGGGTGGCGACGAAGGCGGATCTCCGCGCGGCGCTGGTGGCGAAACCATGGGACATCATCGTGAGCGACTACCACCTGCCGGGGATGACGGGCCTCGACACGCTGGCGGCCCGGGACGCCTTGCGACCTGACATACCGATCATCATAATGACCGGCACCGGCAACGAAGAAATCGCATCCGACGTCATGAAGGCCGGGGCCCAGGACTACGTCACCAAGGGGCACCCGCAGCGTCTCGTCCCCGCTATCCAACGCGCGATCGCCGAGGTCGAGACGCGGCGGGCCCTCCGCGAGACGGCCCTCCGGCTCGACCAGGTCCTCCACTCCCTGCCCATCGTGGTATACCTGGCGAGGGCCTCCGGCGATTTCGGGAGGCTCTGGGTCAGCCCCAATACCGAGGCCGTCACGGGATTCCCGCCCGGGCGGTTCGTCGAGCAGAGCGACTTCTGGGCCTCGCGCCTCCACCCGGACGACCGCGACCGCACCTTGCGGGAGTTCGAGGCCGCGGCCGCCGCCGGATCGGCGCGCCTGGAGTACCGGTGGCAACGGGCCGACGGCTCCTATCGGTGGTTCCTCAGCTGCGCCACCGTCCAGCGCGACGCCCAAGGGCGGCCGGAAAAGCTGGTCGGCCTCATGATGGACGTTTCCGAACACAAACGTCTCGAGGAGCAGTACCTCCAGGCCCAGAAGATGGAGGCCGTGGGGCGCTTGGCGGGCGGCGTGGCCCACGACTTCAACAACCTACTCACCATCATCGCCGGCTACAGCCAGATCCTCCTGGGGCTGATCCCTTCCGGGGATCCCATGCACGGCTACGCGGAGGAGATCCGCAGCGCCGGCCAGCGCGCCGCCGAGCTCACCCGCCAGCTCCTGTCCTTCTCCCGCCGCCAGGTGCTCCAGCCCCGCGTCATCGACCTCAACGGCGTGATCGCCGGCATGGAGAAGATGCTCCGCCGTATCATCGGCGAGGATGTCCGGCTGGTCGCTGCCCCCGCGAAGGACCTCGGCCGCGTGAGGGCAGACCCGGGGCAGATCGAACAAATCCTCCTCAACCTGGCCGTCAACGCCCGTGACGCCATGCCCAAGGGCGGGAAAATTACGATCGAGACGGCGAATGTGGCGTGGAAGGAGTCCTGCACGGCCGCGGGGGAGGCTGGCCACCGGGGGCCATGCGTGATGTTGGCGGTGAGCGACACGGGCTATGGAATGCCCCCGGAGGTGAAGGCCCGCCTCTTCGAGCCCTTTTTCACCACCAAGGAGATTGGAAAAGGGACGGGGCTGGGGCTGGCCACGGTCTACGGGATCGTCCAGCAGAGCGGCGGCCACGTCTCCGTTTACAGCGAGGTCGGAAAGGGGACGACCTTCAAGATCTACCTGCCCCGGGTGGACGAGGCGGCGGAGGCGCTGCCGAAGGCGGCGGAGACCGCGGTCCCCCGAGGGACCGAGACGGTCCTCTTGGCGGAGGACGAGGATCGCGTCCGGGTACTCCTGCGCGAATTCCTTAGGACAGCCGACTTCACGATCCTGGAAGCGGCGGACGGGGAGAAGGCCCTCCAGGCGTTCAAGGACCACGCCGGCCCGGTCCACGTCCTGGTGACCGACACGGTGATGCCCGGCCTGGATGGGGTCGAGCTGGCGCGGCAGGTCGCGGCCCTCCGGCCTCAGATGAAGACGATATACATGTCCGGCTACGCCGACCGCGCCGCCGTCCACCACGCCAAAATCCCCGAGGGGGCGCCGTTTCTCCAGAAGCCCTTCACGCCGGACGTCCTGGCCCGGAAGATCAGGGAATTGCTGGACAGCAAGGGCCGGGAATCCGGTTCCGGACAGGGCCCGGGGGCCAATGCCGGAGAGCGTCCATGAAAATGAATCCAAAGAACCAAGAGCCAAGAACCATATTCCAAACAAATCCCAAGGTCCAATCCCCAAATTCTAAAAGACGTCCCCCCGCCTCTCCCCCCCCCGGGGGGGATGGGGGATCCCTTTGGAATTTAGGATTTGGTGCTTGGTTTATGTTTGGGATTTTGAATTTAGTTCTTGGAAATCAGTTGGAATTTAACCCCATGACCACTCCCCTCCGCATCCTTCTTGTCGAGGACCGGGAAGACGACACGCTTCTGGCTTTACACGTTTTACAGCAGGCCACATTGGGCCCCCTGGAGCACCTTCGGGTAACGACGGAGCGGGATCTCCGCGCGGCGCTGACCGGAAGATCCTGGGACATCATCCTGTCCGACTACCACCTGCCCACGATGACCGGCAAGGACGTGATCGATGTGCGTAATGCCGCGTGCCCCGACCTGCCCGTGATCATTATGACGGCTACCGGGAGCGAGGAGATTGTCGCCCAAGTCATGAAGGCCGGCGCCCAGGACTACATCACCAAAGGGCACCGGCAGTTGCTTGTACCCGCCATCCGGCGCGTGCTCTCCGAGGCCGAGACGCGGCGGGCCCTCAGGCGGGCGGAGGAGGCCCTCCAGGCCGTCATCCGGCGCTTCGACCGGCTCCTGGGGGCGGTCCCCCTGACGGTCTACGAGTCCCGGGCCTCGGGGGATTTCGGGGCCACGTGGATCAGCGAGAACGTCCTCCGCATCGCGGGCTTCCCCGCGGAGCGGTTCGTCGCGGATCCGGGATTCTGGCTCTCCCGGGTCCATCCGGAGGACCGGCCGCGGGTCGCGAGGGAATTGGATTTCCTCAAGGCCCGGGGCTCGGCGGCCTACGAGTACCGCTGGCAGGTGGCGGACGGCACGTACCGCTGGTTCGTGGACTGCGCGTCGGTCGTGAAGGACGCCTCGGGGGCGCCGGCCGGCGTGATCGGGAGCTGGTTGGACGTCACGGAACACAAGCGGGTCGAGGAGATGTACCGCCAGTCCCAGAAGGTGGAGGCCATCGGGCAGCTCGCCGGCGGCGTGGCCCACGACTTCAATAACCTCATCACGGCCATCCTGGGATTCGGCGACCTGGCGCTCGGGGGGTTCGTTCCCGAGGGTCCCGTGCGCGGATACATGGAGGAGATCCGCAAGGCCGCCCTGCGCGCCGCCGACCTTACCCGCCGGCTCCTTGTTTTCAGCCGCCGCCAGCCCTTCCAGCCCCGCGTTTGCAGCCTGAACGAAGTCGTCAAGGGCCTGGAGGGGATGCTCCGCCGCCTGATCGGCGAGGACGTCGAACTTGTGGTCTTGCCGGGGCCGGATCTGGGTCATGTAAGGGCCGACCCCAGCCAGATCGAGCAGGTCCTCGTGAACCTGGCCGTCAACGCCCGGGACGCCATGCCCGGGGGGGGGCGGCTCGTGATCCAGACCCGGGAGGTCGACTTGGACGAGGCCGCGGCGCGCCGGCATGAAGGCCTCCAGCCGGGCCCCTTCGTGACGCTGGCGGCCACGGATACGGGGTGCGGCATGACGTCGGAGGTCCTTTCCCACCTCTTCGAGCCCTTCTTCACGACGAAGGAGCCGGGGAAGGGGACGGGGCTGGGGCTGGCCACGGTCTACGGGATCGTCAAGCAAAACGGAGGGTACATCGACGTATCCAGCGAGCCCGGCCGGGGCGCGACGTTCACGATCGGGCTTCCGCGGACGGAGGCGGAGGTTCCCGTCGAGGCGGCGGCCGGGCCCGCCGTTTCCGCCCGAGGGGGGGAGACCCTGCTCGTGGTGGAGGACGAGGCGTCCGTCCGGGCCATGGTCGTGGAGACCCTCCGACAGCAGGGCTACGTCATCCTGGATGCGGAAGACGGCGAGGCGGCGATGAAGGTGTGCCGGGAGTCCCCGGGGCCGATCCACCTCCTGGTCACGGACATCGTGATGCCGAAGCTGACGGGCTGCGTTGTGGCGGAGAGGGCGCAGGAGGCGCGGCCCGGGCTGAAGGTCCTGTTCATGTCAGGCTTCACCGGCCACCCCGCCGTAGAGGGGCGCCAGCTCCCGGCGGGGGCGGTCCTCCTCCGGAAGCCCTTCACGCGGGAGGCCCTGCTGGCGACGGTGCGGCAGGAGCTGGACCGGCCGGGAAGGTGAGCTTGAAGGACCAGGAGCCAAGAACCAAGAACCAAATTCCAGACAAGAGCCAAGTCCCAAATCTCGAATACCCAATGGAGTTCCCCCCCGTCCCCCCTGGGGGGGGAGGAAGGGGGGAACGCCGTTTGGAAGTTGGTCATTGGAGCTTGGGATTTGTTTGGAATTTGGTTCTTGGCTCTTTGGTCTTTGGATCTTGCCGGGCAGCTGACCGCATGCAGGATTCTTTATGGATGAATTCGCGGAGGAGTCCCGGCTCCTGATCGTGGACGACGAGCCCCAGATCCGCCGCGTCCTGCGGCGCCTGCTGGAGGGGCGGGGATACCCCTGCGACGAGGCCGGGGACGTGGCGGAGGCCCGGGCGCGGCTCCGGGAGCGGCCCTGCGCGCTGGTCCTCACGGACATGAACATGCCGGGGGAGTCGGGCCTGCACCTGGTCCGGCACGTCATCCGGGAGTGTCCGGGGACGGCGGTCATCATGATCACGGCGGTGGACGACGTGGACCTGGCCCAGGCGGCGCTCGACCTGGGGGCGTACGGCTACATCATCAAGCCGTTCGAGATGAACGAGATCGTCATCGGGATCTCCAACGCCCTCCGGCGCCGGCGGCTGGAGGGCGAGAACCGGGGGCACGTGGATCGCCTGGAGCAGCGCGTGGTGGAGCGCACGCGGACGCTGGCGGAGGCCATGCGGAAGCTGGAGCGGACGCGGGAGGAGACGATCGGGCGGCTGGCCACGGCGGCGGAGTTCCGGCACGACGAGACGGCGCGCCACATCCAGCGGATGAGCCTGTACTGCGCGCTGATCGTGCGGGGGCTCGGCGGGGGGGAGGAGGGGGCGGAGCTGATCCGGATCGCCAGCCCGATGCACGACATCGGGAAACTCGGCACGCCCGACCACATCCTCCTGAAGCCGGGGAAGCTCACGGCGGAGGAGTTCGAGGTCATGAAGCGGCACGCCGAGATGGGGCACCGCATCCTGGACGGCTCGGATTCGGACCTGCTGGCGGCGGCCGCCCGGATTGCCTGGACGCACCACGAGAAGTTCGACGGGAGCGGATACCCGCGGGGGCTGACGGGGGAGGCGATCCCCCTGGAGGGGAGGATCGCGGCGGTGGCGGACGTGTTCGACGCGCTCACGAGCCGGAGGGTCTACAAGCCGGCGCTCCCGTTCGAGGAGGCGGTGGGGATCCTCCGGGAGGGCCGGGGCCGGCACTTCGACCCGGCGCCGGTGGACGTCTTCCTGGGGGCGGAGGCCGAGGTCCGGCGGATCATGGAGCGGCACGCCGACCGCCTCTAGCCCAGGGGCGGTGCCGGCGCTCATGGCCACCGGCACATCTCCTCCCGGAGGAACTACGGGCCCGGGTCCAGGCGGCGGCCCGCGTCGCCGACCTCCAGGCCAGCCTGTCCGCGCGGGTCCGCGAGCTCGGGGAGGCGCTCGACCAGGTGAAAACGCTCGAAGGGATAATCCCGATCTGCGGTTACTGCACCCATGCGGTGAAATCCTTGCTCTTTGGATGTACCGGGGAAGCCTGGGATACCTCGACGACGATCCACCAACGGACCGGAACTCGGACAAAGGCTTCCCGGCGCGCGCCCCAAGACTCTCTTGGCTCCCCTCAAGCCTGGCGACGATGCTTCCAGTAGTCGGGTTCACGATGAAGAGGCATCACGGCCAAGATCCAGATCTCTTCAGGCTCGATGGCGTAAAGAATTCCGTAGGGGAACCGGTTCACAGACAACGGCGGATCTCTCCCTCGATGGCGGGCCACGCCTGCGGAAATGCGACGATGTTCCGGATGGCTGTCTGCACTTCAAGCGACAGATCGAGTCCAAGTCCCGGCTGGCGTTCTTCGTAATAGTCTACGGCTCCCTGTAATTCCGCGCTCGCTTCAGGATGAAATGGGAAGTTCATCCCGTGAACCGATCGCGGATTCGGGTGAATACGTCGGCTCCAGGGACCGGACGGGCGGTGCCGGCGCGGAGTTCCGCAAGGCGGCGCTTGGCGGCCGCCACCCACTGCCGGTCGATGTCGGACTCCGGAGGGTTGAGCGTTTTCAGAAGAGTGTCGATGACGAGGGCGCGTTCCTCGATGGGCAGTTCCGCGGCTTCCCGGATGATCTCGTTTGCACCATGCATACAGGCTTCCCTCTAACGACATTATACGGCGCCGGGCCGGGCGCTTCAATGGGCGCGAAGGCTCGCGGAGTCGAACGATCGGAGTGGGGCGTCTTCGGGCTTCTGGAGCGGCTCCCAGGAGCGCCTGCGCTTGACCGTGTTCAATGGCCGTGCGATGCTCCCCGGACGGGAGGACATCGAATATGGCCGACAGGCCGCCTGATGAGGTCTTCGCCCAGCACCTCCTCAAGGCCGGATTTGCCACGGAAGCCGAGCTCCGGTCGGCTCTCCAGGCGCAGGCGGAAAGCGCCGCGAAAGGCGCCCCCATTCCCATGGGCGACATCCTCGTCCAGCAGGGACTCCTCACGCCCGCCCTGCGCGAGAAGGCCGAGGAGAAGCTCGAAAGCCAGCGGGAGGAGGCCAAGCGCCTGGGGCCATACCGGGTCCTCCGCAAGCTCGGCGAGGGAGGGATGGGGGCGGTCTACCTGGCCGAGGACGCCGGAACGGGGGAGAAGATCGCCCTGAAGGTCCTCCCCAAGGTCGCATCCAAGGACCAGGACGCGGTCCGGCGGTTCCTCCGCGAGGTGGAGAGCGCCCGGAAGCTGGAGCACCCCAACATCGTCCGCGCCGGGGCGTCGGGGGAGGACAAGGGCTTCCACTACGTCATGGAGTACGTGGCGGGGGAGACGCTGGGGGCGAGGATCAAGCGGGAGGAGGCTCTCCCCTCCGACGAGGCCGCGAAGATGGTCCTCCAGGTGGCGTACGGCCTCAAGTACGCCCACGAGCAGGGGTACATCCACCGGGACATCAAGCCGGACAACGTGATCGTCAACCCGGAGGGGGTGGCCAAGATCCTGGACTTGGGCCTCTCCAAGAACATCGACGAGGCGCAGACGTTCCGGACGGTGACGGGGGTGACGCTGGGGACGCCGCACTACATGGCGCCGGAACAGGCGCGGGGGGACAAGGGGATCGACGGGCGGGCGGACATCTACAGCCTGGGGGCGACCTATTATCACCTGGTGACGGGGGAGACGCCGTTTCATGGGACGACGGCGATCGAGCTTATTTCTCAGCACCTGAAGAAGCAGCTGCCGGACCCGAGAGACATCCGGGGGGGCATCCCGGACGGGGTGGTGCATGTCATCCGGCGAATGATGGCGAAGAGGCCCGACGACCGCTACAAGGATTGCGGGGAGCTGATCGCGGATCTGGAGTTGGTGCTGGGGGGGAGGAACCCGTCGAGCCAGGCCTTGGAGGCGGCGCGGTCGGCGGTGGGATTGCCGATGGGGCGTGAGGCTCGGGAGCGGTACCGGGCGCAGAGGCGCAGGGAGCGTCCGGGGACGGTACGGGCGACGGCGAAACCGCGGACGACCAGGGTTCCGCGCCTGGTGGGCGGTATCTGCATGGCGGCGGCCCTGGTGCTCCTCCTGGCGCTTGCCTTCAGCGGCGGGTCGAAGCCCTTAGACTCGGCCGGCCAAGCCGGCCTCGCTCAGGGCAAGCCGCCTGAACCTCCGAAAGTGGATGTCCCCGAGCCGCCCCCGCCGGCCCCGAAGACGGCGGCGGAACTCCGCGAGGAGGAGGCCCAGGGAAAGCTCGACCAGATCAAGGTGGTGGAGAAGCGGTTCGCCGCCGACGAGATCCGGCGCCGGTACGGGGAGTTTGCCAGGGAGTACGCCGACACGGCGCCGGGGCGGACGATCGCGGAGCGGCTGAAGTCCACAGAGCCGAAGGTCGAGCCGCCGATGGTCGCGGAGGTCCCCAAGACCGAGGAACCGAAGCCCGAGCCGGTGGTGAAGCCTCCCGTACCCGTCCCGCCGCCCCGACCTGCGGTGAGCGAGGACCCGGCGGCGAAGCCGCCGGGCCGAGTCGAACCGACCCCTCCCGCCCGCCAGGAGACCCGCAAGCCGGTGCCCGACGCTGGGAAGCTCAAGGAGGCGGAGGCCGCGCTCAGGAAGGCGTTCAGGATCGACCAGGCACGCAGCCCCGCGGAGAACGATCCGATTCGGGCTCTGGCCGTTGCGACCCTTTCGACGGAGGACAAGGAAAATCTCACGGCGGCGCAGTTCCAGGCGAGGGCGACCTGCGCGGAAGAAGTGCTCCTGAAAGATCGGGCTCCCAGGGTTCGTGCCGCGGCGGTTGCGGCGCTCGCCTGGCTGCTTCCAGGCGGGGCCAAGGTGGGGAAGCCGGGGGAGGTCCGACAGAACGTGCAGGCGCTATTGGCTCAGGATTTGCTGAACCGCGACGAAGCCAAGATGGTCCTTGAGTATCTTGGAGAGACAAGGTAGCTCGGGCGAAACCGGGAAAATGACAAGGGTCCCGCGCCTCCGGCGCGGCCAAGGGCGAAAGGCGGGCCACAAGAATTCCCACAAGAAGACGTTGATCGGAAAGAGCGGCCTCTACCACGTCCTGACCAATCCGTTCTACTACGGCCTGGTCCAGTGGAAGGGAGAGACGTTCGTGGGGAAGCACGAGCCGTTGATCTCGAAGGCCCTCTTCGACCGGGTCAAGCAGGTCCTCGGCCGGAAGAAGCGGCCCAAGCACCGGAAGTTCCCCTTCCAGGG
>CAYNDR010000213.1:0-11360 GCA_964395295.1 uncultured Planctomycetales bacterium
GCTCCGGTCGGGCATGCTTCGATGCAGTCTCCGCACCCGATGCAGCCCGCAAGATCGACGGAGACCCGGCCGTCGTCCTCCGATACCTTTACGATCTTCGTCGGGCAGACCGCCTCGCAGACGCCACAGAAAGTGCATCCCTCTTTATTCCACGCCGGCCCGATCCAACCCTTGATGCCGATGTCGTTCTCCTCGGCGAGCCGCTGGGCCACGGACCGGTTCCAGGCCGCCATCGTCTTGAGGAAACCGTCGGGATCGACCATCTCCGGGGTTTCCACCATGGCTCACCTCCTCCGGAAACACGGACCCGCATCCCCGCCCGCCGGGCGCCCGGCCGGGAAACTGTGGACCACGGAGGCCACCTGGCGCGCGCCGAACGGCTTGTCGATCACGCCGGCCACGAACGGCCCCAGCCCGCCGTCCCCATCCTTCCCGGCCATGCCGTGCGGCACCCCCAGGATGATCCGGAGGCGGGGAATCCGGGGGTCCCTGGCCAGGCAGTCCATGAGGTCCGTCTCGCCCTCCTCCGCCAGGGCCCGGTCCACCACCGCGAATTCCGGCCGGAAGTCGCGGATCACGGCGGACGCCTGGTAGGCCGTCCGCGCGAAGCGGAACGCCAGGTCCCGGCCCGGGTCCCTGGAAAGCCGCGCGATGAGGTCATCATCCGACGTGATGACCAGGACGGCCGTCCTGCCGGCCTCCGGGGCCCGATCGGATTGCCCTTCCCCGACGACGCCCCGGCTGGTCCGTCCGGGGCAACCCGCGGGGCCCGCGGCGCAGGGCCTTTGGAACCTCCCTGCCGGGATCAAGCCAGGTCCTTTCCGGGCCATCGACATCACGGCGTATGGGTTGTATCGGCCCCGTTCCCGCTTCCCCATCGACCCCCCTATTTACTTATAAACGGCCGCCCTTGTCAAGCCGGCATAGCCGATAAATCCCGTAATATCTGTCCATGCCGTTTCTATAGGTATTTGTATTATGGGATGGCCCTTCCCGCCGCCCGGCAAGGGAGGCCGCCTGCCGGGGCCGGCCTCGCAGGCGTATCCCGGTCGGACCCGGAGCTTCCTCGATACGCCGGCCAGGCTTGCCGCGGCACCCCGGATCGCACGGCTCGTGCCGTCGCCCGGCCCAGTCCTTCGCCGTGCGGCGGGTTGCGGGCCGGATGCCGGAATCCGCGGACCTCTCAGCTTGACGGCACCTCTTCCCGCTTCCCCGGGATGGCCTTGCGGAGGGGGATGGCCGCCGGCCGCACATGGATCATCGCCGGCCCGCGTACTTCTGCAGGATCTCGGCGGCGATCCGGTGGAAAGCACGCGACGCTTCGAGCGTTTCCCTCCGGACCTCGATGAGCGAACGCTCCGCATCGAGGAGTTCCAGGGTGGACGCCTCGCGGTCCCGGTAGGCGGCGCTGGCCAGTTCCAGGGACCGCTCCGCCGAAGGAAGGAGGATCTTTCGATAGACGTCCAGCCGCTCCCCCAGCGACCGAAGCTCCCGGAAACGCGATGCCAGTTCCGCGAGCGTCCGTGTGGCCTCGGCAAGAATGGCGCGCTCGGTCTGCGACAGATCGGACCTCGCCGCCTCTATGGCCCCGGAGTTCCTGTCGAAGATCGGGAGCGGAAGATCGACACCGAGATCAAACGTGTCCTGGTCCGTGGCCCGGTAGCGCCGGTAGGCGGCGCCGAGATTGAGCACGGGCCATGCCGCCGCTTCCGCCTCCCGGACCCTGCCGAGCGCCACCGCGCGCTGGGCCGCCCACCGCCGCGCGAGCGCGGAATCCTCCAGAACGAGCCGCTCCAACTCCTCGAAGCTGACGTCGAACGCCGGAAGCGCCACATCGCCCTTGACCGCTCGAATCCGGAGCTTCCGGTCGCCGATCGCCGACGAGAGCGCCAGCATCGCCTGGTCGCGCACCGACTCGGCGTCCAGGACACGAATCGAGGCGCGCCCGGCGTCCACCTCCGCGCGGGCAACTTCGCGCCCGGCGATGTCTCCGGCCGCAAGCCGGGTCCTGGCGAGTCCGTGGAGACGACCCGAGATATCCCGTTCCTTCCGGGCGAGATCCACTCCCTCCTGCCCGAAGAGCGCATCCGCGAACGCCTGGGCGACGCGCAGGCGGACCTCCCGCCGGGTGACCTCCCCCTCCGCTTCCGCAAGGCGCAGTTCCTCTTCAGCCCGCGCGATCGCGGCTCCCCGCTGGTTCCCGACGGGAATGGGATAGCTCAGGCCGACCACGTCCTGAGCCTGATCGCCCCCGTTGCCGCGCTCTGAAGAAGGCGTGAGGCCCTCGCGGCCCAGCCTCAGGGAGGGATTGGCCCATGTCCTGGCCTGCCCGATTCGTCCTTTGGCCGCCGCGATCGCATCCTTGCGGGCCGCCAGGTCCGCGCTGAGGGGCTCGGCCAGCGCCCATGCCTCCTCGAGGGCCAGGTCCTTCGGGCCCATCGGCGTCTCCGCCGGCTTCGACCTGTCCAGCATCTCCGCGAAGGGCCCATCGAAGCGGAGATCCGGCGCGCCGCAGCCCGCGCCAAGGATGACCAGGACAAGCGCCTTACGCATGCCGGACCTCCTTCTTCCCGAACTTGCCGTAGAGCGTCGGCAGGACGAACAGGTTGAGGATCGTCGAGGTGATGAGCCCGCCAAGGATCACGACGGCGAGGGGCGATTGGATCTCGTTGCCCGGCTCGTCGCCCGCGATGGCGAGAGGGACCAGGGCGAGCCCCGCGCAGAGGGCCGTCATCAGGATCGGGCTCAGCCGCTCCAGCGAGCCGCGCACTACGGCCTCCTCGAACGCCGCGCCCTCGACTTCCTGCAAATGGCGGTAGTGGTAGAGGAGCATGATCCCGTTCCGGACCGCAATCCCGAAGAGCGTGATGAATCCGATGAGAGAGGCGATGGAGACGACGCCCCCGGCGACCCACACCGCCCCCACGCCGCCGATCAGGGCCAGAGGCAGGTTCACCATGATGAGGAGCGCCGGCCCCGCGTCGCCGAACGCCACGCAAAGCAGGATGAAGATGCCCGCGACCGTCCCGATGCTCAGGACGAGAATCAGCCTCGAGGCCGCCTGCTGGCTCTCGAATTGCCCGCCGTAGACGACATGGTAGCCTTGGGGGAGCTTCACCTGCCGGTCGACCTTCCCGCGGATCTCGGCGATCACGCCGCCCAGGTCGCGGCCGGAGACGTTCGCCTGGACGACGATCTTCCGCTGAACGTTCTCCCGGCTGATGGAGTTGGGTCCCCGGGAGGACTCGACCGTTCCCAGCAGCCTCAGCGGGACCTTCACTCCGCGGGGCGTGTCGACGAGCGCGTTCCCGATCCGGCCCTGGTCTCCGCGAAAGCGGGAGTCGAAGCGGACGACCATGGAATACGTCCTCTGCCCCTCGATCACGCGCGAGACTTCCTCGCCCATGAACGCCATGTCCACCGTCTCGCCCAGGTCCTTCACGTCCACTCCGTACCGCGCCAGCGCCTCCCGGTCCGGGCGGATCTTTACCTGGGGGATGTCCGTCTGCTGCTCCACCATCGAGCTCCGGATGCCGGGCGCGGCCCTGACAATCCCATGGATCTCGTTGGCCTTCCTCCTCAGCTCGTAAAGGTCCGTGCCGAAGAGCTTGATCGCGATCGCGGCCTCGGTGCCCGAGAGCATGTGGTCGATCCGGTGGGAGATCGGCTGTCCGACGGTCACCACCGTTCCGGGCAGGATCGAGAGCTGCGCCTCGATATCCTTGATGGCCTCGTGGCGCTTCCGTCCTCCCGGCTTCAGGCGAACGTCCATTTCGCTGAAATGAACACCCTCCGCGTGCTCGTCGAGTTCCGACCGTCCCGTGCGCCGGGCCGTCGAGGCGACTTCGGGGATTCCCAGCAGGATCTTCTCCGCCATCCGTCCGATCTCGTTCGATTCGGAGAGCGCGGTCCCGGGCACCGTCTGCACCGTCACGGTCAGAGACCCCTCGTTGAATTCCGGAAGGAACGTCGTTCCGAGGGAGGGGATGGCGGCTGCCGCCGCGGCGAGGAGGACGGCGGAAAGCGCGATGACGGCCGCGGGGCGGGCGACCACCCGGCGCAGGCCCCTCTCATACCGCCGTTTCAGCAGGTGCACGAGCCAAGACTCCTCGCGCTTCTCCAGGAGCCTTCCCCAGGGGAGAAGGTAGGCGCAAAGGACCGGCGTCAGCGTCACCGAGACGACGAGCGAAGCCAGGATCGAAACGACGAAGGCGATGCCCAGCGGCTGGAACATCCTGCCTTCGATGCCCGACATGAAAAAGAGCGGCGTAAAGACGAGCATAATGATGATCGTCGCGAAGACAATCGACCCCCGCACTTCGCGGGACGCATCGTGAATGACGTCTTCGGCGGAGCGCCGCTCGGCCCGCGCCTTCACCGCGTTCAGCCTCAAGCGCCGGTAGATGTTCTCGACCACGATGATCGCGTCGTCGACCAGGAGCCCCACCGCGATCGTCATCCCTCCGAGCGTCATCGTGTTGACGGAGAGACTCAGCGCCTTCATCATCAGGACCGTAATGAGCAGGGAGAAGGGGATGGCGAGCGCCGAGATGACGGTGGTCAGCAGGTGCCAGAGGAACAGGAACAGGATCACCACGACGAGGATCCCTCCGTCGCGAAGCGCCTTTCCGACGTTGTCCACGGCGACCTGGATGAAGTCGCCTTGGCGGAAGATGTGCTTGTTGATCTTCATCCCCTTCGCGCCGGGTTTCTCCACCTTGTCAAGCTCCGCCTGCACCTCGTCGAGGATCTGCTCGATCCTGCGGGTGATTTCGATCGTGTTGGCATTGGGCTGTTTCTGGATCGAGAGGATGACCGCGTCCTCTCCGTTGACGGAGGCGTCGCCGCGGGTTTCCTGCGGGCCGAACTGGACCCGCGCGACTTGCCGGATCAAGAGGGGGACTCCCTGCCGGATCGCCACCGGCGTCGCCTCGATCGCGGAAAGGTCCGTCACGCGGCCGAAGCCCCGGATGATGTACTCCTGCCCCGCCTTGTCGAAGAATCCGCCCGAGAAATTCTCGTTCGACTTCTCCAGGGCCTTGGCCACATCCTCCAGGGACAACCTGTAGAAGCGCAGGCGGTCCGGGTCGACCATGACCTGGTATTGGTGCGCGCGGCCGCCGATCGGCACGACCTGCGAATCACCCGCGATCGAAAGCAGGCGCGGACGAACCACCCAGTCCGCGGCCGACCGGAGCTCCATGGACGAGGTGTCCTTGCCGGAGAGGCTCACGAGCATGATCTCGCCCATGATGGACGACACGGGGGCCATGACCGGCTGGTTGGCCCCCGGCGGAAGCGTCGGGGCGACGAGGCCGAGTTTCTCCGTGACGAGCTGGCGAGCCGTGTAGATGTCGGTCCCCCACTCGAATTCGACCCACACGATCGAGAGCCCCGCCGCCGAGGAGGAGCGGACGCGCCGCACGTTGGCGGCGCCGTTGAGCGCGGTCTCGATCGGGAAACTGACCTGGATCTCCACTTCCTCCGGCGCCATCCCGTGCGCCTCCGTGAGGATCGAGACGGTCGGAGCCGTGAGGTCCGGGAAAACGTCGACGGGCATGCGGAGGGCCACCGCGCCGCCGCCCAGCAGCACGAGGACCGCAACGGCGATCACGATGAGCTTGTTCTTGAGCGACCAGGCGATCATGCGATCGAACATGCTTGCCCTCCGTAGCCTCTCCAGCACCTTCCGCTGACGGACGGACGGCGGAGGAGCGGTCTCCTAATGCGGATGTCCGTGCGCCGCGGGAAGCTGGCTCGACATCGAGGCGAGCTTGACGAGATAGGCCCCCTTGGCGACCACCCGTTCGCCTTCCCCGAGACCGCTCAACACCTCCGCCATCCCCCGGTCGCGGGAACCCAGCGTCAGCACGCGCTTTTCGAACGATTCCCCCCCGGTTTGCACGTAGGCGACGGGGGTGCCGTCTTCATCAAGGACCGCCGAGTCCGGTATCGCGAGAACGTTGGTCTTCCTGGCCAGATCGATCGAGAGGTCCACGAAGCTGCCTATGCGGATGCCGTGCCCGTTCTCGAATTCGAAGATCGCGCGGACGGTGCGGGTGCCCTCGTCCACCACGGATCCCACATGGACGTGCCGCCCGGCTTCGTGCCGGAGCCCGTTGCCGTGCAGCGTGAAGGAGGCCGTCGCGCGGGCCGGGATCCTGGGTGCGTCGTCCTCGAAGAGGTTCGCCTCGACCCAGACGAGGCCGAGATCGATGATGGTGAAGAGCGGCATCCCAGCCTCCACATAGGCGCCGGGCGCCGCCTTGACCTCGACGACCGTGCCCTTGAAGGGACACGGGAGCGGAACCGATTCCATTCCCTTGAGCGTCCCCAGGTCCGCCTTCATCTTCGTGACGGTCTCGGCGGACGAACGGGCCAGCTTGGCTTCGAGATCGGCGTCGTCCAAGTCGCGCCGCGACTTGGCTTCCTTTTCGAAGAGGCCTTGGACGCGCCCGTACTCCTTCTCGGCGCGGTCCAGGCGCATCTGCGCGGCGGCGAGTTCGCGCTCGATCTGCAGGCGATTGATCGCGTAGGCCACGCCTTCGGGGCCGCGGAGGAGCGGCTGAATCGATCCCACGGAAGCCTGGCCGGCGATTTCATGGCCCGGAAGAGGAAGCCCTTCGCCCGGCGCATCATAGCGCCCGGAAACCGGCGCCACGATCACAACCTTGCGGTCGGGGCGCGGGATGACCTGCCCGGAGGCTTTCAGCGTCTCCCTCAGGTCGGCTCGCACGAGCCGCGCCGCCGCGAAGGGCATCTTCCACTGCTGTTCCTTGAGGTAGGAGATGGCCCCTCCGCCCTCCTCCGGTTCTTTCGGGATCTCTGCTTCCGAAGCATAGACCGTGAGCTTGCCGGCAGCGATGGTGTCTTCGATCTGAGGGCCCGAGATGCGGAGCGTCAGTTCATAGGTGCCTGCTTGAGGGAAAGCAAGCGACGGAATCCAGATCCCGGGACGAGCGGGCGCCTTGAGTTCCTGCCGCACCTCTTGGGGGCCGATCGCGGCAAAGAGGACCGCCCCCTCCGTCAGCGGCGTGAAGTCCGAGAGCCGGGTCAGGTGTGCCGCGAAGTTGGCCGGCTTCCCGGCAACAAGCTGCGGGAACTCCACGAAGAGTTCCGACCTTTCGGTCCAGATCGTGATGCTCACGCCGCCGGGCCCGCGCTCGTGCTTGGCCCCGGCGCCTTCCGGCTTGCGGCATCCGAGCGCCGCAAGAACGAGGCAGAGTGGAACAGACAATGACCGCATGCTGACCTCCGTGGGGAAAATGGAAGAGCGGGCCGGAGATCAGAGGGCGGGGGGCGCCCGTGGAGCGAAGCGATCCGTGAGGAACGGCAGGCGCGGAACCGCTTCAGGCGGAACGAAGACGGGACCTTCCGTCGGGACGTGAGTAACCAGGCTGATGCGTTGCTCGGGCACGAAAGCGTGGACGCGGGTGGGTATCTTCACCCCGGCCTGCTCGTGCCCGATGGAGGGATGGTCGTGGCCGCCCCCCTGGGAAGCGCCGTCGGGTTCATGATCCGCATCAGGGTTCGTGCTGGCGGCGTGGTCTTCGGCGAGATGTACGGGCGTGGCGACCAGTATAGCCGCCGCGTAGAAGCTCAGAACCCCGAGCACAAACAAACGGAACCGCATTGAGCGAAGAGTGTACCGACAGCGCCCGAGGCCGTCAACGAAAAGGAATCCGTCATCACGTCCATAGCGGCTCACCCCTGACAGGCATTGAAGAGCACGTCCGAAACGATGGCATCGTGCCGGGCATGGATGAGGCCACCGTCGACCTTTGCGCAACCGGCGCAGAAGCGGTCCTGCGGCATTCCATGCCGACGACAAAAGCCCGCCGCAGGCCCCATTGACAGGGGATGCGCGCCGCCTTAGAATTCGTTTTATGGGAATTATGCGGAAAATCGAGAAATTCAACCGGCCATGAACGCGCCCCATGGACCCGGGCTCCTCACCACCGGCCAGGCGGCCGGCCTCTGCGGCGTGACGCCGGACGCCGTGCTGAAGTGGATCAAGAAGGGCAGGCTGGCGGCCGCCCGGACCATGGGGGGGCATTACCGCGTGGCCCGGCGGGCCCTCGAGGCGCTCGGGCTGGCCCGCGGCCCCGCCGGCGGGGAGGGCGAAGACGGCCGGGCCGAGGCCGGCCCCGCGCCCGCCCCGGTCTACTGCTGGGAATACTTCAGCCGCCACGGCGTCCCGTCCGAGTCCTGCAACGGATGCCTCGTGTACCGGGCGAAGGTGGAGAAGTGCTACGAGGTGGCCAGCCTGGGGCCGTCGGTCGGGCACCAGCGCCGGCACTGCCGCACGACGTGCCAGGACTGCTCCTTCTTCCGCATCCGCCAGGGCCTCCCCGTCGCCGTCCTCGTCTTCACGAAGGACGCGGGCCTCGCCCGCCGCCTGTCCGGGAAGACGGACGGCAAGGGGTTCACGGTGCGCCTCGCGCGGTGCGGCTACGAAGGCGCGGCGCAGATCGAGACCCTGCGGCCCGACCTGGTCGTGATCGACGGCGCCCTGCCCGAGGCGCGGGACGGCCGGCTGGCGCGGTCCATCCTGGAGGACGCCCGGATCCCCGGGGCGAAGGTCTGGCTGGCGCTCCGCAAGGGGGAGAAGGCCGCGGCCGGCGATCCCCGCATGGCGGCCCTCCCCGCCCCGCTCACGCTGGAGCGGATCGAGGGCCTCGTGAAGGCCCTGGCGCGCGCGCCCGTCCCCTGCGCCGGCCGGCCCGCCGCCCGCGGGTGACGGGCTACCGGGCCAGGAGGTCCCGCACCATCTTCAGGAACTTCTCGGGGTCCACCGGCTTGCTGATGTAGCCGTCCGGCGGGGGCACGGCGCGGCGGCTGGAGATGAACTTCTGGAACTCCTCCGCCAGCCCCGTGATGATGATGACGGGGATCTTCTTCAGCCGCTCGTCCTCCCGCAGGGCCCGGTAGACGGCCACGCCGGACTTCTCCGGCATCGCCACGTCGAGCGCGATGAGGCCGGGGACGCTCTTCTTCACCGCCTCCAGCGCCTCGGCGCCGTCCTTGGCCTCCAGCGCGGCCAGCCCGTTGTCCCGCAGGACCGTCGTGAGGAACGTCCGGGCGTCCGGGTCGTCGTCGACCACGAGGATGGTCTCAGGCATGGGCGGGCTCCTTTCCTCCCGGATCGGCCGGTGCCGGCGGCGGCCTCTTCCGCGGAAGTTCCACGGCGAACCGAGTCCCCTGGCCGGGGCGGGACTCGAGGTCGATCGCGCCTCCATGGGCGCGCGCGATGCGGTTGGAGATGAACAGCCCCAGGCCGGTCCCCTCCATCCCCTTGGACGAGAAGAAGAGGCTGAACGCCTTCTCGCGCGTCTCCTGGTCCATGCCGATGCCGTTGTCCTCGACCTCGAAGCGGACGCGGTCGGGGAGCCCCCGGAGGCGGACCGCGACCTCGTGGAAGGGCTTCTTCTAGTCCAGGCGGCAGGCGTCGAGCGAGTTCTCCACGAGGTTCGCCAGCAGGGACCGGACCGCCTGGGCGTCGCCCTCGAAGGTCCCGGCCCCGGGGTCCAGGTCGGCGGCGAGCCGCACGCCCTGCTCCTGCGCGCGGGGCTCCGCCAGGGCGCAAACCTCGCGGACGACCTCCGCGGCGGAGAGGGGCTCCCACTGGGGGGCGCGGTCCTTCGCGTAGTAGAGGATGTCGGAGACCATGCCGCGGATGCGGGCCACGTTGCGCTGGACGGTCTCCCACCCCTTCAGGATCCGCCCCCGGTCGTCCTTCTTGACGCCCGTGTCCACCAGGTACATGCCGCCGGCGAGGCCGTTGAGCAGGCCCTTCAGGCCGTGCGAGATCGAGCTGATGAGCAGGCCCAGCGACGTGAGCTGGGACTCCAGCCGCCGGATCTCCGAGATGTCGGCGCTCATCTCCATCACGCCGGCGATCCGGCCGGAGGCGTCGCGGATCGGGGCCGTGGTCACCAGCACGTGCTTCTGCCCGCCGCGGAGGGCGGTGACCACCTCCTCCCGGGTGTGGGGCAGGCCGTCCCGGAAGGTCTCCTGGACCGTGCAGGGGAAGCAGGCCTCGGCGCGGTGCTTGTACGCTTCGAAGCACCGGCGGCCGGCGGCGTCGCCGAAGTCCTCGCGGAAGGCGCGGTTCGTCTCGACGATCCGGAGCTCCGGGTCCTGGATCGTGATATAGCAGGGCACCTCCTCGAACAGGAGGCGGGCGCGCTCCTGGCTCTGCCGGAGCTGGTCCTCGAGGCGCTTGAGCGGCGTGACGTCGGTGGAGATCTCCAGGACCGCGCGGATCCGGCCGTCCTCCCCGCGGAGGGGCGTGGCCTCCACGATCACCGAGACCTCCTGCCCGTCCCGGCGGAGGACGCGCTCCTCGCTGCGGTGGCCCTGGCCGTCCTGGAAGGCCTGCTCCACGGGGCAGGCGTCGCACTTCCCGGCGCGCCCCTTGTAGACCTGGTAGCAGGGGCGGCCGTCCGGGTCGCCGAAGTCCCGGCGGAAGCGGTCGTTGGCCTGGACGATCCGGAGGTCGCGGTCCTGCACCGTGAGGTAGCAGGGCATCGCGTCGAAGTACTGCCGGTAGAGGTTCGTCACGGCGCCCGTCTCCTCTCCCGCGCCCGGCGCGCCCTGGGGGAGGAAGGCATGATACACCCTCCGCTACGGGGCGGCAACGTCCGCCACTTCGAGGATCTTCCGCACGCCGCGCAGGAGCGTCTCCTCCGAGACGGGCTTGTCCAGGTACCCGTCCGGGGGCGGGACGGTGCGGTCGTAGATCAGGCCGCGCAGTTCGGGCCGTCCCGTGATGATGCAGATCTTCAGGCCCGCCAGCTCGGGCTTCCGGCGCAGGGCCTCGTAGACCTCCCCCACGTTCCTCCCCGGCATGGCCAGGTCGAGCGTCAGGAGGTCCGGCTTCTCCCGCGCGGCCAGCTCCAGCGCCTCGTCGCCGTCGGCGGCCCGGAAGACCGCGGCCCCGTTGTCCTCGAAGACGGCCGAGAGGAACGCCACCTGGTCCGGCTCGTCGTCCGCCACGAGGATCCGCCGGCCGGCCAGGAGGGGCCTCGGGGCGGGGGCCGCCGGGACGGCCGCGGCGGGCTTCTTCTCGACGACCATCGCCTTGGACACCAGGTTCACCAGCTGGCGGACCTCCATGCCCAGCTTGTAGTGGCGGATCAGGTCGGCCAGGGCGTCCACGCAGTCGTGGCAGGAGGTCACCACGATCTTCGCGCCCGTGGCCTTGAGCTGGTCGGCCTTGACCTTGGCGGACTTCAGCCGCCGGGGGGTGTACTCCGACATGGACATGGCCCCGCCGCCGCCGGTACAGCAGTAGTTCTCGGCCCGGTTGGGGTGCATCTCGCGGAAGTCGGTCGCGACGAGCCCGAGGAGCTCGCGGG
>CAYNDR010000214.1:0-435 GCA_964395295.1 uncultured Planctomycetales bacterium
GCCACGGGGAGCCGTTCGGGGACCCTTCGGCCGTGCCTACGTACTACTGGGCCAAGGCGACCGCCGGGCACGCCACGGCGGTCCTGTCGGGCGACGGGGGCGACGAGCTCTTCGGCGGGTACCGGCGCCACCGGGCCATCGCCTGGATGGCGCGCCTGCGGCGCTGGCCGGCGCCGCTCCTGCGGGCGGCGGCCGCGATGGCGGGGAGCCGTTCCAACACCGCCGAGCGGGTGGGGCGGATGCTCCGGAGGCCGGGCGCGCCCCTGGGGGAGATCTCCGCGGAGCTCGTGAGCGTCTTCACGCGCCCCCAGCGGGCGGCGTTGGCCAGGGCGTCGGCGTCCTCCGGGCCGATGCCAATGGGATCCGTCGCACTCTTTTCGGGCAGGGCCGACCAGTCGAAGTAGGGAGAACGCCAGGCTTCAGCCACCGGGCGAC
>CAYNDR010000214.1:445-11335 GCA_964395295.1 uncultured Planctomycetales bacterium
TTGCCCGGCGCGCGGCACGGCCGGGCTGCCGCGGGGCGCCCTTCGGGGACCCTTCGGCCGTCTGGAGGCGGACCCGGCCGCCGCGGCGGGGTACACCGACCTCATGACCTACCTGCCCAACGACATCCTGGCCAAGGTCGACATCGCTTCCATGGCCAACGGGCTGGAGGTCCGCTGTCCGTTCCTGGACGCGAAGGTCGTGGAGCTGGCGCTCTCGATCCCCTCGCGCCTGCGCCTGGGGAAGCGCCTCCTCCGGCGGGCTTTCCGGGGGCTCCTGCCGCGCGCGGTCATGGACCGCCCGAAGAAGGGTTTCGGGATGCCCGTGGCGGCCTGGCTGCGCGGGGAACTGCGCCCGATGCTCGAGGACGCGATGGGGTCGCTCGGGCGCCGCGGTCCGTTCGAGGCGGCCGAGGTCCGCCGGCTCGTCTCGGAGCACCTCGGCGGCCGCGCCGATCACGGCGACCGCCTGTGGCTCCTGCTGGCCTTCGAACTCTGGGTTATAAATCAAAGCGTTTGATTTATCGCGCGGAAGGATACAATGGCCGGAGTTGCGGGAGGGCGACGGCATGCGGGGATTGAGCCGGGTGGGAGGGGAGTCGGCCACGTGGCATGTGATGAACCGGGCGGCGCAGGGACTGAGGATCATGTCCTCCGAGTCGGACCACGAGCAGTTCCTGTCGCTGCTGCGCACCTTCGCGGGACGGGCCGGTGTCAAGGTCCTGGCCTACTGCGTCATGCCGAACCACTACCACGCGCTGGTCCGGGGGCCGGGCGAGGCCCTGACCCGGTGCTTCCATGAGGTCGACCGGCTTACGGCCTGCGCGCACAACGACCGGCGGGAGCAGAAGGGACACGTATTCCAGGGGAGGTTCTTGAGCTTCATCCAGCATACGGGCGGATGGGCGGCCAGGGCCTCGCGCTACATCCACCTCAATCCGATCGGCAGGCTGGCCCGGCGTCCGGAGGATTACCCCTGGTCGAGCTATCGGACCTACATCGGACAGAGGCGCGACGAGAGCTGGATCGAGGCCCGCGAGATCCTGTGCCTGTTCGACAAGGACCAGGCCCGGGCGCGCCTGTCGTACAAGGAGTTCGCGGAGACGGGATTGTCGAACCTCAAGAGGAAGGGGGAAGTCCCGGAGGAGACGGCCGTGCGCGCGGCGATGGCCGACGAGCTTGCGGGGGCCGTGCCGGGCCTGGCCCGGGCGCTCGGGATCGGCGAGGAGGAGGCGCGGAGGCTGGCCGCCCATTGCGGCCGTTCGGTTCTTGGAGTCCCGGTCCATACACTGGCCGGACCTTTGGGATTCCATTCGAGCCAGGTGCTGGCGAACGGCCTGTACCGCGTGAAGCTCAGGATGAGCAAGAGCGCCGGCTACCGGTCGCTCGTCGCCCGGGCGGAGGAACTGCTGGGCACCGTGTTATAAATCAAACACTTTGGTTTATAATCAGGCTGGTTATAAATCAAACGCTTTGATTTATCGCGGGGGAGGGCGGAACCTTTCAATCGGCCCCCGCGAAGGATACACTGGGCGTCCATGTCGGACGGCCGGATCGCGGCGTGGCTCCTCCTGGCGGCGTTCCTGGCGCGCCTGGTGGCCTGCCTGGGCACGCTCATCTTCGGGACGGACAGCGGCCAGTTCCTCTGGATGGCCGACCGGATGAGCGAGGCGCGGTTCCACGACGCCCTCTCGGTCACCTACCACCCGATGTACCCCCTGCTCGTCGCGGCGCTGAAGACCTTCGCGGGCTCCGCGGAGCGGGCCGGCTTCTGGATCTCGATGACCCTGGGGGCGGGGGCCGTCCTGCCGCTGTTCTTCCTGGCCCGTTCGGTCTTCGGGAGGCCCGCGGCGTTCATCGCGGGGCTCATCTACGCGTTCCACCCGTACACGGTGGAACTGCACGCGGACGTCATGACGGAGGGGACGTTCTCCTTCTTCCTCTTCTGGGCCATGTGGCTGGGGTGGCGCGCCCTGGAGGACCCCTCGCTCGATCGGGCCGTCCTGGCGGGGCTCTCCGCCGCCGCCGCGTTCCTCACCCGCGCCGAGGGGGTGCTCGCCATGGCCCTCGTCCCGGCCTGGCAGGGAGTGGAACTCCTCCGCCGCCGGGACCGCTGGGGGACGCGCCTGGGGGGGATCGGCCTGGGCTTGGCCGCCATGGCCTTGCTGACGTTCCCCTTCCTCTTGTGGGTCAAGTCCGTCCATCCGGAGAAGAAGTGGGCGCTCTCCGCGAAGTGGAGCGTGACCCAGGCGGGGGCGACGGTGGCTCCTTCCCGGGCGGAAGCCGCGGGGGAGGGCGGATACGAGGCGCGGGTCGGGCGGGTCGCATTCTCGGTGGTCCGGATGATGTACTACGTCGGCATCCCTTTCTATCTCCTGGGCCTCCTGGGACTGCGCGGGCTGGAGGCGCGCCGGGCGCTCTTCTACTTCAGCTTCCCCCTCCTGCACCTGGCCGGCCTCCTCTGGTCGCTCCAGAAAGTCACCTACATGAGCTACCGCTACGTCGTGCCGCCCATGAACCTGCTGGCCGCGGTCATGGCGCTGGGCGTGGTCGTGGCGATCCGCTTCCTGGCGCGGAGGTGGCCGGAAGCCCGGTGGATCCTGGCGTCCCAGGTCCTCGTGGCGGTCGTGGCGGTGGCCGTGGGGATTCGCGCCTTCGGGGTGCACCGCGCCGACGCGAACGCGGCCCGCGAGGCGGCCGCGTGGATCCGGGCGCAGGGGGGCCCGGCCCGGGAGGTCTGCAGTACGATGGACCAGATCCCCTACCTGGCCGGCGCGCGGGCCGCGGGATTTCCGCCGGACTGGGAGCGTCTCGGCGATGCATTGGACCGCCGGCCGATCGACTACTTCGTCTACACGGACCGGGATCTGGCCGATCCGCGGCCGGCGTACGTGAGCCGACTGCCGGAGTGCGCGCGGCTCGATCCGCCGGCCGCGATCAGGGGCCAACGGACGATCTACATTCAGCGGGTCAAGCGATGACGACCATGCGCGTTCCTCTCCTGGACTTGAAAGGGCAGTACGCCTCGATCCGGTCGGAAGTCCGCGAGGCGATCGACCGCGTCTGCGAATCCCAGTACTTCATCCTGGGGCCCGAGGTGACGGGCCTCGAGGAGGAGGTCGCCCGGTTCTGCGGGTCGAAGTTCGCCGTGGGGGTCTCGTCCGGCACCGACGCGCTCCTGGCGGCCCTGATGGCGCTGGGGGTGAAGGCGGGGGACGAGGTGATCACCACGGCCTACTCGTTCTTCGCCACGGCGGGCGTGGTGTCGCGGCTCGGGGCGGTCCCGGTCTTCGCGGACATCGACCCGGGGACCTTCAACATCGACCCGGCGCAGGTCCGGGCGAAGGTGACGTCGAGGACGAGGGCGATCCTCCCGGTGCACCTCTACGGCCGGTGCGCGGACATGGACGCGATCCTCGACGCCGCCCGCGGCATCCCGGTCGTGGAGGACGCCGCGCAGGCGATCGGCGCCGCGGACGCGCGGGGCCGGCAGGCGGGGGCGATGGGGAAGATGGGGTGCTTCTCGTTCTTCCCCAGCAAGAACCTGGGCGGATTCGGCGACGGCGGGATGGTGACCACGGACGACGAGCAGATGGCCGAGTCGCTGAGGATGCTCCGCGTGCACGGCATGAAGCCCAAGTACGTGCACCGCGTGGTGGGCGGGAACTTCCGGCTGGACGCGCTCCAGGCGGCGGTCCTGCGGGTGAAGCTCAAGCATCTCCCGAGGTGGACGGCGGGCCGGCGCTCGAACGCCGAGCGGTATCGCCGCCTCTTCGCCGAGGCGGGCCTGGCGGGGAAGGTGGTCCTGCCCGGGGACGTGCCGGGGCACATCTACAACCAGTTCGTGATCCGGTGCCCGCGGAGGGACGGACTTCGGAAGTTCCTGGAGGAGAACGGGGTGGGGTCGGAGGTATACTATCCGATCCCCCTGCACCTGCAGGAGTGTTTCGCGGGGCTCGGCGGGCGGAAGGGCGGCCTTCCGCACTCGGAGCGGGCGGCGGAGGAGACGCTGGCCCTGCCGATCTATCCGGAGCTCACCGAGGAGCAGCAGCGCTACGTGGTGGACCAGCTCAGGCTGGTTATAAATCAAACGCTTTGATTTATAATAAGGCGGAGACATGATTGAAGGCGTGCAGGTCGTCCCTCTCCGGAGGATTCCCGACGAGCGCGGGACGGTGTCGCACATGCTCAAGCGGACCGACCCGCACTTCAAGGAGTTCGGGGAAATCTACTTCTCGTCCATTTATCCCGGCGTCGTCAAGGGGTGGCACCTCCACGACCGGATGACGCTCAATTACGCCTGCATCGCGGGCGACATCAAGATGGTCCTCTTCGACGAGCGGGAAGGGTCCCGCACGAAGGGCGAGGTCCAGGTGCTCTACCTGGGGCCGAGGAACTACGCGCTGGCGATCGTGCCGCCGGGGGTCTGGAACGGCTTCATGAACGTGGGGACGTCGGAGGCGATCGTGGCCAACTGCGCCACGCTCCCGCACGATCCCGCGGAGATCCGGCGGATCGACCCCCACAAGAACCACATCCCCTACGACTGGGCCCGGAAGAACGGATGAGAGTCCTGCTCACCGGGGCCGCGGGATTCATCGGCTCGCACGTCGCGCGCGAGCTGGTGCGGGGGGGGCACGAGGTGCACGCCACGGTCCTGCCCACGGACGACCTCCGGCGGATCCGCGACATCGAGTCTTCAGTCCGCCTCTACAAGGGTACGCTGGACCTGGTGCCGGTGGAGCCGGATGTGGCGATCAACATGGCATGGTACGCGGTGCCGGGGAAGTACCTGACGGCCCCTGAGAACCGGGATTGCCTGGAGCAGGGCCTGCGCCTGCTGGGGAAGCTCCGGTGCCGCGCGGTCTTCGCGGGCACCTGTTTCGAGTACGACACGTCGCTGGGGCGCCTCCGCGAGGACAGTCCCACGACCACGGCGACGCTCTACACGCAGTGCAAGGACGCGCTCCGCCGGGAGGTGGAGAAGCGCCCCGGATCGGCGTGGGTGCGGTTCTTCTACCTGTACGGACCGCACGAGGATCCGCGGCGCCTGGTCCCCTCGGTGATCCTCTCGGTGCTGAAGGGGGAGCCGGCGGACGTCTCTCCCGGGGAGCAGAGGCGCGACTTCCTCCATGTGGAGGACGTGGCATCGGCGGTGTGCGCGGTGGCGTTCAGCCGGCTGGAGGGGGCGGTGAACATCGGGTCGGGCGAGGCGCCGACGGTGCGGGAGATCGTGGCGAGGATCGGCGCGCTGGGGGGCAGGCCGGACCTGATCCGCCTGGGGGCGGTGCCGTACTACCCGGGGGAGCCGATGCTGATCGTGGCGGACAACGCGAAGCTGCGCACGACGGGCTGGTCGCCGCGCTACGGCCTGGACCGCGGCCTGGCGCAAGCCTATGAATGGTGGAAGTCGCGCGACGAAGGGCGAGGGCCCGCCCCCGGATAAAGGGATTCTCCGTTTCGAAGCCGGTGGGTAATGCCGCACGGGGATGAGCCTGCTGCACTCGATGCCATGAGCATTCCCAGGGTCGCCCTTGGCGTGGTGTTCGCGCGCGGGCTTGGCTTCATCTCCGCGTTCGCCTTGAACGTCTATGTGGCGTACCGGTTCGGGAGCGATCACTCGACCGACCTGGTGTTTTCGGCATTCTTCATTCCGCAGGCTGTGGCCATTCTCATGGGGATGCACCTCCCCGCCGTCTTCGTATCGGCGTTCACGTCCATCCAGGTGACCCGGGGGGTGGCGGAAGCCTGGACATTCGCCGGATCGTCGATGAAAGTCATGGCCCTCGTCTCCTGCGCGGTGGCCGCGGCCGGGGCCGCCCTGAGCCCATTCCTGGCGCAGGCTGCGGCCCGCGATTTCGGGCCGGAAGACGTCCGAGTGGTGACCCGGATCATGGGATTCGCCTTTTGCCTCCTGCTGTTTTCGGGAATGGCCGTCGCACTCCGGGGTTTTCTGAACGCCAACGGGAGGTTCTTCCTCCCGTCCCTGGAGTCCCTGGCGGTGAATGCGACCGGCCTCGTGGTAATCGCGTGTACGGCAGACCGCTGGGGGGCCTTCTCCGTCGTCCCCGGCCTGATCGCGGGGGGCGCGGTCAAGGTCATCCTGATGCTTCCCTCCTATTTCCGGCTCCGGGGAAAGGGGGGCAGCCCGTTCCTCCATCCTGCCGTCAAGGACCTGTGGGGGCAGATGGCCCCCCTGGCGATCGTGATCATGATGCAGGCCGCTCACGGGGCCATCGTCCGGGCGCTGGCGGCACGCATCGACATGGAAGGCGCGGTCTCACACATCACCTATGCAGAGAAGCTCATTTCCGTGCCGCAGGACATCTTTGGAATTACGCTCGGGATCGTCCTTCTCCCGGCGTTGGTGCGGAATGCCACGAAGGGAAACCTGGCCGAGCTCCGCCGTTTCGTCGACCTGGGATTGAAGATGACGGCGTTCCTCGGGATTCCCACGGCCGTGGGGATCGTGCTCCTGGCGGAGCCGATTGTGGGCCTGATTTACAGGCGCGGGAGGTTCGATGCTCTGGCCACGGTCGAGACAGGAGCGGTTCTCAGGATGTATGCGATCACCCTTCTCTTTCTCGGGAATATGATCCTGGTACAGGCCTTTTATGCCATGAAACGGCCTCGCGCGATCCTGATCTCCGGGATCGTGTCCGTGGCCGTGAACATTCCCCTGAGCCTGGCGCTCATGGGATCAATGCGGCAATCCGGCCTGACGCTGGCCTATTCCATTGCGACGGGGGCCTCGTTCGCCGTTTCCTTGGGGCTGTTCGTGCGATACGCCGGGCTCCTGGAATTCAGGGCCCTAGGGGCGAGCTGGATCCGGGTGGCCGTTTGCCCGGCGGCGATGGGGGCCGGGGTCTGGTCCCTTGGTCACCTGGCGGGGCTTCCCCTGATTCCCAGGGTCGTCTGCGGCGTGGCCCTATACGCGCTCCTGGGCCGTCTATTATGTCGCGAGGAGTGGGTGCAGATCCGGAGGCTTTGGAGGCGGGATTATCCCGGGGTCCGCCATGCAGGGGAGGATTGAATCCCGGGGACGTTCGCTTCCCGCGGCGGGACCAGGAGAGGCGGGGAGCGTGGGGGAGGGCTTTCAGTCCTGGTGCCGGCAGATCTCCGTCCTGGGAAGATAGTAAGGGTCGGGAATGCAGCGAGGCCAACGCCGGTGGAGCCGTATCAGTTCGTGGAAATAAGAGGGACCGCCGGGCTTGACCGTGACGGACTCCAGGTGAAACAACCGGGCGTACGGCGTGTAGACCACCTTCAGGCCGCGTGCACGCATCCGCAGACAGAGGTCCGCGTCCCAGGCATAGGGGAACCGCTCGTCCATGAATTCCCCGCGGGGGATCATGACGCAGGCCCCGATCACCGCGCTGTACTCCCGGGGCCGGGCGACGGAGGGGCAGTCGTACGGGTGCCCCGCGAAGGCGCACCCAAGAAAGGTGCCGTATCCGAAAACGGCCCCGGCGTGCTGGATGCGCCCGTCCGGGTAATGCAGCCGGGCCCCCACCGCGCCGATATCCGGCTGCTGGGCGAACTCCAGAAGGGCCTCAATCCAGGAGGGTTCGATCACCTCCATGTCGTCGTTGAACAGGATCAGGTATTCCCCTTTGGCCTGGCGGATCAGGAAGTTGATCTTATTGGCGAGGTTGAAGGGGGACTTTGGCGCATAGGGGATGGAGGGAACGCTGGGTTGGTCGGGTTCGTTGTGTGCGATGATGATCTCGTAATTCGGGTAAGTTGATTTCCTCTCGATGCTTTGAACACAATTGGCGACCAGGTCCAGCGGCCCCCGGAGCGTCCGGACGATGCGTCCCGCGGTCGGGATCAGGATCGAGACCAGGGGGCGGCCCTTGAGGCCGGGGCGGGGGAGGGGAAGCACGGGACGGGCCTTCTGAGGCCTCCACGCCCCGAGGCGCACCTTGCGCCAGGCCTTCTCCAGCAGGACCTCGGGCTGGACGGGCACCACGATCTCGGGGTCCCCCCACCAGCCCTCGCCGTCGATCCGGTCCGGGACGGAGTCGAGGTTGAAGGATTTCCACCCGCGCCCCCGGTCGATGAACGATCTCAGGCGGGCGTTCTTCGGGGGGCACAGTCCCAGCCGGACCGGCAGGGGAAACGCCCGGCGGCCATCCCGCAGGGTCCAGGGCCCGGGGATGAGGAACTCGTTGAGGACGGCCGCCGTCCGGTACATGACGCGGCGCCAGAGGCCGATCATGAAGCCGTCCCCCGGATCAGCGCCGAGTGCCGCTCCCGGTGGAAACAGAAGGTGTTGACGTCCAGATCCTCCGGCCTCCGCACGGCCCGGAGGTCCGGGGTGTAGAGGGCGTACCCGGCGGATGAAAGCATCTCCATCACCCGGCCCTTGTCCCGCGAGATCTCGATCGCCAGGATGGGCCTCGCCTCCCTCAGCAGGGTACCGGCCCCCTCCAGGACCTCCCGCTCGAATCCCTCGACGTCGATCTTCACGAGGTCGGGACGGAGGCCCTCCTCCCGGATGAACCGGTCGAGGGTCACGATCCCCACCCGCGCCTCGGAGACGCGGATCCTCGTGTCGAAGGCCCGGTCCCGGTAGTACTCGAAGACGTCGAAGCCGCGGACGAACGAATTGTTCTGCCCGGTCAGGGACTCCACGTAGAAGGTCGTCTCGCCGTCGGTGTTCCCCGCCCCCTTGGCCACGACCGAGATGTTGGCCCGCGGCCGGACGTTCCGGCGGAGGTAGGGGAGGTTGTTGGGCCCGGGCTCGAAGGCGTAGACGCGCCCGCGCGGCCCCACCAGGCTCGCCAGGTAGAGCGAGAGGAATCCGATGTGGGCGCCCAGGTCGAGGGCCGTCCCGCCCGCGGGCGTCACCCTCCGGAGGAGCCTCATCGTCTCCGCCTCGCGCCACCTCCCGAGGAGCCAGTAACCTTTGTGATGGTAGGAGTGAACCCGTATCCTGTCTCCCGTCCACGGGTGCCTGATCGTGACATCCCCCGGATTGAGTCGGGAGAAGAGAGGCATGAGGAGCCGGCGGAGGAGGAGGTTGTCCTGGAGCTTCATGGGTCCAGATACGGTATAGCGGCCGGTCCGGTGGCGCAATGACTTTCTCCGGCGAGCGCTTGGTCCCCGACGACGCGGTCGAGGCGTCGCTCCAGGAGCACCTCGCGCGGTACCGGTTCGCGCGCGAGCGGGCCCGCGGACGAATCCTCGATGTCGCCTGCGGGACGGGCTACGGGACGGCCCTGCTCGGCGCCGCGGGCGCGGACCTCTCCCTCCCCGCCCTCCGGTATGCCGCGCGGCGCCATCCCGCGCCCTACGTCGCCGCCGACGCCCTGCGCCTCCCCTTCGGCCGCGCCTTCGACACCGTCGTCTCCTTCGAGACGATCGAGCACGTCCCCGATCCCGAGCGCTTCGTCTCCGAGTGCGCGCGCGTGCTCCGGCCGGGCGGCCGCTTCATCGTCTCGACCCCCAACCGCGAGCTCTGGTCCCCGCGCTCCCCCCGGCCCGTCCATCGCCCCCACCTCCGCGAGTTCAACCGGAAGGAGTTCCTGTCGGTCCTGAAGGCCTTCCGCGTGGAGCTCTTCGGACAGCACCTCATGGACCGCCGGGGCGCGGCCGCCTTCGAGCTCAAGGAACTCGGCAAGCGCGTCCTCCGGGCCTTCCTCCCCGTCCGCCGGTTCCGCCGCGCCGCCGCCCGGCGGTTGGGAGAAATTGAACCCGATCCGGCCTTCGCCGTAACCCCTTGCGGGCCAAGGACACCCGCGATCTTCGTGGCCGTGGCCGAACCGCTTTGACACCCCTTCCGGGGCGTCGTATAATTGATGTGGAAGGACGAGAGGGAAGACCGAGCAGGGGCCGAGCCTCTTTGCTCTTTGCGAACCAGCCCTGATCGGCCCGCTCGAGGAAGTGCCGCCCTCCGTTCGTCCCGGGATTTCGCCCGCGCCCAGTAAGGTTGTTCCGCTGATCCTCTTTCGAGGGATGGGGCCATGGGAGGACAGGATCTCGCCGGCCGGCTCATGGGGGCCCTGGACAAGGTCATCGACAAGAAGGCCTACCAGGAACTCCACTGGGAAGGCACCTTCGAGGACTATCTCAAGATCGCGGCGGAGAACCCCCGCATCCTCCGCAACGCCTTCCAGCGCGTCTACGACATGGTCCTCTCCTACGGGTACGAGGAGTACACCGAGAACCGCGAGACCCTCGTCCGCTACCACTTCTTCAAGGACCCGATGGGCGCCGGGCGCGACGCCATCTTCGGCCTTGAGGAGTCCCTCGTGCACCTGGTCAACAGCTTCAAGTCCGCCGCCCACGGCTACGGGACGGAGCGCCGCATCCTCCTCCTCCACGGGCCGGTGGGCAGTTCCAAGTCCACGATCGTCCGCACCCTCAAGAAGGGGCTCGAGGCCTACTCCCGCACCCGCGAGGGGGCGCTCTACACCTTCGCCTGGCAGGACGAGAAGGACCCGAACGCCTGGAACGACTGCCCCATGCACGAGGAGCCCCTCCGCCTGGTTCCCCCGGAGGCCCGCGAGACCGTCCTCAAGGAGGTCAACCGCACCTTCGAGGGCAGTTATCCCCTCCGCGTCGAGGGCGACCTCTGCCCCTCCTGCCGCCGGACCCTCAACGAGTGGCTCCGCAAGACCAAGGGGGACTGGAAGGAGGCCATCCAGCGCGTCCGCGTCCGCCGCCTCGTCCTCTCCGAGAAGGACCGCGTGGGCATCGGCACCTTCCAGCCCAAGGACGAGAAGAACCAGGACTCCACCGAGCTCACCGGCGACCTCAACTACCGCAAGATCGCCGAGTACGGCAGCGACTCCGACCCCCGCGCCTTCAACTTCGACGGCGAGTTCAACATCGCCAACCGCGGCGTCATCGAGTTCGTCGAGATCCTGAAGCTCGACGTGGCCTTCC
>CAYNDR010000215.1:0-11258 GCA_964395295.1 uncultured Planctomycetales bacterium
GGGACTTGGACCTCTGCGCCACGCCGGACAGGCGCATCAACTACGAGCACATGCGCGCCCTGCACAAGCTCAAGGGGAGCGACTTCGAGGTCGTGGTCACCACCGGGGAGAGGGAGGGGCCGAGGGCCGCCGGCGGCGGCCGCTAGGGCTTGCGGTCGTCAATCCGTACCTCCGACAAAACAGACCGTCCATTTTGTCGTGGGGAGGCAACAGGGCTGAACGGATCCCCGGCCAAGGACGGGCTGTCCGGCGTCCGGCTTCACGCCTTGAGCTTCTTCACGTACTCCGCCCACTCCTTCTGGAGGTCCGCCGCCTTGCCCTTGAAGACGGCCTCGTAGGCCTGGCGGGCGGTCCGGCCGGAGCGCAGCTCGTCGAAGTACTTCTCGATCAGGCCGCGGTGCCGGCCCTTCTCGTGCTCGTAGAAGAAGTGGAGCATCGACCACGCCTGGGCGTACTTGAAGCCCACGGGGCCGCTGTAGAACTCCCGCGGGGTCTCGAGCATGATCTTCTCGAAGGGGATCGAGAAGCCCAGGGCCATGCTCGCCTGGAGCATCTTGAGCCGGTCCTTCTGGAGGAGCCCGGACTCCGCGACCTTCCCGTCTTTCACGGTGATGCCGGACATGTACTCCGCGATCCCCTCGTTGTACCAGTACGGGCGCGGGTGGGGGACGATCCGGGTGATGAACTGGTGGAACTGCTCGTGGTAGAGGGTGTTGAGCGTCGCGTCGATGTCCATGTGCTCGAAGAGCACCAGCTCGTTGAGGTTCGGGCGGAAGACCCCGAGCGTGTGCTCCCCGCGCTGTTCGCTGAGGAGCTCGAAGTAGGTGTAGTAGTTCTCCCGCGTGTTGAAGACGGCCACGCGCGGCTTGGGGCCCGGGCGCTCGGCGAAGGCGCCGCGGAAGGCGTCCGAGAAGTGGCGGTACGCCGCCTCGAGGCGAGTGCCGTAGAGCTTGGCGGCCTCCTCGCCGATGTCCGTGACCACGTGGTAGTGCTCGGTCATCAGCTCGAAGCGGCACCCCAGGTCCCGCGGCCCGCGGGAGGCGTACTTGAGGATGCGCAGGTAGCTCTGGGCCTCGCGGTTGGAGGGCTGGAGCCGGGAGGCCAGCCGGAGGTCCTCCGACCAGGGGTCCCCCGCCGCCTCGCGGTCGCGGCGGAAGGTCCCCATGGCGTGCGCGACGTACGCCGGGGCGTAGTCGGGCATGGTCTCGATCGCCCGCCGGGCGGCCTTCAGCGCGGCGTCGCGGTCCCCCTGCCACTCGCAGTAGCGGGCCTGGAGGACCAGCGCCTCGGTGAAGTCCGGGAAGAGCTCGAGGGCCTTCCAGACGTCCTCCTTGACCGGCGCCGCGTCCTGCCGCTCCCAGTGGTAGAGCGCCCGGAGGTAGTAGAGCGAGGGGACGTCCTTGTAGGCGGCGATGAGCTTGTCCAGGGGCGCCTTGATCTCCTCCTCCTCCTGCGAGGGCGGCAGGTCCTGGGCCGCCGCCTGCTTGACCTTGTCGTACGCGGCCAGCTCCTTCGGCGGGAGGCGGAAGATGAAGTGGCGGTCGTCGGCCGTGAGCGCGAGCCCCTTCCGGCCCAGGATCTCCTCCGCCTGCTCCTGGATGCGCCTCTGCTCGATGTCCTGGAGCTCCGGGTCGTTGGCGCGGCGCGTGAGGACCTCGATCTCCGCGAAGTGCTTCTCCAGCTCCCGCGGGTCCACGCGGCCCTGGACCACCAGCGGAGCGGCGATCGCGAGCTTCCCGCCCTCGATGGAGAACCCGATGCGGCCCTTCAGGGGGGGCTGTTCGGCCTCGGGGGGCGGGTCCACGTGCGCCAGGACCTCCTGGCGGTCGAGGAAGAGCTTGAAGCCCCGTTCGCGGGCGGTGACCCGGACCGAGAGGGGCTTGTCCTTGGGGAGCTTGCCCTTGCCGCCGCGGGCCAGCTCCTTGCGCTTCTCGGCGGCGCGGGCCTCGACGCGGTAGAGGACCGCCGCGTCGGGGCCCATCTCGATCTCGTAGCCCCCCTCGCGGGCGAAGAGGTGGACCGTGACCTTCCCGCTCGCGGCCAGCTTGAGGTCCAGGTCGACCTCGTCCAGGAACTCCACCTCGTGGAGCCCCACGCCGGCCTTCTTCTCGGACTGGAGGACGGCCGTCTCCTTCTCGACCTTGAGGCCGTGGGTGAAGTCGGCGGCCTGAGCCTCGCTCTTCCAGTCGTAGGTGAGCACGAGGCCGTCGCGGCCCACGCGCCGCGCGGCGCCCTTGAAGGAGCCCTGGCCGGAGACCAGGCGCTCGAGGAGGTCCTTGACCTCGTCCACCTTCGACTGGAGGTTCTCGTCGATCTTGACGGCCCGCTGGAAGGCCTCGAGGGCCTCCTTCCAGAGGCGGCGCGCCACGAGGAAGCGCCCCCGCTCGAACTGCCGGTCCGCGTTCGAGAGGTCGTACATCGCGTCGGCCGCGGCGAGGATCGAGGCGGGCGTGAGGGCGTCCCAGGGGAGGGCGAGCGTCTTCCCGCCCGCGTCGAGCTCCACGTCCGTGAAGGTGAAGGTCCGGATGAGGGCGCGGGCGTGGTTCTCTCCGGAGCGGAGGGCCGCCGCGATGGGCTTCTGCGAGAGGCGGTCGCGGAGGGCCCGTTCGGCCTGGTCGGCCGCCTTCTTCTCCTCCACGATCTCCTTGCGGACCTCCTCGACCCGCTCGCGGGCCTTCTTCCGCTTGGCCTCGATCCGCGCCTTGAACTCGGCCTCGGCGTCGGCCCCGGGCGGGGCCGGCTTGGGCTCGGGCTTGGGTTCCGGCTTCGGCTCGGGCTTGGGCTCGGGCGGCTTGGGGGCGGGCTCGGGGGCCTTGGTGATCTCGGCCGGCTTGGGCGGTTCCGGCGCGGGTTTTGGCTTGCCCTTCAGGGCCAGGGCGAGGACGACCGCCAGGACCACCATCACCACGCCGCCCGCGACCGCGAGGAAGGCCGCGCGGTTTGACTTTTTCGGAGGGCGCGCCGCGGCGCGGGCCCGGGCGCCGGGCGGGGATTTCGGGGCGGCCTTGATCTTCAGGGGGGCCGGGGCCGGGGCGGCCTTGGGCGCGGGCGGAATGGGCGCGTCGATCGGGGGGTGCTTGCCGGGGAACTTCCCGTTGATGAGCCCGATGATCTTCTCCGCCTTCTCGCGGGGGACGCCGCCCTCGTCCACCGCCACGAGGGCGAAGGTCGCGGCCTCGCCCTCCATCTCCAGCTGGCGGAGCTTTTCCATGCAGGCCTCCGCCATCGCGGGCGTGAGGACCTTGTTGTGGACGGCGGTCTGGGCGAAGAAGCGGTCGTAATCCTGGGGCATAGGGCTCTACCCGGAAAGAGTAGCACGGCCGTGAGGGGCCGCCCAACACTTTATTTGGACGACCCCCGCCCGCCGGGCGTTTGCCGACGGGTCGGGCGCTACGGCGCGGGGACCAGGCGGACCTTGCGGAGGTTCATCAGCCCGCCCCCGGTGTTCGTGGCCCGGATCACCAGCGTCGTCGAACCCTGGGGGAGGAGGATCGTGCCCACGGTGGCCGTCTCGACCTTGTCCCAGGATCCCGTCGGGGCGATCTTCCCGGCGAGGCGGTCGTCCCCCGCGGTCACGGCGTACTCGCCCGAGTTCGGGACGCCGCAGGAGTAGACGATCTCGACCGCATACCGGCCGGCCTTGGGGACCTCCAGCGGCCATTCGGCCCGGTCCCCGTTGGTGTTCCATCCCATGAGGTGCTGGTCGGGGCCGGGGCCGGAAAGCTGGAGGGACTTCCCGAAGAGCCGTGCGGCGCCCGCGGTGAGGACGAGGACGCCCTCTTCCCCCTCCACCTTGACCTCGATGTCGCTCCAGTACCCGAACTCCCAGATCCACTCGGTCGCCGCATTCTCCAGGCGCAGGAGGAACTTCCGGCCCGCGAAGGGAGTGAGGTCCAGGCGGACCATCCTCCATTCGGTCGCCTTGGGCCCCACGGCCTGCTTCAGGAGCATCTTGCCGTCGGCGATCACGCGCAGTTCCCAGTCGCCCAGCCCGTGGTGGGTCACCCAGAAGGAGAGCGTGGCGCGCTTCCCGGCGGGGATCTCGAACTCGCGCTCCAGCGAGGCCGGCGCCTCCCGGCTCACCGGGTGGGTCAGGTAGACGTTGCTCCGCCCCTCGTGCGCGTCCAGGCGGCAAGGGGCTTCCCGTTCCTTTCCCGAGGTGATCCGCCACAGGTTCCAGGGCCAGAGCTTCCGCTCGGCCTCCCACTCCGGCATTTTCTTCGCCAGCTCCTCGCGCAGGGCCGCCAGCGGCGCGGCGTGCGGGGTCTTCCGGAAGGATTCGGGGTATCCGTCGATCCTCGCCAGCGCCTCGGGGAACTTCTTCTCGCCGGCAAGCTTCACGGCCTCGGATCGCGCGGCCTCCGCCGCCTGCGCGGCGGCCTCCTCGAACGCCTTGCCGTACTCGGCGATGGCCTGCTCGGCCTCCGCCCGGCGGGCCCCCGCCATGTCGGCCGCGGACCGGAGCATGCGGAGGATCTCCTCCTTCCGGACGAACGTCTTGTCCTGCTCGCGGAGGTCGCGGATCTGGGCGAGGAAGTTATCCAGCCGCGCGGCATTGCCCTTCGCCTTGCGGGCCTCCAGGGCGCGCCCCTCGATCTCCAGGAACTTCGCCTCGAAGGGCGTCCCCTTGAGGAGGGGGCGGGCCTCGTCGCATCGCAAAAGGATCGCCTCCGGATCCTGGGAGGTCGAGGCGAACTCCTGGAGTTTCTTCATGGCCCGGGGGGCGCGGTCCTCGACCGGAGGAGGCGGCGGCACGGGGTTCGATGCCGCGGCCCGCGGGGGCTCCGGCGCCGGCACGGGGCGCGGGGAGGATCTCCTCCCGCCGGAGGTCAGGACGATCAGCACCAGGACGGCCAGGACGAATCCGCCGACCGTGCCGACCACGAGGAGCGGCGTCCGCGAAGGGGCCCCCCCGGGGGCCGGGGACCGCTGGCGCCGCGTGGAAGGGGGGACGGGGATCCTCGTGGTCGCGGGCTTGCCCCGAGCATCGTCGAGGGGCTTCACGGGCGGGGGCGGCGGCGGGGCCTCGAGGGGCCTGCACTCGACGCAGTAGGGGCGGTTGTCGACCGTGTGGGCCCGGCCGCGGACGAACTCGTCCTCGGTGAGGCGCTTTCCGCAGCCCTCGCAGTAGACGATCTCCTTGCCCATGGGTGCGGGATTACTTTAACTCGCGGGGGCCGCGAGGGCCAGAACCTCTATTCCTCTTTCCCGCCGAGGTCGCCGCTGGCGTCGTACAGGAGGCCGTCGATGGGGCGGTTGTTGTTGTCGGCCAGGCGCATGACCAGGCTGTAGTCGCCGTCCCGGTTGCGGACCTTGAAGAGCAGGCGGTTCCAGCCTTCGTTGAGCTTGATGCCGATCTGGTCCTCGTCCACCTTGGTGGCGCGGTTGCGGTCGGCGGTGTGGACGGACGTCCCGTTGAGCCAGACCTTCACGCCGTCGTCGCTCCCCACCAGGAGCTTGCAGTTCATGGGGCTCGGCGCCAGCACGTGGATGAGGGCGTAGACGCAGGTGTCGTTGGGATTGTTGAAGGGCTTGAAGTTGAGGCGCGCCAGGCGGTTGTCTTCGACCTGGGCCTGCGTCGGCGTCCACTTGACGTTGGCCCCCCCCTTGCCCTTCATCGCGGCCTTGAGGTCGATCTTGCCCTCCGGGGGGAAGGACTGCCCGATGTTCGGATCGAAGGGGTACGCCAGGAACCAGTCCTTGGGCTCGGGGACGCCCCTGTCGGCGGGGTCGGGGGGAGGAGGCTTCACCTTCGCCAGCTCGTTCCTCTCCGCCTCGTCGGGCGCCGACTTCCGGGTCGAGCTCACCACGGCGAAGGCGATCGAGAATCCCTGCTGTTCGCTCAGGATCCTCAGCTTCTTGGGCCCGGGGCCGGCGTACTTCGGGAGGGAGATCTCCACCCACTCCCAGCGCGAGGGCTGTTTGGGCCCGCCATGCTGGGCGTCGGTCTTCTTGAGCTTCGCGATCTGGAGCTTGACCTCCGCGGCGAAGCCCTTGCCCGGCTCGTAGGGGACCTTCTGCGAGGGTTTCTGGGGATTCGATCCCATGAGTTCCGTGGCCTGCATGTAGCAAGCGAACGTCTCCAGACAGCAGGCGCCCATGTAGAGCCAGCACTTGTAGGCGGCCTGGGGCAGGGCGTAGAAGTCCACGTCCACGAAGTTCGACAGGGCGTCCGCCGGGTTGGTGACGTCCGCCTGGCAGGTCCAGGCGGTCAGGCCCTCGTGCGGGGCCAGCTTGAAGAAGCCGCTGCCCCGGAGCTCGTGCGCCACGAGGGCGCACTCCTTGCCGCCCTCCGAGCGCTTGAGGATCGTCTCCTGGTAGCGGCGGACGCCCCCGGTGACCGCGAGCGTCTCGCGGAGGTACCTGTACTTCTCGATGGCGTTCCCCCGGGTTTCTGGGCTGCGGTATTCCCGGTCCGCGGCGTAGTAGAGCCGGCGGGCCTCCGCCTCCTTGGCGTCGGGCTTGGGGGCCTTGGACCGCGCCTCGGCCGCGAAGTTCCAGTACTTCGGGGGGATCCGGTCGGACGGGCCCCCCAGGTGCGACGCCGCCTTGTCCCTCTCGCCCTCCAGCAGGCACAGGAGCGCCGCGGCGCGGCGGTCGTTCTCGGAGAGGTTCCTCCTCTTCTCCCGGAGGAGGTCCGCCAGCGAGTCCCCGGTGACGTCCTGGAAGTCGACGAAGAGGGACTTCTTCCCCTTCCGGAACTCCACGTGATAGGGATCCGTCCTGTAGACCGGGTCGCTGGCGGCCTGCCGGTTCCCCGACTCGTCGCGGTAGGCGATGGAGAGCACGGACTGGGGCGCCCATTCGGCCAGCGCCTTGAGGGCGTCCTTGCAGAGGGCCGCCATCTGCTGGAGGAACTCGGCGTCCTTCCCGGCCTCCTCCTTGACGTCCTTCTCCTCGATCGACCGGGAGGCCCGCGCCAGCTCGGCGAGGGCGTCCTAGTGCTTGCGCGCGATGGCCAGGATCATGGCCTGCTCCCAGCGCTGGCGGTATTCCTGGCCTTCCTTCGTGAGCGGCTTCTCGGGGATGACGGCGGCGGGCGCGGGGCCGGCCGCGGGCGCCGGCGAGGGCCCGGACGCCGGCGCGCTCCCCAGCGCCACGCCCTCGAAGATGCGGTTGATCTCGGCGGTGCAGTCTTCCCGCCCCCACTTGGCCACGCGGTCGCGGATGGCCCTCATCTCGTCCGCGGAGTTCCGGACGCGGGCGTCCACGGCCTGCTGTTTGACCGTCCCGAAGAGCGTCGCCACCTGGTCCTGGATCTCGCGGATCCGCTTGTCGATGGCCAGGGTCCAGTCCGGCATCTCGTACCGTTTCTGCTCCTTCCCCAGGAGGTCCTCCGCGGCCTTGAACTCCTCCTTGCCCATGTGCTCGCGCCACTTCTCCTCGACGGCCGCGAGCGCCGGGGCCAGGGCCTCGCTGAGCCGCTTCTTGGCCGTCTCGAGCTCGGCCTTGGCCTCGTTGATCTGGGCGCCTCCCACCTCCCAGAGGATCTTCTCCCACGCCTTGACGTGCCCGCCCAGGTCCTCCGGGTTGTCCTTGCAGAACTTCCGGACCGCATCGAGGGGGCCCAGGGGGCCGGAGGGGGCGGCCTCGGGGGGCTTGGCGCCGGCCGCGGGCGGCGGGGCGGCGGTCCTGGGCACGATGACGGAATCCTCGAGGTCGACCGATTTCTTCCGGCCGCCGAGCGCCACGACCAGGATGACCACCAGCAGGACCGCGGCCCCGCCGGCGATTCCCAGGATCAGCGGGAGGCGCGGCTTCGGGGCGGGCCCCGGCTCTTCATCGGCGGGGATGGACCGGGTGGTGCCGGGCCGGACGCCCACCCGGGAGGTGGTCCCGGAGGCGCCCTTGGAGGCGGTGGGGATGGTCCGGGTCCTCGTGGTCCCCCTGGCCCCGGGGGGCACCTTGATCTGGCCGGAGGAGGCCTTCCTGGGCGCCGGCTCGGGCTCCGGACCCGAGTCGAACTCCTTGATCTTGCTCAGGAGGGACAGCCGCTCGGTGAGGGGCAGTTCCTGGGAGATCTCCTCCAGGCAGGCGGAGCAGGTGACCTTGTCGCCCACGCGGTAGGCGGCGCCGGTCTTGAAATCCTCGCCCCGGAGGCGCGTCTGGCAGCGGTGGCAGTAGACGACTTCGTGTCCCATGGCTGGTCAAATCCCGCCCGTCACGATGGGTGCCTCCTGCCCCGCGGAACGCCGCCGGTTCATTATGATACGTCCTGCCCGGCGGCCGTTCACGCACTATCGATTGGACGCCGGATTCGGGCCGTGGGGCGTTACGACAAAACGGACGGTCTATTTTGTCGGAGGCCCCCCGGGCATCTCCCCGAGCCCTAGGGCGCGGTCACGTCGAAGAAGTTGACCCAGTAGCTGTAGTCGAAGGTCCCCGCGGGGCTCAGGCGCTGGATGTTGTGGATGGTCACGATATAGGTCTCGTCCAGGTTCGACTCGTCGGGATTGAAGCCGATCGTGGGCGTAATGCCGGAGCCGGGCGGGAGGAAGTTGGTCGTGATGGGGAAGTTGTAGCCGTCCGACTGCCGGACCACCGTGACGTACGTGGTCCCGTTCACCAGGTCGTACTTGGCCGAGTTGACCGAGAAGCTCCAGCGCGTCCGGTCGGGGTTCTGCGGAGTCACGGGGGGGTCCTGGAAGCACTGCTTGGGGTAGAAGCCTTCGGACGGGAAGGCCACGTAGTCGAAGGCTGGCGTGGGGGCAGATACATCGAGGATGTGCATCAGGGCCGCGTAGTCGGTGTGGTTCTGCGATGGATGGTCGGCCCAGACCATGCCGAAGGCCGTGGTGGCGAGTTCGGGGTTCAGGATCCAACGCCGGTGCCCCAGGGTGAGCTCGTTCCCGAAGTCGTCCATCCAGCCGTCCAGGAGCTCGGGGATCGTAGGGACGTTGGCGATGTTCGGGGGGCTGAACCACCCGCGGAAGATGTTGCTCTCGCCGCAGGCCTGCTCGCCCGGGAAGGAGACGAGGTGCTGGTAGTTGCTTGTGGCGCCGATGGGCAGGGGGGGATTATGGGGATCGGCGTAGGCCAGGTTGAGGTGGTTCAGCATCACCAGCACGTGGGCGCCCCTCTGGCATTTGGCCTGGTTGGTGGCGTTGTTGGGAATGTTGGCGGGCAGGCCCGCCAGCCAGCGGTAGAAGTTGGTCCAGTTGATCCCGTCGGTGGTCATCTGGGCCGCGAGCTGGCCCGGGTTCAGGGCCCCCAGGTCGCCCACATCCATGATTGGACTCGAGGAGTAGCTGGCGGTCGTGGCGACCGGCTTGAGCGTGTTCCACTGGGCCTTGATCTGGGCCTTGGTGTAGCGGGAGCCGGACGGGACGGTGTTGATCGTGGCCGTGTCCTGCCGGAGGACGTCCCAGGTGTACGAAGCGGTGATCGTGACCGTGCCGGCGGGGACGCTCGTGAGCGCCGTCGCGCGGTTGCCGCTCACCGTCACCTTGGTCTCGTCGCTGCTCGAGAAGGTGGACGAGGACGTGACGTTGACGGCGGGGCCGTCCGAGAACGTGGCGGTCACGGTGTAGTCGACGTAGTTCCCCTGGATGAGGTCGGTGGCGACGGGGGTGAGGTCGATCGAGGTGAGCGTCTTGACCACGGTCACGGTGACCGTGTCCGTGTCGGTGGCCGTCCCGTCCGACGCGGTGTAGCTCGCCGTGAAGACGCCGACGGTGTTGTAGGTCACGGTGCCGGGATTCTGACCGCTCCCCGAGGCCGGGGTGCCGCCGGGGAAGCTCCAGGTTCGCGTGGTGACGGCGCCCTGGTCGGTGCCCTGGAAAGTGACGGTCTGGCCCTTGTAGATCGAGACGTCCGAGGCGGGGGACGCGATCGTGGCGACGACCGCCTTCACGCTCACGACCGCGAAGTCCGAGCCCGAGCGGCCGTCCACGTCCGTGGCCGTGAAAGCCACGACGTACGTGCCGGTCGTGGAGAACGTCACGTTGCCGGGGTCCTCCACGATCGCGTCGGGCGCGGCCCCGCCGAAGGTCCAGAGGTACGTGTAGGGCGCGGTGCCGTCCGCGACCGAGCCCGTGAAGTTGACGGCGGTGCCGGGCAGGACCGTGACGTCGGAGGCGGGGGTGACGATCTGGACCGTGAGGGGAGGCGGGCCGTCGTCGGAGCTCTCCTTCGAGCAGGCGGCGAGGGCCAGGAGGATGGCGGAGGCCGAGGCGGCGAGGAAGCGCATGGTACCCCCCTTTATTGGTCCAACATCATAGACGGAGCATCTCCGCCTGATCCGCCCTCGTGGATGAGACACCGCGCGTCTACCTGGATTATAACTCAAATCGGGGCCCGAGCGGGGGTCAAGGCGCCAGCCGGCGGGCGACCCACTCGGCCTCGGCCTCGAGGCCCGCCCCCCGGTAGAAGTCGAGCAGGCGGCGGTACCGCTCCCGGCGGCCGACCCCGGTGTTCCACTCGATCTTCTTCAGGTCCACCGGGCAGAGGTGCATGGGGTGGCCGTCGTCCTCGTGGAGGGAGTTGGCGCCCTGCATCACGCACCTGTAGAAGACGCAGTGCTCGATCGAGAGGATGTGGCCGGCCTCGTGGGTCATGAGCTTGAGCGAGCGGCGCCGGAAGAGCCGCGCGTCCGGGGTCTGGTATCGGTGGAGCGAGTAGACGCCGGTGCGCTCCCGGAGCGACGCCTCGCCGAAGACGAAGTTGAGCCTCCGGGAGTAGAGGTCCTCCGTGGTGAGGCCCATGAAGGCGACCGCGTCCTCCGGCATACGGCGGGCGAGCCACCGGAGGATCGTCGTGGAGTTGTGCTGGCGGCGCTCCTCGTGGAAGGCCTCCTCGGGCATCGGGAGGGGATCGAGGACCCGGGCGGGGACGCCGAAGAACGCCTCCGCGTAGCCGCGCATGAGGTCGAGGGTGTCGCGGTGGCGCTCCAGGGCGTCCCCGAGGGGCTGGAGGCAGAAGACCTCGCGGCCGGGGGCGCGGCGGTTGGCGCAATCCTCCACGTACTGCTCGAAGGTCTGCCCGTCCTCCCTGAAGCGGTCCCGCCACTCGCCGGGCCGGGGCTGGCCCTGGAGATCGAAGCCCTCGTCGGCCGCCGCCGCGGGGGGCGGGTCCGCCGCCCGGCCGCAGGCCGAGGCCGCCAGAAAGCTCGCCAGGAGGAGGCGCTTCATGGTAATAGGAACGTGGCCGGGGCGGCCAGGGTTCGACCGGCCACGCCCGGCCCGGATGTACTTTATTAGGGGGTGCCGGACATGATGCCCCTTATTCACCACAAAGACACGGAGAACACCAGGCGTCAC
>CAYNDR010000216.1:0-5710 GCA_964395295.1 uncultured Planctomycetales bacterium
AGGCGTGGGCCAGGGCAAGCGCGGCCTCGTCCTGCCGATGACCGTCCGCGAGAACGTCACCCTCTCGATCCACCGCCTCGTTTCCAACGCGTGCCGGGTCTTCCGGGGCGCGGCGGAGCGCGAGGTCGCGGACCGCTACATCGGCGACCTCCGCATGAAGGTCTCCGGGCGCGAGCAGGCCGTCCGCAGCCTCTCGGGCGGGAACCAGCAGAAGGTGCTCCTGGCCAAGTGGCTCGCCATCCGGCCGAAGCTCCTCATCCTCGACGAGCCCACCCGCGGGATCGACGTCGGGGCCAAGGCGGAGGTCCACCGGATCATCGCGGAACTGGCGGACGGCGGGATGTCCATCCTCGTCATCTCGTCGGAGCTGCCGGAGGTCCTGCACCTGGCCGACCGCATCCTCGTGATGCATGAGGGGCGCCTCACGGCCGACATCCCCCGCGACAGGGCGGACGAGGAGACCATCATGAAAGCGGCGGTGGCCTGATGCTGAAATCCGCGGCTCTTCTGGCATCCCTGCTCCTCCCGGCGGCCCGCGCCGACGACCCCGTCCCGATCCTCTTCGACACCGACATGGACTCGGACTGCGACGACGCCGGAGCGCTCGCCATGCTCCACGCCCTGGCGGACGCGGGCGAGGTGAAGATCCTCGCCACCGTGGTGAGCGCCCGCCACCGCTGGTCCGCCCCCTGCGTGGAGGCCATCAACCGCTACTACGGGCGGCCGGACCTCCCCATCGGCGTCCCCCGCGGCCGCGACACGGGATCGAAGATCGGCTCCAAGTACGCCCAGAAGATCGCCGAGGAATTCCCCGGAAAGATCAAGTCCTACGACGACGCGCCCGCCTCGACCGAAGTCTACCGCCGGATCCTGGCTAAACTGCCCGACCAGGGCGCGGTGCTCGTCACCGTGGGCGACGTGACCAACGTCCGCGACCTCCTGGAGACCGGAGCGGACGCGCACAGCCCCCTCCCCGGCAAGGAGCTCGCCCGGAAGAAGATCCGCCGCTGGATCTGCATGGGCGGCCGCTACCCGGAACACCTGGACCCGAAGGTCTACGGCAACTTCAAGACGGATCCGCAGGCCACCGTGGCCGCCGTCCGTGATTGGCCCGGGACGATCCACTTCTGCGGGCTCGGGGAGGACATCAAGACCGGGAAGGGCCTGCGCGAACTCCCCGCGAACAACCCCGTCCGCCGCGTCTACGAGCTCTACCTCGGCAAGGCCCCCACCCGCCCGAGCTGGGACCAGACCGCGCTCCTCTTCGCCGTCCGGCCCGACGCCCTCTTCTGGAAGCTCCGCGCCATCGGGTACAACCACATCTTCGACAACGGGACCAACCAGTGGCGCGACGAGCCCGACAAGGACCACGTCCTGATCGAATTCGCGCACGGAGTCGAATCCAAGGTCCAGGAGACGATCGAGGCCCTGATGGTCCGGCAGCCCGCGGCGGGAAGCAAATGAGGCGGTGCTCCGTCCTGTTCCTGGTTCTCCTCCCGTCCCAGGACCTCCGCGAACGGGGACTGGAGGCGAGGAAAGACCTCGTCTTCTGCGAGGACTTCGAGACCGACGGGTGGAAGAAGCGCTGGGCGGCGCCCGACGAGAAATCGGCCGTCACGGAAGAACGCGCGACCGTCTTCCAGGGAAGGCGGTCTCTCCAGGTCCGCGCCAAGGCGAAGGAGCACGGGACCGACGGGTGGCACCGCATCGTCTTCCCCGAGGGTCTCCCGAAGGTGCACGTGCGCGCCTATTATTATTTCCCGAAGGACTTCGCCATCGCCCCCTGCAACGGGGTGAAGCTCTTCGGGGTCGGCGCGACCCCGCGCGAGCGCAAGCCCGACGGCTACCCCATCTGGAAGTCGAGCGTCGTCCCCAACGGATCGGACTTCTTCAACACGATGCTGACCGTCACGAACCAGTGGAAGCTCAGTTTTTATTACTACAATCCAGAGCAGAAGGGGGAATACGGGACCTCGCGGGACTGCGAGGGCAAACTGACCCCGGGCCAGTGGCAGTGCATCGAACTCATGTGCCAGGCGAACGACCCGGGACAGAAGAACGGCGCGATCCAGGCGTGGATCGACGGACAGCCCTGCGGCAAGGTCGAGGGCATCCGGTTCCGGGACGTGGAGAACCTGGCGCTCCGGGAGATGGCGCTGGTCGGCTACTTCGGCGGCGCCGGGCCCACGAACACCTCCCCGAAGGACCAGGGCTTCTTCATCGACAACCTGGTCGTGGCCCGGGAATACATCGGCCCGGCCAGGGTCCAGAGGTAGGTCACACGCCGGCGCCGTACACGGCCAGGATGTTCTCCGGCGGGACGTCGGGCTGGAAGAGATGGGCCGGAGCGAGGATGTAGCCCCCGCCGCGGCCGAGTGTCTCGCAGTATCGGCGTACGCCCGCCTTCACCTCGGCGGGCGTCCCCCTCGGCAGCAGCCTCTGCATGTCGATCCCGCCGTGGAAGCAGATCCGCTCCCCGAAGCCGGCCTTGAGCCGCTCCGGCTCCATCTCCGGGCCCGCGGGCTGGATGGGGTCGAGGACGTCCACCCCGAGGGAGATGAGGTCGGGGATGAACCGCGCGATCTTCCCGCAGCTGTGATACAGGACCTTGCCCCCGAGGCCGTGGATGCGGTCGGCCATCTCCTTGAGGTACGGGGCGACGAACGCGCGGAACATCGCCGGGGAGATGAGCGGCCCGGCCTGGCTCCCGAGGTCGCTGATCAGGAGGTAGAGGTCGATCCGCCCGCGGGTGGCCTCCGCGGCGCGGGTGTAGTCCTCCTTGTAGAAGTCGGTGAACTTCCGGGAGAGGAAGTGCGCCCACTGGGGGCGCTCGGCCATGTCCAGGAACATCCCCTCCCAGCCCCTCACGAGCGCGGGGCGCTGCCAGACGTCCGCGAACCCGTACATCAGCGCATGGCTCTCGTACCGGCGGCACGGATCGGCGAGCTTCGAGTAGTCGAACGCGTCGGGCGTGGGCCAGTCGAAGCGCTCCAGGTCGGAGAACTCCTTCGCGGCGGCCAGGGCGCCGCGGACGTCCTCGCGCATCGGCCCCCAGGGCGTGGACTGGTAGACGTACTGCTCGCCCCAGAAGTTGCGGAAGACGCCGCCCCCGACCTCACGCTCCGGCGGCGCGGGGACCTCCAGCCGGCGGATGTCCACGCCCAGCTCGTCGAGCAGGCGGTCCCGGTCCTCGTGCCCCACGTGCCGGAGGAGCCGGCGCCACGCGGGCTCCTCGGCCCAGAAGTCGCGCGGCGTGCGGTCGGGAGGCCGGCGGGCGACGGCGGCGAGGACCCGTTCGCGGGGAGTCACTTTTCCGTCTTCTTCGGCGGCACCACGTCGGCGGTGCGGGCCTTGGCGTCCGGGCAGGGCGGGATGGGCGCGCTGGGGACCGACTCGTACCAGAAGGCGGCCGCGCACCAGTCGTCCTGCCGCTCGAACAGCCCGTTCTTCCACCCGATCTGCTGGATCGTGATGCGGCAGTCCTTCTTCCAGGCGATCGGGTCGGGCAGGTGCCAGCGGTACATGCCCACGTAGCCCGCCTCGTTCAGGCTGCAGCCGTTGTGGAGGAAGGCGGCCTGCTGGATCCCCCAGGAGAGGCCCACGTAGTCCTCGCTCCCCGTCCCGCAGATCGTGGGGAACTCCCGGTCGCCGTCGAGGTAGACCTTGATCTCGCCCTCGCCCCACCAGTCCGGGCCGAGGGAGCGGATGCCGATGACCGTCCCCGCGAAGCGGCCCTTCCCCTCCCGGCGCGGCATGATCTCGAAGTCCTGCTTGAGGGTCGTGGGGCTCTCGCGGCGGAAGCTGGCGTGCAGGCGCCCCACGCCGGCCGGCAGGGCGTCGCCGACCGTGTAGTCCGCCTGGTAGAAGACCGGCGACGTGCGCGGGCCTTCGTTCGTGAGGGTCAGGCGCGCCTGCTTCGTGAACGGCATCGGGAGCCAGAAGTTCATCCCCGCGCTCGGGCCCACGGAGTGGGCGGCCGACTGGTAGGCGCGGACCTGCCCGTGGGCGATGCCCATGAAGTCCGCCAGCGGGCACTCGATCGAGGGGTGCTCCTGCCCGTCCCAGTAGGCGCGCACGAGGAACCCGCGGAGGTTGATCGGCTCGGGGCGCGTGGTGATCCAGACGTGGCGGATGACGCCGGGCCCGGCGATGTCGCAGAGGGTGACGGTCTCGCCCGCCTTGACGTCGCGCATCGGGGAGCCCTTGCGGCCCGGGCCGAGCTTGCTGGCGGCCTTGCCGCCCTCGCCCCGGGCGCCGGCGGGATTCTCGAAGGAGATGGAGCGGCTCTCGAAGGGGACGTCGAGGAGGTACGGGGCGTCCGCGGCGCCTCTGACCGGCGCGCCGCGGCCGGCGCAGGCCGAGAGAAAGGCGAGGAGCGCGGCAAGGGCGGCCCGGATCATGGCGGGACCTCCTACTTTTCGTCCACCTGTTCCACCAGGTAGGTCTGGAGGCCCATCTGCTTGATCTGGTCGAGCTGGGTCTCGAGCCAGTCGATGTGCGCCTCCTCGTCCTTGAGGATGGACTCCAGGAGCTCGCGCGTGCCGTTGTCGGCCAGCTCCACGGCCTGGCGGATCGCGGCGTTGTAGGCCTTGACCGCGCCGTCCTCCGCGCTCCAGTCGTTGCGGATCTGGGCGGGGATCTCGGCGCCGATGCTGATCTTCTTGAGCTCGGAGACGGCCGGCTTCCCCTCGAGGAAGAGGACGCGGCCGATGAGCTTCTCGGCGTGCTTCATCTCGTCGATGGCGCGCTTCTCGACCGACTTGTGGAGCCGCGCGTAGCCCCAGTTGTCGCACATCTCGGAGTGGACCATGTACTGGCTGATGGCCGTGAGCTCGTCCGAGAGGAGTTCGTTCAGGATCGTGATGACCTTGGGGTTGCCCTTCATCGGATTCTCCTTTCAGGCCGGCTAATATGCGGCATCCCCCCGGGGCCGTCAACTCTTTGCTACTTGATCGGGCCGGCCGCCTTGACATACCCGGCCTGGGTGCTGTCGTGCCGCCAGAGGTCGCCGTTCTCCTGGTTCACCACGAAGACCGAATACTCCCCCTTCTCCCGGGGGACGCCCGTGGCCTGGAACCGGATGTGGATGGACCTGGCGGGCTCCTGGGCCTCGGCGGTCCGGCCGTGCAGGAGATCGCGGGCCAGCATTCCGGCCGCGATCCCGGCGATCAGGGCGATCCCCGCGACGAACGCGCGCGATTTCATGTTCCCTCCTTTGGCCGCGTGAAAACATTCCACCGGGGCTGGATTATGGCCCCGGCCGCTCCCGATGTCACCGAACATTTTCCGTCCGGTGGAGTACAATGTATGGTATTGAGTCGAAGGCAGACGGGGAGAACATTGACATGAAGCTCTGCATGTCCTGCGGGATCCTGGTCGTCCTTTCGGCGATGGTGACGGCCCTCGCCCAGACCTCGCCCGCCAAGGGCAAGGCCGCCGACGCGAAGGGCCTGGAGTGGAACCAATGGCGCGGCCCGAAGCGGGACGGCCTCTCGCCCGACACGGGGCTCCTCAAGCAGTGGCCGGCGGGCGGTCCGCCGCTCGCCTGGAAGGCCACCGGCGTGGGCGAGCGTGAAACCGGCGCCCATGCAGAGCAGCGCGTCCGCGGTCTTCAGCGGCGGTCCATAGCCCCGCGTGTAGCAGCCGATGTCGATGAAGTAGAGGCCGTCCTCGCCGAAGACCGAGCGGGCGGCAGACTGGGTGGCCCGGT
>CAYNDR010000216.1:5720-11045 GCA_964395295.1 uncultured Planctomycetales bacterium
GTCCGCCGCTCGCCTGGAAGGCCGCCGGCGTGGGCGAGGGTTTTGCCAGCGTCTCCTTCGCGGGGGACAAGATATTCACGATGGGCGACGTATCCGGCGGCTGTGCCATCGTCGCCCTGGACCTCTCCGGCAAGAAGCTGTGGACGGCCCCGGTGGGCAAGCCGGGCGGCGGCGGCGGCTACCCCGGCCCCCGATGCACGCCGGCGACCGACGGGACGAACGTCTACGGCCTCGGCCAGCACGGCGACCTCGTCTGCGCCGCCGCCGCCACCGGCAAGGTCGTCTGGACCAAGAGCCTCTCCTCGGACTTCGGCGGGAGGATGATGTCCGGCTGGGGCTACTCGGAGTCGCCGCTCCTCGACGGGAACGTGCTCGTCTGCACGCCCGGCGGATCGAGGGGCACCGTGCTGGCCCTGAACAAGGCCACCGGCGCCCCGGTCTGGCAGAGCAAGGAGCTCACGGACGCGGCGGCGTACACCTCGATCGTCCCGGTCGACTTCGGCGGCGTGCACCAGTACCTCGTGTTCACGGACAAGAGCGTGGCGGGGATCGCCGCCGCCAGCGGAGCGGTCCTCTGGCGCGCCGACCGCTCCGGCAAGACCGCGGTCGTCACCACCCCGGTTTTCAAGGACGGGTTCCTCTTCGTGTCCTCCGCCTACGGGGTGGGCCACAACGGCTTCAAGGTCGCGGGGGCGGGGGGCCGGTTCCAGTGCGAGGAGATCTACTCCGGCAAGGAGCTGGAGAACCACCACGGCGGGGTCATCATCGTGGGCGACCACGTGTACGGGCTGGACAACAGGAGCATGAAGTGCCTGGACCTCAAGACCGGCAAGGTGGCCTGGCAGAACCGGGGGGTGGGCAAGGGTTCCATCGCCTACGCGGACGGCCACTTCGTCATCCGGGGCGAAGGGGGCGCGGGGCCGATCGCCCTGGTGGAGGCCACCCCCGAGGCGTACAAGGAGAAGGGCCGCTTCGACCAGCCCGACCGGAGCGACAAGAACAGCTGGCCGCACCCGGTCATCTTCGGGGGCAGGCTCTACATCCGCGACCAGGACGTCCTGCTCTGCTACGACGTGAAGGCCAAATAGCTGTTAACCCCGTCGAGTCGCGACAGAGTTAACAGCTAGGGCAAGAATCGCGACACTCTGTAATCCTCGATCAGGCCGCGGATCAGGGCCGCCGCCGAGGGCGGGAAGCCCCAGGTCGTCTCCCCCAGGAGTTCCTCAAGCTGGGGGATGATCTCCGTGTCCCGGACCTTCTCGCTCGTCCTCGACCGCTTCAGGAACGCCTCCCGGTCGGGATAGTTCGCGAAGAACCGGTCCATCCCCTTCCCCTGGTAGTCCTGGCCGTAGATGTGGAGCGATCCGTTCGCCTCGCTGTAGGGCCCCACGAGCACCTCGCGGCCCGCCTTCTCCGCCAGCCGCGCCGCCAGCCGCGCCTGGAGGCTCGTGATCCCCACCACGTTGTCCCCCCACGCCTTGTAGAGGTCGCGGCTCCGCCAGACCGAGTGCATGTTGAGCACCAGCCGCCCCCTCCCGTCCTCCACCGCCCTCAGCTGGATCTCCCCCAGGCACGGCAGGTCCGCGGAGAGGAAGAGGTCGATCTCCGGGACGCGCGTCGTGGCGATCGCCCGCCGCGTGATCGGGTCCTTCGCCAGCTTGTCGATCATCACCTCCAGCTGGTCGAACGTCGTGCCGTCCGACCGCGGGTAGGCGGCCAGCCGCTGGTGGTAGCTGTAGGGCCACTCCGTCGCCTCGAACTCCCGCCCCTCGCGCACCATCCCGAGGAGCTTGAGGTACGGCACGACGAGGTGGTCCTTGGCCCCCAGGAACTCGGCGATGTACTTCCCCCGCTCGCAGTAGCTCAGCGCCGGGTACCGCGGCTGGGCGAAGGGATCCCGGACGCGGATCGAGACCTTGGCCTCCTTGCCGGGCGGGTCGATGTGCCCGCCGCCGGGCCCCTTTCGGTCGTACTGCGTCCGCATCGCGTGGCCGCCGAAATGCACCGCCCGGAGCGCCTCGTAGTACGCCTCGGGGATCGACTCGGCCTCGACGTGGAAGAACGGGACCTCTCCCGGGACGGCTCCGCTCGGATGCTCCATGGACCCCTCCTCGCGGAGGCATTCTAGCAACCGGGCGGGCGTTCGGGAGCAGATTCGAACAGGGGGCGCCGCCGGGACCCAGAAGATCAGGGCCGGCTGAAGCCCCGGTCGCGATGGCGGTTCAGCAGGTCCGAGAGGCGCTTCGCCACCTCCGGCTCCTTCCCGACGAGGTCGTTCTTCTCCCCGGGATCGTCGGCCAGGTTGTAAAGCTGGGGCCTGAACTCGGCCGCGCGCGACCGGAGGGCTCCCGGTTTCGTGTCGGGATGCGCCTTCCCCTCGATCCACTTCCAGGGCCCCTGCCGGATCGCGAAGTTCCCGTCCGCGCTGTGCACGATCATGTCCGCCCGCAGCGGCCCCCCGGTCTTCTCTCCCAGGAAGGCCGGGAGGACGTCGCAGCTGTCCTCCGCCCCCTCCGAAGGAGGAGGAAGCTTCTCGCCCACGATCCGGGCCACGGTCGCGAGCATGTCCGCCACGCTGATCGTCTCCCCGCACTCCGAGCCGGCGGGCACGCGTCCAGGCCACCGCGCCAGGAAAGGAACGCGGAATCCGCCCTGGTAGACGCTGTGCTTGCGCCCGCACCAGGGCCTGTTGAGATCCAGCCCCGCCTTCATGGCCGAGACCTGCTCGCTCGCCTGCCGCGCGCCTTCGACCTCGGACATCTGGCCGCTCCCCCCGTTGTCGCTGGTGAAGATCACGAGGGTGTTTTCCACGAGCTTCATCCGGTCCAGCGTGTCGAGCACGCCGCCCACGGACAGGTCCAGATCGTGGATCCAGTCGCCGTACGGCCCGGCGGCGCTCCCGCCCTTCGTCTTCACCGAAGGGGTGACCGGATTGTGCACCCCCACGGGCGTGAAATAGAGGAAGAAGGGCTTGCCCGGCGACTGCTTCTCCAGCCACGCCACGGCCTTGTCCGTGAGCGTGGGCATCACCTCCTCGTTCACGCGCTGGGGCGCGTCGAGGCCGATGGACGCCTTCCCCTTGAAGTTCGGATCGCCGGCCGCCATCTTTTCCGACCGCAGGCCGAAGACCCTATGGTCTTCCACGAACACGCCCGTCACGTCCCCGTGATTGGAGGGCACCCCGAAGTGGTAGTCGAAGCCGATCTCCAGGGGGCCGGGCTTGAGATCCTTCGTGTAGTCCGTCCGGCGCTCGGTGCCATACCCGAGGTGCCACTTCCCCACCGCCGCCGTGGCGTACCCGTGCCGCTTGAGGAGCGACGCGAGGTTCAGCCTCCCCGGCTCGATGTGCAGGGGCGAGAAGACCCCGAGGACCTCGTGCTTGAGCGGCGTCCTCCAGCAGTACCGCCCCGTCAGAAGCGAATAGCGCGTGGGCGAACAGACGGAGGACGTGGTGTTGGCGTCGGTGAACCGGCGGCCTTCGCGCGCCAGCCGGTCCACGTTCGGGGTCCGGACCAGCTTCGAATCCGCCCCGTAGCACCCGACGCTCCCGTAGCCGAGGTCGTCGGAGAGGATGATCACGACGTTGGGACGCTCGGCCCGGGGCGCCACGGAGCCGATCAGGACCGCGATGGCGAGAAGTCTCATGGCTTCACCGGGAAACGCTGCTGCAGGCGGCCGGATAACTGCCTGACGGTTTCCGCGTTCTCGGGCCTCCCCGCCACGTTCTGGTTCTCCGCCGCGTCGGCCTCGTGGTCGTAGAGTTCGAACACGGAAGCCTGGCCCGCCTTGCGCCACTCCACGAAGCGCCAGCGCTCCATCCGCATCGCCACGCCGAGGCAGCCGCCCTTGGGGTACCAACTGCACCCGGAGTCCTTGATGGAGGCCTTCGGATCGTCGAGGAGCGGCTTGAAGCTCTTCCCTTCCACCCCGGCTGCCGCCGGCAGGCCGCAGATCTCCGCGAGCGACGGGTAGAGGTCCACGAACTCCACGAGCGCGCCGCACTTCGCGCCCGGGTGCCTCGCGCCCGGCACGGAGACGACGAGCGGCGCTCGAGTGGCCCCCTCGTAGTTGTTGTGCTTGCCGCCCCACCAGCCGTGCTCCCCCATGTAGTAGCCGTGGTCGCCCCACAGGACGATGACGGTCTTCCCGCGAAGCTTGAGGCGGTCGACCTCGTCCAGGAGGCGTCCCACCTGCGCGTCGATGTAGCTCACGGCCGCCAGATACCCGTGGAGGCACTGCCGCCCGAATTCGGGCGTGATGACGCGGTCCCTGGGGACGTTGGAGTACCAGTAAAAGTCGTCTCCGGACCGCGCGGCGAACGCGGGGGCGTCCTTCGGCGCGTAGGGATTGTCCGGGAGCCGGATGTCCTCCGGCCTGTAGAGGTCCCAGTACCTCTTCGGCGCCACCCACGGGACGTGCGGATTGTGGAACCCCACGCCCAGGAAGAACGGCTCGGCCTTCTGCGCCAGTTCCCCCAGCGCCGCCACGGCCTCTCGGGCGATGTCCCCGTCGGCCAGCGCCTCGTCCTCCAGTTCCGGCGCCTCGAACGCCGGCCCGCCGTAGAAGGGGGCGTTCTCGCCCTTCTGGGGGATGGGCTTGCCGGCGGCCTTGAACTCCTCGCGCCGCTTCCGCACGGCGGCCTCCCCCGTCGGGCCGTAGCGCGGCTTCTTGGACTGCCACGAGGGGACGCTCCAGGACGGCGGGTCGTCGATGCCCACGTGGTAGACCTTCCCCAGGCTGCGCGTGAAGCAGCCGTTGTCCTTGAAGTGCTGGGGGAGCGTGACGATGTCCGGCATCGTCTCGCGCAGGGCGGGGCCGATCGTCAGGATGCGCGTGGTGGCCGGGTAGCGACCGCTCAGGAGGGAGATGCGCGACGGACTGCAGAGCGCCTGCTGGCAGTACGCGCGGGTGAAGACCGTCCCGCGCGCGGCGAGCCGGTCGATGTGCGGCGACTTCACGAGCGGGTCGCCATAGCACCCGAGCTGGGGCCGCAGGTCGTCCACGGCGATGAAGAGGACGTTGAACTTCTCCGCCCTCCCCGCGGCGAGGGCGGGGATCGCCAGGGCGAGGAGGGCGGCCAGCCGCATCTTGTTCATGATTATTCAACACGCCGGCCGCGGAAAAGGTCCGGCGGAGGACCGGGCCGGGCTACCAGATCTCCTCGTCCGCGTAGCTGCGGCCGGTGACGATCGTGATGTCGTCCGACCGCGCGAACCCGGACCGGTGGAGGTCCAGGTCCGTCACCAGCGCCTGGACGTACTCCGCGGCCGCGCGCTGTGCGTTCTGGAGGGTGCATCGGACGAAGCGCGCCTTCCCGAACTCCTC
>CAYNDR010000217.1:0-396 GCA_964395295.1 uncultured Planctomycetales bacterium
TGGGGGACTTTCGCTCCGGAGGGCGATGGAGATCGTGCGCGACGCGGCGCAGGCCGTGGCGTTCGCCCACGAGAACAAGGTGATCCACCGGGACCTCAAGCCCCGCAACATCATGGTGGACAAGGAGGGGCGCGTCCGCGTGACGGACTTCGGGCTGGCCCGGTCCGCCGGCACGCTGGGGCCGGGCGACGACGTCATGCTCTCGCGGCAGATCCACGTCCACGGCACCCCCTCCTACATGCCGCCGGAGCAGGCCCTGGAGCGGACGCACGACATCAACGAGCGGAGCGACGTCTACTCCCTGGGCGCCACCCTGTACTACCTGGCGACGGGCAAGCCTCCCTTCGACGCCGGCAACCCCATGAGCGGCCCCATCTACCCCACCAAAGACGGCCG
>CAYNDR010000217.1:406-1126 GCA_964395295.1 uncultured Planctomycetales bacterium
CGCTGGGACCGTGGGACCTCGCACGGCTTCGAGCTCCGGGGCAAGACCCTGGGCCTGATCGGCCTGGGCAGGCTGGGCAGCATGATGGCGCGCTACGGACGGGCCTTCGGCATGAGGGTGATCGCCGCTGACCCCCTGGTCCCGGCCTCGAAGCACAACAACGAGGTGTCGCAGGACCTGGACCGCCTGATCCTGCGCGCGATGGACAAGGATCCCGTCCAGCGCTACGAGTCGGCCAAGGCCCTGGCGGAGGAGCTGGACCGGATCCTGCACGGGGCGCACGTCCTCTCCGACGATCAGATGCGCTTCACGCAGGGCCTGGCCGCGCTCCACGCGGGCCGCCTGGAGGAGGCGGTCCACATGTTCAAGGACCTCATCCGCATGGACGCGTCGGGACCGGCGGGGATGGCCGGGCGCCAGCAGGTCGTCTCCCAGCTCGACGCGGGGGAGCAGGGCCTCACGCTGGCCATCGACCGCCAGCAGAAGAACTACGACATCCGCACCCAGCGGGGCGTCTACCGCTTCGCCCGGGCCATCATCCAGTCGATGGACGGGTACGACCCGAGCGCCAGCTGCAAGAACGCCATGGAGGACTTCCTGGTGGCCGCCCAGCTGCGCCCGGAGCACACGCCCGCCCGCGTGAACCGGGCGAACGTCCTCATCTTCGGGGGACGGTACGCCCGCGATTCCGGGAAGGACGTCTCCGTGGTCTTCGACGAC
>CAYNDR010000217.1:1136-11025 GCA_964395295.1 uncultured Planctomycetales bacterium
AGAAGATCGTCCACGGCGCCGTCACCATGGTGCAGATGGCCCTCAAGGACCTGGACATGGCGATCGGCTTCGACGACACCTGCAGCCACGCCTACCACCTCCGCGGGATCGTGAACTTCTACATCGCCCGGGGCCTGGGGAAGAGGAGCGAGGATCCCGAGCCCTATTACCGACGGGCCATCGCCGACTTCTCTCGGGCGGCCGAGCTGGAGCCCACGTACGCCTACATCTTCAAGGACCTCGGGGTGGTCAAGGTGGCCCTGGCCAAGTACCTCCTGAAGGCGAACCAGAAGGTGAAGTCGCTCTTCCAGGAGGCGGTCACGCACCTGGACATGGCGATCCGGCTCAATCCCGCGCTCTACGGCGCCTACTACGAGAGGGGCCAGGCGCTCTTCGCGCTCAAGGAGTTCAAGACGGCGCTGGTGGACTTCAGGCACTGCATGGGGCTCGACCCCACGCGGGACCGCAAGGTCCAGGCGCTCATCGAGGAGGCCGAGCGGCACCTCCAGAAGCGGATTTGAGGGGTCCGCTTGCACTGGCTCGACTGGACCGTCCTGGCGGCCTACATCCTGGGGACCTCCTGGCTGGCGGAGCGGCTGGCGGGCCGCGGGCAGACGGTCCGCGACTTCTTCCTGGGCGGCCGCAAGCTCCCCTGGTGGGCCGTCTGCGGCTCCATCGTCGCCAGCGAGGTGAGCGGCGTCACCTTCGTGGCCATTCCGGCGATCGCGTTCGCCCGCGGAGGCAACTACACCTATCTCATGCTGGCCACGGGGGTCATCCTGGCCCGGTTCGTCATCGGGTATGTCTTCGTCCCCGCCTTCTACCGCCACGAGATCTACAGCCCCTACGAGTTCATGGGCCAGCGTCTCGGGCCGGCCGTGGACCGCCTCTCCACGGCGCTCTTCTTCGTGGGCGCCTTCCTCGCCCAGGGGGCCCGGCTCTTCGTGGCCGCCCTCGTCCTGACGAACATCACGTCCATGGGGATCGTCTGGGCGATCGTGCTCCTCGGGGCCATCTCCGTCGTCTGGACCTGGATCGGGGGCACCGCCTCCGTGGTCTGGACCGACGTGGTCCAGTTCGCGATCATCTGCGCGGGAGGGCTGGTGGCGCTCGACGCGGGGGTCTGGGCCGTGCCGGGCGGAGTTTCCGAGATCGCGAGGCTCGGCGGCCAGGCGGACAAGTTCGTCCTCTTCGACCTGAGCCTCGACCGGAACGCGTCCTACACCCTCTGGTGCGGCCTCTTCGGCATGCCGTTCCTCACGCTCGCCTCGCACGGGACCGACCAGATGACGGCCCAGAGGATCTTCTGCTGTCGGGATGCCGGCGAGGCAAGGAAGGCGGTGCTCTGGTCGTCCGTGAGGCAGGTCCTGCCTCTGCTGATGCTGACGGTGGGAGTCGGGATCTACGCCTACTTCCAGCACTACCCTCCCGGGGAGAAGGACGCCGCGCTCCTGGACCGGCGGGCCGAGAACGTCCTGCCGATCTTCATCAAGAGAGCGATGCCCCTGGGCCTCAAAGGTCTCCTCTTCGCGGCCATCTTCTCGGCGGCCACGGCGACCTCCACGCTCTCGGCCATGGCTCAGACGGCCCTCTCGAGCTTCTACAAGCCCCTGCTCCGGAAGCCGGCGACCGAGGCGCACCTGGTCTTCGTCTCCCGGATCCTGGTCCTCGTGTCGGCCGTGGGACTGTGCGCCGCGGCGGCGATGTGCGACCGCATCCAGCAGTACCCGGACATCCTTCAGATGGCGCTGGCGATGGCCGGATACACCTACGGGGCCCTGCTCGGGATGCTGCTGCTGGCGCTGATCCCCTTCGGCCGCGACGCGCGGGGGCTGGTTTGGGGAGTCCCGTTCTCCATGCTCCTGGTCTTCGCGCTGAGCTGGCAGCACCACGGCTGGGCCCGGATCGCGGCGGTGGCGGCCGCCGCGGCCGTGTCGGCGGGAGGCGTGCCCCTTCTGCGCGGGGAATACCGCAAGGTCCTATGGGTCCTCGCGGGCGCCGGGCTCGTGCTGGCCGCCGCGCTCGCCCTCGTCCCCCAAGGCGGGCTCCTGCATCCCTTCAAGGTCGCCTGGCCCTGGCACTTCCCGATCGGCACGGCCGTCACCCTGGGCCTCGGGGTGGCCCTCGGCCGGAAAAGGCTTGCGGCGCGCGAGCCGGCCTCCTTATGATGCGCGTCGCATGAAGTGCATGAACTGCGCGTCGCCGGCCGAAGGCTACACGGTCGTCCCCGGGATCGGCGAGTACGGGGAGATCCGCTTCTACTGCGACCGCTGCGCCCGCAACCACCGCGTGAAGATGCGCTACTGGGACGGGCGCGACCTGGACGTGGGCGGGCACCGGGAGAACCCGGACCTGGGGGACTCCTTCCGGACCCTGGTCTTCTCGTTCCAGGACATCGTCCGCATGCGCCGGGAGGACCTGGCTCCCGTGGTGGGCTGGGTGGAGGACGCGGAACTGGCGCTGGCGCTGGCCGGGGCCGAGGCCGCCTTGTCCAAGCGGTTTTTCGACATCCTCCCGCCCGCGCGCGCCAAGCGCGTGCGCGACCTGATGTCCAGCAAGGAGAACCGGGGGACCCCGGCCGCCTCGACCCCGGAGTCCGCGCAGGACCTCGTGATCAGCATCATCCGGCGCCTCTGACATGATCCTCGACACCCACCTCCACACTCGGCTCTGCAAGCACGCCACCGGCGAGCCCGAGGAGTACGCGCGGAAGGCGCTGGAGACAGGGCTCGCGGGGATCGGCTTTTCCTGCCACAGCCCGATGCCCCCCGAGTACGATCCGACCAACCGGATGGTGCTGGACCAGTTCCCGGAATACATCGATCTCGTCCGCCGGTGCCAGGGCGCTTTCCCGGAATTCCCGGTCAAGCTGGGGCTCGAGACGGACTTCCACCCGGGGACGGAAGACTATGCCCGAAGCGTCCTGGACATGGCCGAATTCGACTACGTCATCGGATCGATCCACTTCCTGGGCTCGTGGGGCTTCGACAATCCGGAGCAGATGGGGCGCTTCAACGACCGGGACCTCTACGGCATCTACGCGGAGTACTACGACAAGGTGGCGGGGCTCGCCCGGAGCGGGCTCTGCGACATCGTGGGCCACCCGGACGTCGTCAAGAAGTTCGGGCACCGTCCGTCGAGGGATTACGCCCCGATTGAAATCCGGGCGCTGGAGGCGGTGGCGGCGGCGGGGCTGGCGCTCGACGTGAACACGAGCGGCCTGCGCCGCCCGGCCCGGGAGGTCTACCCCAGCCTCCGCATCCTCAAGGCCGCCCGGGAGATGGGGATCGGTATCACCTGCGGGTCGGACGCCCACGAACCGGAGCTGGTAGGGTACGCCTTCGATCAGGCGACGGCTCTTGCCAGGGAGGCGGGCTACACCCACTTCCGGCGCTACACCCGGCGGAAGTTCGACCTGGTCCCCCTGCCGCATGCCTCCTGACGCCCCTTCCGCGATGCCGGCTTCCTTCCCTTCGGGGCGGCCGCGGGGTTTGAAGAAGGCCTTGCGAGGGGGAAGGGCGGCTCCTCTCCCATGATCTCGTAGATGAACCTCGAGGGCACGCATCCCTCGCGCCGGCCGTACTTGGCGCGGGTCCTGGCGCGCGTGATCGTGAGGAAGCGCCGCGCCCGCGTGATCCCCACGTACATCAGGCGCCGCTCCTCCTCCACCGTGTCCTCGGCGATCGAGCGGGCGTGCGGGAGCAATCCTTCCTCGACACCCACGATGTAGACGCGGGGGAACTCGAGGCCCTTGGCCGCGTGGAGCGTCATGAGCGTGACCGCGTCGGCGGGCCTGCCGTCCTCCGGGTCCTCCGGCGTTTCCTCCGTGGAGAGGGCCACCTCTTCAAGGAATCCCTCCAGCGTCGCCCGCGGCACGCGGCGCTCGTGGTTCTCCGCGAGGTTGAGCACCTCCTCCACCGCCGCCCACCGCGCCTGGCGCGAGACCTCGTCGGGGTAGCACCGGTCGATCTCCGACCTGTAGGCGATCTTCTGGAGGAGATCCCGGGCGGCCCCCGTGAGCCCCGCCTCCCGGACGAGGCCGGGCACTCCCGCGACGACGCCGCGGAACGCGCGGTAGGCGGCCAGGGCCTCGGGCGGGACGCCGGGCGTCCGGTCGAACACGCTCCCCGCGGCGACGCCTTCCTTCGTGGCCTGATCCACCACGCGGTCGATCGAGGACTTCCCGATGCCGCGGGGGGGGACGTTCACCACCCGCAGGAGCGAAGGCTCGTCCTCCGGATTGGCCGCGAGCTTCAGGTACGCCAGGACGTCGCGCACCTCCTTGCGGTCGAAGAAGGACATCCCGCCCACCAGATCATAGGGAAGGCGAGCCGCCCGCAGGCGCGCCTCGAAGACGCGCGGCTGGACCTGGGTCCGGAAGAGGATCGCGAAGTCGCCCAGCCTCGCCCGCCCGGCGCGGACCTCCCGCGCGATCTCGTCCACCACGAAGGCCGCCTCGTGCTCCTCGTCCTCCGTCTCGAGGATGCGGATCGGGTCGCCCCCGCCGCAGGCCGCGCGGAGGGTCTTCTCGTGGCGGGACCGGTTGTTCCGGATCACGGCGTTGGCGGCATCGAGGATCTCCACGGTCGAGCGGTAGTTGGTCTCGAGGCGGACCACCTCGGCGCCGCGGAAGTCGCGCTCGAACTCGAGGATCTTGCGGACGTCCGCCCCCCGCCAGCCGTAGATGGACTGGTCGTCGTCCCCCACCACGCAGAGGTTCCTGCGCTCCCCGGCCAGGAGGCGGAGGATCTCGTACTGGGGGACGTTGGTGTCCTGGTACTCGTCCACCAGCAGGTGACGGTACCGGTCCTGGAACCGCGAGAGGACGTCCGCGTGTTCCGCCAGGAGCTTCCTCGTCAGGAGCAGGAGGTCGTCGAAGTCCACCGTGCGGGAGCGCCGGAGGTGGGCGTCGTAGGCGCGATAGGCGCGGGCCACGAGCTCGTCGTAGTCGTCCACGGCCTCCCGGAGCGCCCCCTCGGGCGCGACCAGGCGGTTCTTGAACAGCGAGATGCGCGAGAGGGCGGCGCGGGGATGGAGGCGCGCCTCTCCGACGTGGAGCTCCCGGAGCGCGCCCTTGACGGCCGAGAGCTGGTCGGACTCGTCGCAGATGGCGAAGCGCCGGCTCAGGCCCAGGAGGCCGGCGTGCTCGCGGAGGACGCGCGCGCAGAAGGAGTGGAACGTGCGGACCGTGAGCTCCTTGGCGGCGGCCGCCCCCACGAGCCGGGCCACGCGCTCGCGCATCTCGCGGGCCGCCTTGTTGGTGAAGGTGACCGCCAGGATGCCGCGGGCGGAGGCGCCGCGGGCGAGCAGGTGCGCGATCCGGCGGGTGACCACGAGCGTCTTTCCCGACCCCGCGCCCGCGAGGACCAGGAGGGGTCCGTCGGCGTGCCGGACGGCGCGGGCCTGTTCCGGATTGAGGCCTTCGAAGAGATCCGCCGGAGGGCCCGGCCGGCCGCGGCCGATGGCGCGCTTCATGCCCCGCTCTCCCGGGTGATGTTGCCGCAAATGGAAGGGGGGGATTCTAGCGGAGGAGCTGAGGTCTGTCCATCAGATCCTTACCCACCGGGCGTTTGCCCCCGCCGCCCGCATCTGTTAAGGTACAGCCCCATGGCGCCCATCCGGATCCTCGCTGGCGACGTCGTCAACAAGATCGCTGCGGGGGAGGTCGTCGAGCGGCCGGCGAGCGTCGTCAAGGAGCTCGTCGAGAACGCCCTCGACGCCGGGGCCACCGAGGTCCGCGTGGACGCCGAGGAGGGGGGGCGGAAGCTGGTCCGCGTGTCCGACAACGGCGCCGGGATGGGCCCCGAGGACCTGCCCCTCGCCTTCGCCGCCCACGCCACGAGCAAGCTTTCGTCCGCGGAGGACCTCTTCCGCATCTCCACCTTCGGCTTCCGCGGGGAGGCGCTCGCCTCCATCGGGTCCGTGGCTCGGGTGCGGATCGTGAGCCGCGCGCCCGGCGGGGAGGGCGCGGAGATCACGGCGGAAGACGGGGCGCTCTCGCCCGCGCGGCCCGCCGCGGCCGCGCCCGGGACGGTGGTGGAGGTCCGCAGCCTCTTCCACAACGTGCCCGTCCGCCGGAAGTTCCTCCGGTCGATCGAGGTGGAGACCGAGCACATCGTCGAGGCCTTCGCCCGGTTCGCGGTGGCGCGCCCCGAGGTCCGCTTCGACCTCTTCGTGGACGGCGAGCGACGCCACGCGCTGGCGCCTTCGGACCGCCGCGCGCGCATCGGCGTCTTCTTCGGGGAGGACGTGGCCCGCGCCCTCCTGGAGGCGGAGGAGGAGGATTTCCAGGCGTGGCTCGCCCCGCCGCAGTTCAGCCGGCTCAGCGCCAAGGGCCTATCCTTCTTCCTCAACGGCCGCTTCATCCGCGACCGCGTGCTCCTTCGCGCCGTGAACGAGGCCTACCGGGAGATGATCCCGCACGGCCGCTACCCCGTGGCCTTCGTCTTCCTCCGGCTCCCGCCCGAGGAGGTCGACGTCAACGTGCACCCCACGAAGATCGAGGTCCGCTTCCGCAGTGTCTGGAAACTGCACGACCGGCTGGCCCTGGCCCTCCGCAAGAAGCTCCTGGGCGGCGACCTGGACCCGCGGCTGGGGCTCGACGGCGGGGCGCCCGGGGGATCCGCCGCGACCCTCCCGGAAGGGGCCGCCCGCGCGGTCGTGGAGTTCTTCGGCGGGGAATCCCCGGGCCCGGCCGCGACCCCTCTCGTGACGACGGGACGGCGGGTTTTCCAGGTCCACGACCGCTATCTCGTCGAGGAGGTCGAGGACGGCCTGAGGATCATCGACCAGCACGCGCTCCACGAGCGGGTCATGCTCGAGGACCTCCGGAAGCAGTACGCGTCCGCCTCGATCGCCCGCCAGCGCCTGCTCCTGCCGGCCGTGGTCACCCTGGACCGGGAGCATCGCGCCCGGCTGGACGACTCCCGGGAACTGCTGGAATCCTTCGGGATCGAGGTGGAGGACTACGGCCGGGACGCGGTGGCGGTCCGCGCGGTGCCGGCGCTCGTCGCGGAGGGCGACCCGGCGGCCCTGCTGACGGACTTCCTGGACCTGGCGGAAGAGGCGGAGCCGGACGTGCCGGTCCTCGACAGGGCGCTCGGCTTCCTGGCCTGCCGCGCGGCCGTGAAGTTCGGCCGGCGCCTCTCGGGGGAGGAGATCGCGCGGCTCCTGGAGGACGCCTCCGGCCTGGACTTCTCGGCCGCCTGCGCCCACGGGCGGCCCACCGCCGTCAGGCTCACGCTCGGGGACCTCGAGAGGTTCTTCCGCCGATGAAACAGGCCGACTTCGAGGCGTACGAGCCCTCCCGCGGCTTCAGGATCTTCGTCCACCCGACCCCGAAGTTCAAGACGATCACGATCGCGCTCCACGTGCACCAGCCCCTGGGGGACGAGGCCACCAAGGTGGCGCTCCTGCCTTCCGTGCTCCGGCGGGGCTGCCGGGGCTACCCCACCTTGCGCAAGATCGTGGAGTACCTCGAGAACCTCTACGGGGCCTCGATGGGGGCGGACGTCCTCAAGATCGGCGAGCGCCACATCATGTCCCTGCGCTTCGACGCGGTGAACGACCGGTTCGCCCCGAAGAAAATCCGCGCGCTGGAGCAGTCGCTCGGGTTCCTCTGGAAGATCCTCTCCCAGCCGGTCTCCCGGAAGGGGGCGCTTCACCCCCCGTACGTCGCCCAGGAGAAGGAGAACCTGAAGCGGGCCATCCTGGGGATGATCAACGACCGCATGGCCTACGCCTGCGAGCGCTGCATCCAGGAGATGTGCCGGGGGGAGGCCTACAGCCGCTACGAGTACGGCAGGATCGAGGAAGTGGACCCCATCACCCCGCGGGACCTGGCCCGCCTCCACCAGCGCCTCCTCCGCGAGGCGCCCGTGGACCTCTTCGTGGTAGGCGACGTGGACCCCGGGCGGGTCGCGGACGCGGCGGGGCGGACCTTCCGGTTCGGCCGGCGCCGGGTCCGGACGCTCCCGCGCACGGAAGTGCGCGGAGGGCCGGCGGAAGGGCCGCGCGAGGTCGGCGAGAAGCTGGACGTGGAGCAGGGCAAGCTCGTCCTGGGCTGCCGGACGGGCGTGGCCTGGGACCACCCCGACCTGTTCCCGATGGTGATGTACAACGGCCTGCTGGGGGCCTTTCCCCATTCGAAGCTCTTCGCCAACGTCCGCGAGAAGGAGGGGCTGGCCTACGCCGTCCACTCCTCGGCCGACCACTCCAAGGGGCTCCTCTTCGTCACCGCCGGCATCGATCCGTCCAGGTACGCGCGCTGCGTGGAGGTCATCCGGGGACAGATGGCGGACCTCGCCGCGGGGCGCTTCTCCGAGGACGAGTGGGAGAAGACGCGGCGCACGATCATGGACAAGGTGCGCTCGCGAGAGGACAGCCCCGCCGCGAAGATCGGCGCCTTCGCCGAGATGAACCTGGCCGGGCGCCCGATGACCGGCGTGGAGATCGCGGCCGGCGTCGAGAAGGTCGCGCGCGAGGACGTCGTGCGCGCGGCCTCCCGCGTGAAGCCCGACACCCTGTTCTTCCTCAGGCCGTAAGAGATTTCCTCCCATCCTCGGGGACGGCGAATCACCGCAACCCGGGGCGGCACCGCGGGTTGGATAGGATGAGAGGTGGATATGGATTGCTGGAAATACCGGGACGAGCATCCGGCGGAAACGGAAGAGGCGCGGGGGCACCTGGAGGCCTGCGCCGATTGCCGGTCGTTCCGCCGCACCTGGGACCTGATCCGGGAGTACCCGCCCATCGAGCCCGGGCCTTCCTTCATGCAGGGGGTCCGGGCCAGGCTGGCGCCCTCGATCCTGCGCTTCACCGCGCCCCTGGCCGCCATGGCGGCCGCCCTCCTGGTGGGGATCATCCTCCTCCTGGCGACCGTGCCGGGGACCGGTCCGGCCGAGGTCATCACGGAAGAACAGGTGGAACTGGCCGAGAACCTGGAACTCCTGGAGAACCTGGACCTCCTCAGGGCCCTGGAGTTCACGGGCGAAAGCGTGTCCCCCCTCCTGGAGAACCCGAAGTGATCCGGACCGCGCGTCTGCTGGCGTGGACGGCCCTGCTGGCTTCCGCCGCGGGGGCCCAGGAGCCCTCCGTCGACCGCGCCCGGATCGAGCAACTGCGCAGCCTCCCGCCCGAGAAGATCGCCGAACTGCGGAGGCGGCTGGAGATGTTCAAGAAGCTCCCGGGCGACGAGCAGCAGCGCCTGCGGGAGAACCTGCAGAAGCTCAAGAACATGGCCCCCGACCAGGTGAAGAAGCTCCGCGAGCGGACGGAGAAGCTCACGGACGTGGAGAAGAAAGAGTACTCCGATCTGGCCTCCGGCTTCTTCCGCTGGGCCAACCGGAGCCGCCAGCTGGACGGATTCCCGCGCGGGCTGTTCTTCACGTGGCTCAAGAAGGAGAAACCCGAGAAGATCGAGGAGATCCGGGCTATGGAGCCCGGGCCGGGGGGGCCCCGCGTGGACGCGCTGGTCAAGCTGTGCGCCGAGTTCCGCGAGGTCGTCCTCAACCGCGTCCAGGAGCACGTCCGCCGGCACCGGTGCGCGCCCCCGGAAGGCGTGGCGGCCCTCCGGGACGTCCCGCCCCAGGAATTCTGGAGGAAGTTCCAGGAGATGCAGCGCGGCTGTCCCCTTTCCGCCCCCAAGGCGCCCCCCGGGCCGCCCCTCCAGCGGCCGGCCGAGAAGCATCCCGAGAAACACCGCAAGTAGGTCCCGCCTCCTGGGCCGGCTGCGCGGGCGCATTGAAATTTCCCCCGAAGACGGATAGCCTCTTCATCCGGATGAATCCAAGGCCCGGGCCCTTCCTGATCGCCCTCCTGCTGGCCGCCCAGGGCCTGGCCGCCTGCGCGAGGAGGGAGCCGGAGAAGCCCCGGCGGTCCAGGATCGCCT
>CAYNDR010000218.1:0-10952 GCA_964395295.1 uncultured Planctomycetales bacterium
AGGACGACTTCGAGAACCAGGGCGCGAAGGCCGCGCACACCCCGCCCACCGCAGCCACGTGGCCCACCAGGAGGACCTGCGCGGAAAAGATCTCCCCCAGCGCCACGCCCCCCAGGGGGAGCATGAAGAGGAGCACGGGCAGGCCCGCCGCCAGCAGGGCCAGGATCCCGCCGAGCACGCCCAGCGACTTCCCCAGCAGGACCTCGAACCCCGTCAGCGGACTCATGACCAGGAGGTCCAGCGAGTCGCGGTCCTTCTCGCGGGTCATGGACCGCGCGAACGCGAGGACGGCCAGGAACGCGGCCAGCCGGAGCTGGGCCCGGAAGAACGTGCTGAAGACCAGGCGCGAATACTCCGGGTAATCCTCGGGGCGGATCCGTAGGGCCACGAGCGCGTATCCCCACGCGGCGGCCCCCCCCAAAAGGAGCAGGCCCGCGTAGAGGGCACGCTCCCAGTAGCCCCCCGCGCCGTTCCAGGCCGTCTTCCAGTCCCGGTTCGCCAGGGTCGCCAGGGCCCTCCCCTTCACGGCCCCTCCTTCCTCCCCGTGAGCCGCATGAAGATCTCCTCCAGCCCCGCCGCCTCCTCGTGCATCGCGTGGAGCGTCACCCCTTCCTGGTTCACCCGCTTGAGGATGAACGAATAGTCCCCCACGCCCTCCTTCAGGAGGACCGTGAGCCACCCCTCCGCTTCGCGGACGTCCTCCACGTCCGGCTCGGACTTCAAGGCCTCGCGGAAGCGCCCCCCGTCCCCGAGGACCTGGACGCGGATCTTCTTCCTCGGCCGGAGCCGGCCCGCCACCTCGGCCACGGAGCCGGAGTAGACCAGCTTCCCCTGGTCGATGAGCACGAGCTTGTTGCACAGCTCCGCCAGCTCCACGAGGATGTGCGAGGAGATCACGATCGTCTTCCCCATCCTCCGGAGCTCCTTGAGCACCTCGCGGATCTCGATGCGCGCCCGCGGGTCCAGGTTCGCCGCCGGCTCGTCCAGCAGGAGGATCGGCGGATTGTGGATCAGCGTCCGCGCCAGCCCCACGCGCTGCTGCATCCCGCGCGAGAGGGATCCGCAGGCCTGCTCCCGGACCTCCTCCAGGCCGAGGAGCGTCACCAGGCCCCGGACGCACTCCTTCCGCCCCGCGCCGCCCAGCCCGTGGATGCCCGCGAAGAAGTCCAGGTACTCCTCCACGCCGAGGTCGTCCTCCATGCTCGCGCGGTCGGGCATGTACCCGATCGCGCGCCGGATCCGGGCCGCCTGGAAGCGCCCGTCCATCCCCATCACCCGGGCGTACCCGCCCGAGGGCTTCAGGAGCGTCGCCAGGATCCGCAGGAGCGTCGTCTTCCCCGCCCCGTTGGCCCCCACCAGCGCGACCGCGTCCCCTTCCTCCACGTCGAACGACACGCCCTCCAGCGCGCGCCTGGAGCCGTACGCCTTGGCCAGCCCGATGACCTCGATCGCTTTCATTCTTCCGCCTCGCCCACCATGACGCGGAGCAGGCAGAGGCTCTCCGTCCGCGCGTCCTGCGCCGCCCGCACCCCGGAGAGATCGCCGCCACAGGACCCGACGAAGAAGAAGGCCCCCCGCTCCAGGCAGGGACTCAGGTCCAGCTTCCTCTGCCTCAGGCGGAACCGGTCTTCCTTCCGGACGAAGGAGCCGCGGGGACCGGGACCCGGCGCCTTCCGGTAGAGCTCGTGGAAGCCGTACATCTCCAGCGGATGCTCCGTGGCGAAACGATCCGGCGAGAAGAACCACGAACCCGCGGGACGGCGCGAGGGGCCCTTCGCGACGGACTCCTCGGCCCACGCCTCGAACGAAACGGACGGGATCTCGCCCAGGACCACGGACCGGAGCGTCCCGGGACCCACATCCCCCACGCGATAGACGGCCTCCTTCGAGACGAGGAGGCAATCCTTCAGGGACACGCCCCCCTCGTTCCTCACCCCCACGCGGCCGGCCGCGCGGTCCTCCCATCGGCAGGAGACCTTCAGCTCGCCGGGCTCCGCCCACCGCGCCGAGACCAGCGCCCGCGACGCCGACGCCGGGATCGGCATGCTGAGGCGCGCGGGAGGCTCCACGGCGGGGGGATCGTCCGAATCCCCCTGCGCGGCCGTGAAGAAGCCGGGGACGGGCGAGATCGCGCCCGCGGACTCGAACCCGTAGGAGCGGCCGCCCGCCGCCCGGACGGCGGTGAAGGCCTGGACGAACCCCTCGTCCGCGAAGACCAGGTGGGACACGTCGGCCTTCCGGGGCGAGGAAAACATGCCCCACATGAAAGAAAAGGCCGTGAAGGCGCCGGCGAAGACGCCGAAGGGGATCCATCCCCGCGCCAGGCGCCCCTTCCGCTTCAGCCGCCGGCAGCCCACGGGACCGATCAGGGCCACGTAGACGACCAGGGCCAGCGCGCCCGCGCCCAGGGAAACCAGGTTCAAGTGGAGCTTGCCCGGCACCAGCCTCCCCAGGAGCGTGACCGTGTTCTCGAAAATCGGGTCGGGCTTCCGTTCGTCCAGTCCCGGGATCGCGGCCCGGGGCCTCGCCTCTTCAAGGATGCTCTTCCAGAACTCCGCCGGCGAGCCGACGACGCCGGCGCGGACCTGGCCGGGGGCGAAGGCCAGGAAGACCACCTCCCCCCGCTTTCGATGGAACCGCACCCCCGCCGGATTCCCCCCAAGCGAGAGGAAGACATTCCCCTTGCGGACTTCCCCGACCGCCAGCGGGACCTGGACCGTCTCCTTCTCCGGCTTCAGCTCGACGAGCTTGATCTCGATCCCGTCGACGGGGCAGAACTCCCTCCAGACGCCCTGCCGGCAGGCCGCCGGCGAAGGCCCGGCCGAGAAGACCAGCCGGCCGCCCAGCTCGACCCACCTCCGGAGGGCCTCCTCCTGCCCCGAGGACAGCGTCTCCGGCTGTTGGAACACGATGACATCCACCCCGAGGAGCGGGACGACGCTGTCGGGGAAACGCTCGGGGATCACCCGCGCCGAGCCCACGTTCAGGCGCAACGACTCCCACGGGGAGGAATCCCGGTAGGCGCCCACGTCGAGGACGTGATGCTCCCTCCACAGGAGAAAGCCGGGATTCAGGTTCATCCGGCGCACGGGCTTCCCCGCGGCGTCCAGCAGGTCGACCTCCACCGCCTCCTCCGTCCCGGTCAGGAAAATATCCCAGGCAAGCCGCTGGTGGGAAGGCGCGGGCAGGGACACCGGCCGGCGGTACGCGACCGATTCCATGCCCCGGCCGCGCACCACGATCCTCAGCGTCCCCGTGAACGTCCCGGCGTCGTTCCGGAGGGTGACCGAAACCCGCGTCCAGGCGTCCGGAAAGGCCGCGCCCGAAAATCCGACCTCCGCGTCGAGCCGCGGCTCCTGAACGCAGGCCAGCAGGACGCCCAACAGGATCATCGCCCGATCTGCTCCAGCAAACGCGCGTAAGGCAGGACGAGGGACACGAACAGGCAGGCCACGATCCCCCCCGTGACGGCCAGGGCCGCCGGGAACAGGACCAGGTAGAGGATCTCGCCGTCCTCCGCGGCCTGCCGGGCGAGGAGGTCGGCCAGCTCGTCCGCGGCCTGGGCCGGCGAGCCCGTCCTCTCGGCCAGCGCCAGGTAGCCGACGACCTGCGGGGGGATGACCGGCGCGCCCTTCAGCGCCCCCGAAAGGCCCGCCCCTTCCGCCGCGCGCGCCCGGAGCCCTTCCGCGCCGCGCTCCAGCTCAAGACTGCCGGAGGCCCCCAGCGCCAGGGGGAGCGCATCGACCAGGCCCGCCTTGCCGCGGAGGAGGACCCCCAGGCACCCCAGGAACCGGGCCATGCAGAAGTTGCGGCGGATCCTCCCCAGGAACGGGATGCGGAAGACGAACCTCTCTCCCGAGACCGTCCGCCTCAACCAGCACGCCAGCAGGACGGCCAGCGCGAGGACCCCCGCCGCGCCCCCCGCCAGGAGGGCGGTCGAATCGGAGACGGCCAACAGGGAGGTCAGCATGAACGACAGCTTGATGCCGTGCATGCGCTGGAGGTCCCGGTACAGCGGCAGGAAGGCCGTCAGGAATCCGGCGGCCAGGACCGTCGTGAAGAGGAGGACCAGCGCGGGATAGGCCAGGGCGTTCACCAGGGCCCGCCGCGCGCGGCGGATCCCCTCGGCGTTGCGCGCGATGGCGAAGAGGACGCCCGGCAGGTTGCCCGAGGCCGCCCCCGCCTTGAGCATCCAGCGGTAGTACCGCGGGAAGGAGTCGCCGGCCCCCGCCACCGCCTCGTCCAGGCTCTTCCCCTCGCCCAGGCAAGCCTGCACGCGGTCCAGGTCCGCCTTGAACTTCCCCCTCCGGAGGCCCTTCGAGACCTCTCCGACCGCCCGCGCCAGGGGGAAGCCCAGTTGCGTCATCTCCGCCAGGCTCCGGTTGAAGAAGGCGAAGGCGTCCGCCTCCTCCATCATCTCCGCGGGCCCCTCCCGGTCCACGCGCTCCAGGGAAGACGGGAGGATCCCGCGGGCCCGGAGCTGGGCGGAGGCCTCCACGAGGCCGGCCGCATCCACCTGGCCGCGGTGCTCGGTCCCCTTTTCGTCCGTCCCCCAGTACGCGAAGCTCGGCACGCTATTCCTCGCTCCATTCGAAGACCACGATCTCCCCGTCCCGGCGCCACCGCGCCTCGATGGCGCGGACCTCGTCCGCGCCGCGCCCGCGGTCTATCGTATACGTCGAGCGGATCCGATCCCCCTTCACCTCCACTTCGAGCGCCCCGCCCTCGTCCCGCCGCGCGAGGGCCTCGCAGGGGCCCTCCCGCGACAGGCGCTCCGCCGCCCAGCGCACGCCCCCGCGGGCCTCGAAGAGCGCGTGGTCCCGGTCCAGTGCCCTCTGGAGGGAGCCGGTCGCCCGCCACAAACCGTTCGCCGCCACGTCGATCAGGATCGCGAAGATGACCAGCATCGCGATCGCCGCCCGGAGCGCGGACCCCCGATCGCGCCTTCGCCTCGTCACTTCATCTCTCCCGGTTGCGGCAGAACACCAGGGCCTCCCACCTCGGGCGGAACTCGGATCGGGGATCGTGCCTCCTCAGCTCGACCTCGATGGAGACCGTCCCGTCGCGCCCCTCCGAGAAGTCCACGCCGTTGAAGCTCCACGGGTATTCGCGGGAGGGTCCGTCGCCCGAGCGCCGCACGGTCCCCTCCTCGTGGAAGAACTCGTACGTCACCTCCCCCTCTTCGCTCCATCCAAGGGAGAGCAGGTTGGGGAGGACCCCGACGTACCGGGCCCCCCGGAGGTCCTCCTTGACGTCCTGAAGGAACCGCGAGGCCGTCTCCAAGTCCTTCTGCGTATCCGCGATGCGGAGGTAGGCGTCGTTGAAGCGGAGCCACGCCGCGGAGAGCGCGCCGATGAGGGCGGCCATGATCAAGGTGCAGACCATGAGCTCGATCATCGTGAATCCGCCTCGGGACCTCACGGCTTCCCTCCGATCACCGTCCGGGCCTCCACCTGGCGCCGCCCCCCCCGGAAGCCGGTCCACTCGATCCGCACCGTCACGCGCCTCATGCCCTCCCCCGCCGGCTCCACCAGCAGGGTGCACCGGGCGTCCTCCAGATTTTCCCACCCCGCGGCGTCCACGGCGACGTCCGAAGACCCCTCGCGGAGGTCCCTGAAGCCGTCCGCCTCCAGCAGTTCCATGCGGCCCGCGGCCGCCTCCCAGGCCGCGCGCTCCTCGTAGAGGATCTGGACGTTCCTCGCATGGCCCTGGAGGACCGCGGCCGCCGAGACCGCCGCCACGGCCAGGACCGCCATCGCGGCCACGAGATCGAGGAGCATGATGCCCCTTCGGTCCCGGGAGATCCGCCGCGCCTTTACCATCGCATCGTCGCGTACAAGGAATTCGTCAACGGATAGAACGTCAGGAGGCACAACCCCAGGACCAGGGCCCCGTTGAGCAGGACGAAGAGGGGGATCATGGCGCGCATGGCCACTTGGGCCGCGAAGCGGCTCTTCGTGTCGTAGTGCACGGCCGCCTGGAGGAGGTGCTCGGGCAGGGATCCCGCGGCCTCGCCCGTCTCCACGAACCACAGGAGGTCGTCCGGGAAGACCCGCTCCTTCAGGAGGCGCGTCGAGAGCCTCGCCCCCTCGGCCAGGCCGGCCGCCATCCTCTCGTAGCGCCGGCGGTAGACCTCGTTGCGCTCCGCCCCGGCGGCGGCCAGCACCGCCTCCGGCAGGGAGGCCCCGGCGCGCAGGAAGAGCCCCACGCTCAGGGAGAAGTGCTGGATCGACCCGTCGCGCACGAGACCCCCCAGGACCGGCGTCCAGAGGACGATCCGGTCGAGGAGGCGCTTGAGGAAGCGGAACAGGGGGATGCTGAAGTGGACCGACGTCCCCCCCGTGAAGACGAGCAGGGCCATCGCGACGCACAGTCCCAGGACGGCCTCGTTGGCCCCCATGAGGATCGGCCACCAGCGCATGTACGTGGTGTCGACTCCCGTCTGCCTGAAGATCTCCGCCATCCTGGGGCCGATCCCCACGTACATCCCCGTCATCGCCAGGTTGATGACGATGGAAAGAAGGATCGGGTAGAGGAAGAAGTACACGGACTGGTAGGGGAGTTCCACGATCCTCCGGTAGGAGCGGCGGACCTCCTCGAGGAATCCCGCGAGGTTCCCGCCCTTCTCGCCCATCGCCACCATGGACCGCAGGAGGGGCGGGAAGGTCCGGGGGGCGGCCATGAAGGCCTCCCCCAGCGGGACGCCCTCCTCGACCCGGCGCGCCACCCGGTCCACCTGCGTGCCGAAATATCCCCCCAGGTCCTTCCCCAGCATCCGCAATCCCGTCTGGAGGGGCATGCCCCGGCGCGCCAGCGACGCCAGGTGCTCCACGAGGAGATAGACCTTCTCGCGCCGCCGGGTGACGAAGACATAGGCCATCGCGAGGAGGATGACGAAGGCCAGGTTCCCGCCCACGGCGACCGCGAGGATGACCATGCGGCCCTTATAAAGTAAATGAGTACCAGAACACGGAATAAAGGATCGACAGCACAACGAAGAGGACCATGTTCCCCAGCGCCAGGATGCCCAGCGGGGTCATGATCTGGAAAAGGATCTGGTAGTTCCTCTCCAGCTCCGCGGCATAGATCCCGGCGAACGTCTCGAACACGCCGGGGACGTCGCCCCGCGCCTCTCCCAGGGACACCGCCCACGCCAGGGTGCGCGGGAAGTAGGACTCGTAGAAGAGGGCCGTGGACAGGCCCTCGCCCTCCCGGACCCGCGCCTCCACGCGCCGGACGATGCGCCGGGCCCGGCTGTTCCTGAGGGCCGCGGCCGCGGAGCCCAGGCCCTCCAGGAGGGGCGCCCCCGCGCGCGTCCGGAGCGCCAGGACCGTGGAGAAGAGCGCCAGCTCGCGGCTCTTCTGGAGCCTCCCCCAGACCGGGATGAGATGCCCCAGGGGCCCCCATCGCGACGCCGCGAAAAGCCCGCCCAGGACCAGCATGGAGAGGGCCCCGAACCCGGCGAGGAGCGCCCACCAATATCGCACCCATAAACCCCGAAAAGGATTCCGATTCAATACTTCGCCGATCTCTCCAAGACGCCTGCCGAACATCGAGATGAGGCCCAGGACGGCGAGACACAGGAGGAAGCCGATGGCGAAGTAGAGGACCAGGCGGGCGAATCCCCGGGAGACCCGCGCGCGCAGGGAGTAGTAGGCCTGGGAGGCGCGGAGGACCTCGCCCAGCCGGCCGCCCTCGATGCCCGCCTTCACCAGGGCGCGGTAGTCGTCCGGGAAGCAATCCGGCGACCTCCCCAGCGCGTCCGGGAGCGAGGCCCCTTCCCGCAGGGACCGCGCCACTCCCTCCAGCGCCCGCCGCACCGCGCCGCTCCGCGCCTGCGCCGCGATGAGGTCCATCGCCGGTTCGAGTCCCAGCCCCCGCTCGATGACGGAAGCCAGGAGCCCGTTGAACTCCGCCAGATTGCCCGACGAGAGCCGCGCCATGTTCCCTCAGAGTTCGATCCGGCGATGATAGACGTACCACTCGCCCGCAAGCAAGAGCAGGACGACGGCCGCGAACCACCGCCAGAGGCGCCGGGTCAGGGGGGCCAGGGAGCTCGTCCCCGACACCTTCTCCGTCCCCACGCTCAGCTCCTTCGCCACCGCGCCTGCCGACTCGACCGGGTCCATCAGGTTGAGGGCCACCGCGCGGGCCACGCCCTTCCTCGCCACGGTGTAGAGGCCCGCCTTGTCCGTCTCCCCGAAGACCACGTCCCGGCCCCCCTCCCCATCGAGCTTCCGCCGCTTCCCCGCGGGCGTGACGACCTCGACCTCGGTCTCGCCCTCCGCGAGGCGGAGGCGCAGGGGCTCGCCGGGCCTGGGGCGCGCCCGGTCCTCCTGCCTCAGCCAGTCGAGGGCGTTGGCGATGAAGATCGGGAACGAGAGCCGCAGGGGCCAGTCGGACTCCAGGACCTTGAAGGCCACCACCACGGCGCGCGTCCGGCCCTTCTCCCACGCGAACACCAGCGGCGCGTCCGAGGTCTCCACGACCGGCGCGGCGTAGCCGGGGAGGGCGAGCCTCGGCGCGGACTTGATGGAGAGGCCGGAGAAGTTGATCATCCGCGCCAGCGGGTGGCGCCGGTCCCAGTCCATCACCACGGGCCGCTCCATCTCCCCCTCCGCCTTGATCCCCTCCCACGGGGGGACGCCCCCCAGGATCAGGTACCTCCCCTCGGGCAGGCTCTCGGGCATGATCCCGTCGAGCACCGCCACGTCGTACTCGGCCAGGGACGTCTTCGAGAGGGAATCCGTCCGGAAGGCCTCCGCGTCCCGGACGTGCGCGAGGGCCTTCTCCAGGAAGAAGTTCCCGGCGCCGGCCAGCAGGATCCGCGACCGCTCCTGCCGCACCTCGAGCCAGGCGCGGTCGTCCGCCTCCAGGTCGTCCCCCGGCGCGATCCGGACCTCCACCACCTCCGGCACGGGCCGGGCGACCTCGAAGATCACCGGCGCGCCGGCCTTGGGGGCCGCCTTCACCTTCCGGACGGCCTTGAGCTGGCCGTTGACATAGCACTCCACGGAAATCTCCTCCTCCCGGCCGCCGAAGAGGTCCACCTGCGCGAAGACCGTCCACGGGTCGTCGGTCCGCGCCGGCTTGCGGACGTCCAGGGCCGTGATCGCGGCGTTGCGCGGGACGGCGCCCACGGGGACGTACGTCACGTCGATGTCCTCCGCGCCGCCGCGGATCGGCTCGAAGCCGCCGTCGCTGAGGACGACGATCTCGCGGTTCTTGAAGGCCCGCACGGCGCTCGCCGCGATCCGGAAGGCCTCCTGGATCCGCGTGGGGGTGTCCGCGGGCTCGATGAGGTCCACCGCCCGCTCCGCGTCATCCTTGCTCGTCGTGAACGGGACCATGACCTGGGCGCGGTTCGAGAAGGCGATGACCATGACCTCGTCCCGCGGGCCGCACCCCCGGACGATCCGGCGGGCGAGGTCCTTGGCCTTCGCCAGCCGCGAGGGCTTGACGTCCCTCATCTGCATGCTGGCGGACCGGTCCACCAGGAGGACCCACCGCTTCTCGCGGGGCGGCGACGCGCGGCCGGCCGGGTCCGCCAGCGCCAGGACGGCCAGCGCGATGAGGAGGAGCTGGAGGATCAGGAGGAGGCTGCGGCGCAGTTTCTGGAACGGCGCGTTCACCCGGAGGTCCTGGACCGAGCGCACCCAGAGCCAGGTGCTCGACACGGGGACCCGCTGGCGCCTCAGCTTGAGGAAGTAGAGGAGGACCACCGGCACGGCGGCCGCCAGCCAGAGGAACGCCCAGGGGCTCAGGAATCTCATGGCGTATTCGTTCTGGGGCAGGGGAGAATCAAGAATAAAGAATCAAGAATCAAGGGAGGCATTCCCCCCCGCCCCCGAGGGGGCAGGAGGGGGATCCATCCCTTGATTCCAAACGGATCCCTCATCTTAGGATCCTCGTGCGGCGCATCGTGTCGAGGAGGACCTTCTCCAGCGGGGACGACGTCTGGACGAAGAAGTAGGCCAGGCCCCGCGTCCGGCAGTAGTCCCGCAGGCCCCCGACCAGCGCCTTGAGGTTCGCCTCGTACCGCCGCAGGAGGCCCCCCGTGATCGACACGTCGGTGACGGCCCCGTCCTCGCAGTCCTCGAGCGCCAGGTCCCCCACGATGGGAGGCTTCACCTCCTGGGGGCTGAGGAGGTGCACGAGGACGACCTCGTCCCCGCCGCGGAGGAGCCACTTCAGGGCGCCCGCGAAGCCCTGCTTGTCGAGGAAGTCCGAGATCACGACCTTCATGCCGGGCGTGGCGTTGCGGAGGGCGAACTGCTTCAGCCCCGCCCGGAGGTCGGTGGTCCCCTGGGGACGCGCGGAGTCCAGGAACTCCAGGAGCCGCCAGACCTGCTGGCGGCCCCGGATCGGCCCCAGCCGCCCCGCCTCCTCCGCGTTCGCCGCCTCCAGGGTCACCCGGTCCAGGTTCACCAGGGCCACGTAGGCCAGCGCGGCCGCCAGCCGCTTCCCGTAGAGGAGCTTCTGCGGCTCCCCGTGGCCCATCGAGAGGCTCGTGTCGAGGTAGACCGCGAGGCGCAGGTCCTCCTCCACGTGGAAGAGCTTCAGGAACAGCCGGTCGAGGCGGCCGTAGACGTTCCAGTCGATGAACCGGAGGTCGTCGCCCTGCGCGTAGTCGCGGTAGTCGGCGAACTCGGACCCCGTGCCGCGCCGCCGGGAGCGCTTCTCGCCGTGGGTCCGCCCGGCGAAGAGCCGCCGCACGACCAGCTCCAACTGCTCCAGCTGGCGGATCAGCGCGGCGTCCAGGAGCGGCGTATCCGTCTTCATGGATCCCCTAATTCACCACAAAGACACGAAGCACACAAAGAAGGCACCAGGCAATATCCTGCCGAGGGTTCCCCCCCTTCCCCCCCCGGGGGGAAAAGGGGGGACGAATAGAATATTTTCTTCTTTGTGCCCTTGGTGCCTTTGTGGTGAGGGTCATTTTCATGCCTTCG
>CAYNDR010000219.1:0-2372 GCA_964395295.1 uncultured Planctomycetales bacterium
CTGAGCCGGTCCTGGGGGTGCGTGCCGGCCGGGATCCGCGGGAGGGGCTTGGCCGGCCGCTTGAGCTCCTTCAGCGTCGTCTCGGGAATGATGCGGGGGGTGTCGTCGACGACCAGGATCTTGCCCTTGTCGCCCACGAGCAGGGTGCCGCCTTCACCGAGCTGCCGATCTTCCTCGAGATCCTCCGGCCGGGGCGGCTTCTTCTTGCCGTCGTACCACGTCAGCTTCACGGGGGGCAGGTCGCCTCCCTCGACTCCGCTCGGGGCAGGTCGGGCGGGGAACTCGTAGCGGACGATGGACCAGTTCGGCGCGCTTTCCGGCGTGGCGCCGGACGTCTCGGCCTCGACGGCCGCGGGGTAGCCGAGCTTCAGGGCGAAGAAGACGGGGGCCATGCCGTGGCATCCCATGTCCCCCAGCGCGCCGCAGCCGAAGTCCCACCAGCCGCGCCAGGCGAAGGGATGAAGGAGGTCGTGGTAGTCGCGGTGGGGCGCCGGCCCGAGCCACAGGTCCCACTCCAGGTTGGCCGGCGGATTCTTTGTCCGCGGGCGCTCCTCGATCCCCTGCGGCCAGATGGGGCGGTCGGTCCAGAGGTGCGCCTCGGTCACCCGGCCGATGGCGCCGGCGGCGACCCATTCCGCCAGGAGGCGGGTGCCTTCCTTCGAGAACCCCTGGTTGCCCATCTGCGTGGCGACCTTGGCCTTCCGCGCCGCCTCCGTGACCTGCCGCGCTTCCCACACGGAATGGGTGAGCGGCTTCTCGCAGTAGACGTGCTTGCCAAGCCTGAGGGCCATCATCGTTGCCAGCGCGTGGTGGTGGTCCGGCGTCCCCACGAAGACCGCGTCGATCTCTTTGGCGACCTCGTCCAGCATCCTGCGGTAGTCCGTGTAGGTCTTCGCCTTCGGATTCTTCCCGGCCTGCACGCCGAGCCGCCCCTTGTCCGCATCGCAGATGGCCACGAGGTTGTGCTGTTCGGCGGCCGCGATCACGTGCGCCTCGGCCCGTCCGCCGACGCCCACGCACGCGATGTTCAGCTTGTCGCCGGGCGCCTGGCCCTCCTGGCCTCCCAGCACGTGCGGCGACACGAACATCACGCCGCCGGCGGCGGCCGCGCGGCCCAGGAACCTCCGGCGGGAAATCACCTGTCGCTTCATACTGGCTCCCTCGATTCCCTTCACCCCCCTCGATCTCCGAGGGTCCTTCTCTGGATACGCCGGCCGGTGGACGGCGGATTGTGGATTTATAATCGGGGATGGAGCGGTATTCAAGCGTGATGAAGGGTGGAACGTGCCGGCGGACCCATCGCGTCCGAGGCGCAGCCCAAGGGCCGCTGCGGCTAATTGCCGGTCGGCACCAGGGCCAGCGATGCCTGGAAGGGATACTCGCAGGTGCATCCGGCGCTCGACTCGGGGATGAGGACGAGCCCGCCGGCGGGGATCGTGCTGATCCAGCACCCGGGGCGGGTCGCGTCGGTGAGCGGGAAATCCTCCCCGGACTCCAGGTCGAACAGGTAGGCCACCTTCGCCTTCGAGGACCGGCTGAAGGCGCAGTGGCGGGACGCCGACAACGGCGCGCACTTGGGGCTCTTCTGCCATACCCACCCGTCGTGGGGCTTCCCCGTCGCCAGGCTGAGGGCGAATCCCGGCCCGTAGACGACGCCGCCGACGATCGCGGGATGCTGGACCTGCTCCCCGTGGGCGCCGTCCAGGATGTGGTCGTAGCTTGGAATCGCCGTGGCCTTCCACCGCGGCGCCCCCCCAATCGCGTCGAAGGCGAAGAGGTCGTAGCGGAGCCGCTTCAACTGCCCCGGCTTCATCCGTCCCCGGGTCTCCGCCGGATCCACCTCGGCATACCGGCTCCCGCTGATGAGCAGGGTCTCCCCGGCACAGCTCATGAAAATGACGTGCTGGAGCGAGCTGAGGTCGACCTCCTTCGACCAGGCCTGGGCGCCGGTCTTCAAATCCAGGGCGACCAGCCGGGCGCCCCGGCCGACCAGGTCGGGGATGCCGATGCGGCCGTCGCCGGACTCCAGGGTCTTCCCGTTCGCGCTCTCCACGAAAAAGATCCGGCCGCCGCCGATGGCGATCGCGGGATTCACGATCGCCCCGCCCCGGGCCGGGTACTCCCAGGCCCGCCTGCCGGTGTCCCGGTCCACGGCAAAGACCGACGTACTGCAGACGACCGGCTGGTTGTTGCCCCAGACGATTTCGTTCTCGGGTTTGCCCATGGCCCGGATGGACCCGCCGGGCCTCGCGGCACTGCCCACGACCAATCCGCCGACGGCCGCGAGATAGCCCCAGGCCTTCTCCGCCTGCGGACCCGCGGCCAGGCCCCCCGCCGTCGTGCCAGACGCCGCTCCGCACGTGGCCCGCGTC
>CAYNDR010000219.1:2382-5351 GCA_964395295.1 uncultured Planctomycetales bacterium
CTCCCGTCCGCGCATCGAGGACCTGGCAGTATCCGCCGGCCGCCACCATCAGGCGGGAATCCGTCGCCGCCATCCCGCCGGAATCCCTGAAGGCGCCGACCCGCACCGAATCGGGAATCTTCCTTTCCCAGAGGACGAATCCGTTGTAGGCGTCGACGGCGAAGACGCGGTTGAACCCGGGGACGAAGAGGCGCCCGTCCGCGAACAGGGGGGCCGGGCCCTTCTTGTGGCGGTCCACCATCTCCGCGGGACCCGGTTCCCCGAACCACTGCAGGTCCATCGGGCCCGGCCGGATCTCGTCGCCACTGCAGGCCGTGTTCCCGGGATCGGCGTAGAAATGGGTCCACTCGCCGCCGCCGGGAAGCCGCCCGCGGCGCGCCGTGCCGCGGGGGATTTCCCCCTCGACCACGCGCCAGTCCGGGAACCCTGCGCCCCACGCCTCCAGCCGGCGATGGGCCTCCGACCCGGCCCGGACCGCCAGGTCCACGACGCCGCCGCAGGGACGCAGGACGCGGAGCACCTGGTCCGCGGCCGGCAGGGCGGCCCCTTCCGTCAGCGCGCCCTCGGAAACGACGAGATTGGCGAAATACCTCGGGTAAGGAAGGGCCCCGGACCCGCCCTGATGGACGACGACCCGGGGGCCGTAGACGCCGGCCTTCATCAGGTCGGACCGCATCCGTTCGACCTTGGCGGGATCTTCTTCCCGGCAGACGATGCGGAAGTCGGAGCGCCGGGCGATCTCGTAGGCGAGCTGGCCGGTGCCGGCCTGGAGGACAAGGCAGTAGCCCTTCGCCGCGGCCGCGTTCCTCACCGCCGCCTCGGCCGCCCGGGCCAGGAGGGGATGGGCGGCGTACGGCTTGTCCGTGGCCGGATCGGCAACCGTGCGCGCGATCGCCGGGGTGGTCCCGCGGGAGAAACAGACCGTCTGGCCGTTGTCGAGGCTGGCGAAGAGCCGGCCGTTGCAGACCGCCAAACCTTCCGCCTTGCCGTCGATCCGGTCCCGCCACAGGGACTTCCCATCTTTCGCGTCGTAGGCCGCGACTTCGCCTTGCCCCCCGGCGACGATCATGTCGCCGGACAGGACCATGGCCGTGGCCTGGCCCGCGGCGACGGACCACAAAGGGGCGGGCTCCTTTCGAACCTTCGATTCGGCCAGGTAGGCCTCCCGGCCGTAGGCGGCCAGCTTCCCCCCGCCCAGCAGGTAGACGGCGGCGTCCCGCACGATCACGCTGTCGCCCTGGGCCCGGAGCATGGGGGTCTTGCTGGGGAACTTGAACCAATGGAACTGCCCGTCCTCGCTGGGCCCCGTGGCCAGGACTCCGTCGGCCGCGAGGGCGAAACATCCTCCGACGAGGTTCATTTTCCAGGGGTCCGACAGGCCGTGGCGGACCAGCGGGCGTCCGTCCAGGCGGTCACAGCTCCAGAACGCCGTCCGTCCGGTCGCGACGAAGAGCCGGTCGCCGGCGGCCAGCATGGTTCCCTGGGCGGTGAAATCGAGGGGGCGCGTGTAGACCGGCTTCCCCGTGGCCGCCTCGAGCGCGCAGAGGAAGACGCCCTGCGAGGGGAACAGCCCGGCCGTGAAGTAGACCTTGCCGTCGTCGACGACGATGCCGCCGCGCACCGGCCACAGGGAAATCATCCGGCCGTTGCCGGGCAGGCGTCTGTCCTCGGGGCCGGCCCGGTGCTTCCACGCCGGCGTCCCGCGGCGCGCCTCCAGCGCGTAGAGACAGCCGTCGTCGGAGCCGAAAAAGAGCTTCCCCTCGGACAGGACGGGGGCCAGGCGCACCGGGCCCTCGGCGGTGAAGCGCCACCGCGGGTCGCCCGTGGCGGCATCCAGGCAATGCACGGAATCGTCCGCCGAAGACCCGAAGTAGACGGAATCCGCATCCGCCACGGCGTGGAACGCCCGGTCGAAGGCGAGGGCCTGCCGGAGCGGCCCGTGCAGGACCGCGTAATTCATGGCCGCCGGTTCCGGCCAGGCCGGGGAGGGAGGGTGCGCGGGCTTGTGGACCCAGGCCTTGGCGAGCGGCAGCTCCAGCCGCCCGCGCGCGATGCCGGAGCGCCGCGCGTCGCCGCGGAACGTCGGCCAGTCGTCCGCGCCGGCGGCGCCGGCGAGGAGAAGGACGATGAAGAGCGTGGGTCCCGCCGTCACGTCTGCATCTCCTCATCCACCCGGCGGCGGACGCGCGACTTCTCGGCACTGCGGCGGTAGGACGTCTTGTCGATCACCCTCGAGGGGGGCGGCACCGGCGACCGGTGGCGCACGGCCCTCGCCTTCCCCTTCTTCTTCGCCTTTCCGCTCATGGCGGCTGGACCTCCGGCGGGGGCGGCGCGGCCGGCCCCTGCTGGTGCGGGTAGACCCGGGCCCGGTCGAGGATCATGCCCAGGACGACCAGCACCACCAGCGAGACGACCGTCAGCGGCAGGTACGTGCGCCGGGTCACCCCCTCCCGCGCGACGATGATCCCCACGGTCCCTCCGACCATGGCGAAAAGGTACAGGATCATCACGGCCTCCCGCTGGGAGAGCCCCAGGGCCACCAGCCGGTGCGCCAGGTGGTCCCTCCCGCAGTAGACGATCGCCTCGACGGGCCCCTTCACCACCCCCTGCCTGATGCGCAGGATCGTGGAGAGCGTGATGTCGAAAAGCGGCACGCACAGGATCGCGCACGGGACGATGACGGCCTTGAGCGAGTCGCCCCGCGCCCACCCCGCCTGCACGGTCAGCGCCGCCAGGAGGAATCCCAGGAGGAGGGACCCGCTGTCCCCCAGGAAGATGCGGGCCGGCTTGAAGTTGTACCGGAGGAAGCCCAGGCACGCCCCCAGGAGGGCCACCGCCACGTAGCTCACGCGCGGCTGGCCCCAGCCCTCGAAGTACCACGCCACGTAGAAGGTCCAGAACGCCGCGATCGCGGCCACGCCGGCGGCCGCCCCGTCCATGTTGTCCATCGAGTTCATGGCGCTGGAGAC
>CAYNDR010000219.1:5361-10945 GCA_964395295.1 uncultured Planctomycetales bacterium
CGAAGTGCCGCCGACGAAGAAGTAGCTGGTCTTGCCGCTCTGGAGTTGGAACGGGCCGACCACCCACGAACCGGGCGCGGCCACGTCGAGGTCCTGCCCGGACGGTCGCGCGCTGGAGACGCCGGCGATCCAGAGGAGCGTGAGCGCCAGGTCGATCCCCCAGGCGCCGGACAGGTTGATCCGGACGTCGAAGCGGGAGAGCAGGAGCGTCACCAGCAGGAGGACCCCCAGCTTGGCCACGGCCCAGAGCGGCCGGAATCCGTCGATCACCCCCAGGACCATGACGATGAAGCCGCCCGCGATGATCGCGAAGACGTCCCGGTTGGACTCGAAGCTGGTGAAGCGCAGGATCGAGAAGATCGCCGCCGCGAAGGCCAGGTAGACGGCCACCCCGCCGAGGATGGGGATGGGCTCCTGGTGGATCTTGTAGGTATGCGGCCGGTCGAGCGCGCCGATCCGGCGGCACAGGCGGATCACCAGCGGCGTGGCCAGGTCCGCCACGAACCAGGCCAGGATCAGCATCCAGACCTGGGGGTAGTTGAATTTAGCGATCACCCGTCATCACCCGAAGGCTTTCCGGACCGCAGTTGAAGAGGAGGTCGACCGCGGAGAGGTTGGGCACGAAGGGGCCGGGCCAGCACTGCGGGTACTCCGGGCAGGCGAACTCCTGGAAGACCAGCCGGACGCCGCCCTTCTCGAATCCGGAGACGTCCAGGTAGTCCTTCCCGTGGACGCCGGAGAGGTACGTGTCGGCCCCCGCGGCGCGGCACAGGTTCAGCACGAGGTCCGTGGACTGCCCCTCCACCCCCAGGACGGAAGTACGCTCGAAGGTCCTGGGGATGCCCAGGAGGCGCAGGAGGAGCTCGATGAAGGCGCACGTGAGGTCCGCGAACCGGGTCCACGGCTGTTCGTACAGGCGCCGGAAGTCCGCGGCATAGTCCTTGAAGTGCCTCGCCCGGCGGTAGTTCCACTCGATCGCCTTCCAGTGCTTGCGGGCCCAGGGGACGGAGGGGTCGATCTCGGCCTCGCAGACCTTCTGGGTGTACTTGCCTTTCGAGAGGACGGGGACCGAGAGCCAGTCCCATCCCTGGGGGGAGTTCGTGCGGATCCGGTTGCGGTGCATCCAGCCGAAGGTCCCGCGCTTGACGAACTGGACGTTGTCCACGATCAGGAAGCGGTCCGCCCGGGCCACCTTGTGGAAGAAGCCCGCGTAGGGCAGGTAATTGGGCTGGTGCGCGGTGAGAATCATCCCCGGTACGATGAGAGTATATACGATCCGCCCCCGGCCCGCCAGTCGATTCCCGGCTTGACAAGGACCCCTCCCGCCCTATCATGTCCCCCATGCGCGTCCTGGTCACCGGAGGCGCGGGCTTCCTCGGGTCCCACCTCTGCGAGGCGATCCTGGCCCGCGGGGACGAGGCCGTCTGCATGGACAACCTCGTCACGGGCCGCGAGGAGAACGTCGAGCCCCTCCGGGCGAATCCCCGGTTCGCGTTCGCGCTCCACGACGTCACGCGGACCATCCGCGTGGACGGGCCCGTGGACGCGGTCCTCCACTTCGCCTCGCCCGCGAGCCCCGTGGACTACCTGCGGCTCAAGATCCACACCCTGAAGGTGGGGTCGCTCGGGACGCACAACACCCTGGGGCTCGCCAAGGAGAAGAAGGCGGCCTACCTCCTGGCCTCCACCAGCGAGGTCTACGGCGACCCCCTCGTCTCGCCGCAGAAGGAGGAGTACTGGGGCAACGTCAACCCCGTGGGCCCCCGCGGCGTCTACGACGAGGCCAAGCGCTTCGCCGAGGCCATGACCATGGCCTACCACCGGACCCACGGCCTCCGGACGCGGATCGTCCGGATCTTCAACACCTACGGGCCGAGGATGCGGCCCAACGACGGCCGGGCGGTCTGCACCTTCATCTCCCAGGCCCTCCGCGGCGAGGACCTCACCGTCTTCGGCGACGGCTCCCAGACCCGGAGCTTCTGCTACGTGAGCGACCTCGTGGACGGCATCCTGCGGCTCCTGGAGAAGGGCGGGCCCGATCCCGTGAACCTGGGCAACCCGGAGGAGATCCCGATCCTCCAGCTGGCCCGGGAGATCATCGAGATCACCGGCTCCAGGTCCCGGATCGTCCAGCGGCCCCTGCCCGAGGACGATCCCCGGCAGAGGCGCCCGGACATCTCCCGCGCGCGCTCGCTCCTGGGCTGGGAGCCCCGCATCCCGCGCCGGGCCGGGCTGGAGAAGACGGTCGCCTACTTCCGCTCGCTCGCCCTTCCTCCACCGGCCTGATCCCGGCGGCGGGGAGTCCGCGCGCCCGGACGCCTCCTCCGAGTTTTTATGTTGAACGCCCCTCCCCGCCCCTATAGAATGACGCCCGGGGGAAAGCACCTGTAGACGCGGGAGAGATCCATGAAACGGAACGGAACGCACCCGAACGGCCCCGGAGCGGAACTCTTCGGACAGGTCGCCGTCCGCAAGGGTTTCGTCAGCCCACAGCAGGTGGAGGAGGCGCTGGCCCGCCAGAAGGAACTGACGGCGCACGGCCATCCCCACAGGCTGATCGGCATGATCATGCTCGAGTCCGGCGCCCTGGGGACGACGGAGCTCATCGAGGTCCTCCGCGACCTGCGGACGCCGGGCGTCCCGGTCGGCACGGCCCGCCGCCACGCGCCCTGATGGACCTCCGCGGTCCCGCCGCGCTCCTCCTCCTCGCCGGGGCCTCCTGCGGCCCCGCCCCGACGCGCCCCCCGCCTCCCCTCCTGGATCCCGCCTCGGACGCCCGCCGCGCGAAGGACGAGGAGATCGTGGCGCTCCTCAACGGCCGGCCGCTCGCCTGGCGGTCGGTGGCCGAGCGCCTGATGGAGACCGACCTCAAGCGCGCGGTGGACCAGTACGCCCGGGGCCGGATCGTGGAGGACCGCCGCGAGGCCCTGGGCCTCGTCCACGCGCCCGCCGAGCTCCGGCGGCGGGCGGAGGCGCTGGCGCGGCAGGCCCGGGGCCAGCTCGGGGATGCCGCCTTCCGCGAGCGCCTGTCCGGGGAAGGATTCACCGAGGAGAGTTACGTCGAGCACCTGGCGGGATCGCGCTGGCTCGACGAATCCCTGGCTTTGGAGAAGATCGTCCGCTGGGAGGGGATCCGCCGGGGGACCCTGGAGATCGACTGGATGATCTTCTCGGACGCGGAGGACGCCCGCCGGTTCCTGGAGGCCTGCCGGGAGAAGGGCTTCGACGCGGCCGCCGGCGCCTTCCAGGGGGCCGGCCGCGTCACGCGCCGCCCCCGGGAGTCCTTCCCGCGGGGGATCCCCCCCGGCCCGCCCTCGGCCCCCGCCCTGGACCCGCGGACCGCGGAGGCCCTGGGCCGGATGAAGCCGGGAGAGGTCTCGGGAATCGAGCCCGGCGGGCCGGGCCTCCGCCACGTGATCCGGCTCGCCGCGTCCCGGCCGGGCCGCGACGCGCCTTATGCCGAGCTGAAGGACGGGGTGTTCGAGGGCATCCTCCGGGACCCTCCCGCGCCGGCCGAATGCCTGCGGTGGATCGAGTCCGAATTCGCCGCGGCGAGGATCGAGTACGCCCAGAAGCGTCCCCCGAGGGCGAAGGGCCGCTGACGCCTCCCGGCCGGCCTCTCCGCGCTCGAGCGGGGGCCCTTCCCCGTCCCCGTCCGGGGCCCCGCCGGGGCGAGCCCCATCACCCTTTTTTCATGAAATATTCCTGGGATTCAGGTTCGTTTGTGTTAGAATAGGGGAAATCCATGGCGCGCCGCGAGGGCCCGAAGGGGGGCCGGCGCCAGGGATCGCCTCCCGGAGAGAGGAGGGGTTACCCAAGGATTATGCAAGAAATGCATGAACATTTCATGACGGACGGAGTCTAAATATACAGAGATGACGAAGCTCATACAAAAGACGATCTCGATGCCGTGCGACTCGAAGTTCCTCCACGAGGTCCGCACGCTCCTCAACGAGACCCTGGCCCAGGCGCCGATCGCCAAGCGGGAGAAGGACCTCCTCATCCTGGCCGTGGACGAGGCCGCCAGCTCCGTGGTCCGGTACGCCAAGTTCAAGGGCTACAAGAGCGAGCTGACCCTGACGGTCGACATCGACGACGTCCGGTTCAAGGCCGTCCTGGTGGACTCGCTGAACGTCTTCGACCTGGCCAACGGGCTTTCCGAGTCCCAGATGGCGGAGCGGCTGGCCAAGGAAAAATCCTACACCATGGGCATCTTCCTGATCCGCCGGATCATGGACGAGATCAGCTACGTCTACCGCAAGGGCTTCCAGAACGAGCTGGAGATGATCAAGTTCCTGTAGCCCGGCGGCTAGATCTCGACTTCGGCCCCCTCCCCCACTACAATGGGCGCCCATGGAAATCCTGGCCTTCGCGGCCGGGCTCCTCCTCGGGTCCGGCGCCGCCTGCCTGCACGCCCGCCGGGTCCGGGCGCGCGACGAGGCCCGTTCCCGCGCCCTGCGCGAGGAGGAGCAGAACGCCCTGGTGGGCACGATCGCGAGCGGCTTCGCCCACGAGATCCGCAACCCCCTCTCCACCCTCCGGATGAACCTCCAGCTCCTCCGCGAGGACTGGGAGAACCCCATCACCGAGCGCGAGCAGAAGGGCCGCCGCAAGATCGACGTCCTCCTCCGCGAGACCGAGCGCCTGGAGAGCGTCCTGTCCGACTTCCTCCGGTTCGCGGCGGGCCACGCCCTGAACCTCCAGAGGACGGACCTCAACGTCCTGGCCGGCGAACTGCTGGACTTCCTCTCCCCCCAGGCCGAGCGCGCCCGCATCCGGCTCCGCCGCGAGTTCGATCCCCGCCTTCCCCCCGTCGAGGCCGACCCGACCCTGATCCGCCAGGCCCTCCTCAACCTCCTGATCAACGCCCAGCAGGTCCTGGGCCCCGGCGGCGAGATCGTCGTCCGCACCGCCGCCAACGGCCACGACGTGCGCCTGTCCGTCTCCGACAACGGCCCCGGCATCCCGCCCGAGAACCGCGATAGGATCTTCAACCTCTACTTCTCCACCCGCCCCGGCGGCACCGGGCTGGGGCTCCCCATGGTCAAGAAGATCGTGGAGGAGCACCAGGGCCGGGTCGAGGTCGAGAGCGAGGTCCGGAAAGGATCCACCTTCACGATATGCCTGAGAAAGTCCGCGTCCTAGTCCTCGACGACGACCGCGGCCACGCCGAGGCCGCCGCCGAGAGCCTCGACCGCGCCGGCTACGCGTGCACCGTGGCCGTCAGCGGCACCGAGGGCCTCCGCCTCCTCGATGCCGGGGACTTCGACGTCGTCCTGACCGACCTCGTCATGCGCGACGTCTCGGGGCTCGACATCGTCCGGAACGTCAAGGCCCGCTCCCCCGAGGCCGAGATCATCGTGATGACCGGCTACCCCTCCTACGAGACGGCCCTCGAGGCCCTCAACGAGGGCGCCTACGACTACCTGGACAAGCCCATCGACCTCAACATCCTCCGCGCCAAGCTCCGCAAGGCGGTGGAGAAGCAGAAGCTCGTCCGCTCCAACGTGGAGCTCAAGCGCCAGCTGGACAAGCGCTACGGCTTCGAGGGCATCATCGGCGGCAGCGAGAACATGCAGGCGAT
>CAYNDR010000220.1:0-10827 GCA_964395295.1 uncultured Planctomycetales bacterium
CCAGGTAGACGTCGCCCATCCCTCCCGAGCCCAGGCGCCGCTCGATGCGGTAGCCGGGGATGAGGCCCGACAGGGCGGCGTCCGCTTCCTTGGCCGACGAGCCGTTGCGGAGAACGCCCGCGGGCGTGTCGCTGGCGGGGGCCTTGACCGGGGCGGCCAGCAGGACCATGGGAACGCCGCAGGCCTTGCAGGGGACCTTGACGCCGGGCTTGTACTTGCGGACGTTGAAGCTCTTGTTGCAGGAGGGGCAGCGCAGGGCGATCTTGTCCTGCGTGGCGAGCGCCTGGCGGGCCTGCTCCTCGCTGAGGGCGCCGAGCTGGACCAGGACCTCGCCGAGGGGGACCTTCTCGCCCTTGGCGGCCAGGTCGGCCTGGAGCATCACGGCGGTCTCGACCTGCTCCGGCTTGATCCAGCCCCTCTGGAGGGCGATCCTCCCGAGGTCTTCATCAAGGGCAAGGGCGTCCGGGGCGGAAAGGGCGGCCGGAAGGGGGACCTTGACGGGGGCCTGGCAGTTGGGGCAGGGGGCCTCCGCCACGACCGGTTCCGCGGGGACCTCGAAGGCCCGCCCGCAGGAACACAGGACCGGACGAACGGGGCCTCCCATATCCTTCTCCCTGGACGTCACCCCGGAATACGCTCCAACAATACGGGTCGGGGACTGGGGGGGGGAATGGCAATCAGCGTACGGGCCCGCCCCCTTAATTATGTTAGATGGATTATTGGACAGGTTTCTCACCATGAATATTCCGCGAAAAACGGGGTAGGGTTCCCGGTTATGATAATATGGCACGACTGGAATCCCGGGAGGCCGGCCCGGGAAGTGTTTCGAGGGAGGACGTCATGAAAACCGCGAAGAGATCGCTCGGCGCGTTCCTGGGAGTCCTGGTCCTCGTCGCCGCGGCCTCCGCCCAGGATTGGCCCCAGTGGCGCGGGGCCAACCGGGACGGGAAGGCGGCGGGATTCACGGCGCCCCAGGAATGGCCCGCGAAGTTGACGCCAAAGTGGAAAGTCACGGTGGGCACGGGCGACGCGACGCCCGCCCTGGTGGGCGACAAGCTCTACGTCTTCGCGCGGCAGGGCGAGAACGAGGTCGTCCTGTGCCTGAACGCGGAAGACGGGAAGGAACTGTGGCAGGACAAGTACGCGGCGCAGGCCGTGACCGGTCCGGCCGCCCGGCATCCGGGACCCCGGAGCTCGCCCGCGGTGGGGGAAGGCAAGGTCGTCACGCTGGGCGTCGGAGGCGTCGTGTCCTGCCTGGACGCCGCCGGCGGCAAGGTCGCGTGGCGCAAGGACGAATTCCCCAAGGTCGTCCCCAGGTTCTTCACCTCGATGTCCCCCCTCATCGCGGACGGCATGGCCGTGGCGCACGTGGGCGGGCAGGGGAACGGGGCGATCGTCGCGTTCGACCTGGCCACCGGCAATCCGAAGTGGCGGTGGGCCGCCGAAGGGCCGGAGTATGCCTCGCCCGCCTTGTTCACGGTGGAGGGCGTGAAGCAGGTCGTGACGCTGACGGAGAAGAGCATCGTGGGGATCGGCGCCGCCGACGGGAAGCTCCTGTGGCAGGTCCCGTTCGTGCCCCAGGGGAGGGCCTACAACGCGGCCACGCCGATCCTCGACGGGCAGACGGTGATCTACGCGGGGGCGGGCCGGGGCACCAAGGCCGTGAAGATCGAGAAACAGGGGGACGGGTTCGCCGCCAAGGAGCTCTGGAGCAATCCGGAGGTGGCCCCGCAGTTCAACACGCCGGTGCTCAAGGACGGCCTGCTCTTCGGCCTCTCCAGCCGGGGCACCCTCTTTTGCCTTGACGCCAAGACGGGCCAGGCGGTCTGGTCGGACGCGACCCCGCGCGACCGCGGCGGTTTCGGATCCGTCATCGACGCCGGCCCGGTCCTCCTGGCCCTGACCAGCGGCTCCGAGCTGGTCGCCTTCAAGCCCGGCGGCAAGGAATACGCGGAGGTGGCCCGCCTCAAGATCGCCGACACGGCGACCTACGCGCACCCGGTGGTCGCGGGGGACCGGATCTTCGTGAAGGACCAGGACTCGGTGGCCCTGCTGATGGTGAAGTAGGGGGCTCAGCGCAGGCGGGAGAGCGCCTTGAGCGATCCCTCCAGGATCTTCTGGCCCGCGTCCACGGCGAGTTTGCTGGAGCGCGCGGTGCGCGGCTCGTAGCCCCCGGCCACGAAGGCCTGCGGGGTGGGGACGTAGCCCACGTAGTCGTTGGCCAGGCTCACGACCCAGGTGGGCCTGAAGGGCGACGCCTCCTTGATCCGGAGTCCGTACGCCACGAAGTACTCCGCGCCGTTCGCGGCGATGCCGAGCGGGCCGATCCGGATCGCCTGGACCTCGCAGGGGATCAGGGGCGTCCGCGCCCGTTCCTCCGCCACGAAGCGCCGCTCCTCGGCGAAGACGGGCTCGATGTTCGCGCCGCTCCCCAGCCCGAAGGGCGGCCGCTCGCGGTCCGCGTCCGGTTCCGGCCGGATCGCCAGCGGGACCGTCTCGGCCGCGGCCGACACCGGGGCCTCCTTGAGCCACGCCATCCGCGCGATCGTGCGGGCCGCTTCCGCCGCGAGCTTGGCCCCCATCATGTCGGCGTGCTCGGGGCCGAACTCGCGCGCCGTGGAGCGGTTGTCCACCTGCGTCACGTCTCCCGACGGCCCCGCGAGGAAGACGACCGCCGTGTCCTCGCCATAGCGCGCCTGGACGTGGCGGCGCAGGGCCCCGACGTAGTCGGCCGAGTACCGGTCGCCGCCAATGACCGTCGCGTGGCAGGAGAAGTTGACGACCACGCCGCGGACCTTGCCTTCCGGCGCGCGGACGGCGAGCACGGCCACGTCGGGGTCGATCGGCCCCGCTGGGGCCACGATCTGGTCGTGGTGCTTCGTCCCCGGCTTGCCGGGGTGGGTGATCTCGCGGCCGTCGCGCATGAGGAAGCGGCGGTTGAAGGCGATCGTGTCCTCGCGGCCGGTGCCGACGCCGATCGCGGCGGGCTGGAGCGACTTCCAGGCCTGCTCGACCGCCGAGGCGATGGACCGGGCCACGGACTCGGAGTAGGCGGGGTCCTCGTCCGAGCCCAGGCACGTCATGATGGGACCGCCCTCGTGGGTGTGGCTGGCGCCGATGAGCACGTTCGCGCCGGGGATTCCGGTGGACTTCTCGATGGCGGCGCGCGCCGAGTGGACGAGCGGCCGGCCCACGAAGAGGGCGTCGATCCCCACGAGCGCCACGGGGGTCTTCCCGTCGGCGACCACGCAGGCCACGGCCCAGAGCGGGTCCCGGACCCCCTTGGAATTCTGCTTGAAGAATCCGCCGGGCATCTGGGCGCCGGGCTGGGGGGTGATGTCGGCCGCGCCGAATCCCGCCCGGAGCGCCCCGCCCGCCTCCTGCCGTCCCGACGCCGCGCTCATCATGAGGAGGACCATGATCCGACCCATTTCGGGCTCCTACGCAAACGAGATCTCCACGTCGTCCGCCACGCCCCCGAGCACGTGGTAGCCGCCGTTGGTCTCCTGGAGGATCGAGCCGGGGACGAGCGTGTTGACCGGGCCATGGGCCGCGAGTCGCGCGATGAAGCGCTGCCAGGAGACGCCCCCGCCGCAGTCGCCGTCCAGCCAGAAGCTCCGGTCGCGGGCCCCCAGGATCTCGCGGGGGCCGATCGAGGCCGCCATGGGGGGGACCCACGACCAGTCGCCGCCGAACGTGTGGAGGGCGTTCTGCATGATGGTCATCGGGTTCAGCTCCACGATCCGGCCGTGGGCGGCCTTGTAGGCCTTGAGGTCGTCGCCGAACTCCAGGCCCAGGTGCGACTCCCAGAAGGCGATGTGGCCGCACCAGCCGATCCCGCCGTAGCAGCAGTCGGCGCCGCCCGCGTCCTCGATCATCTTGTGGTAGTCGCCGATGTTCCGGTGGGTGGGGAAATGGATGTTCTTCTCGGGCGGCCGGAGGTCCTTCCGGATGAGGCTGAAGAAGGACTGCCGCATGGAGGCGGCGAACGAGCCCATCCAGTCCGCGGGGGCCGTCTTCCCGTCGTGGTCGGCGTACTCGTCCATGTTGAAGGTCACGAGGTGGCGGCAGTTCAGGTAGGTCCGGTTGATGATCTCCGAGGCGATCCGGTACTGCGGCACCGGCCCCACGGGCAGGATGAGGACGCACTTCCGGCCCTCGTCGGCCGCCTTCTTGATCCGGGAGACGATGTCGACCGCGAAGCGGCTGTAGAACTGGATCTTGTCGTCGATGATCTCGATGCGGAAGTCCTTGTTGCGGTGCCTGCAGAGGTCCTTCCGGCGGATCGCGCGGACCCGGGCGCAGGCGGCCTCGTCGCGGAACGGGATGAACTTGGACAGCGGGTAGCGGAACGGCATGGCGGTCCCTCCGATAAAGGTCGACGGCCTACCGCATCGTCCTGACGCGCCTCTTCCCGAGCGCCTTCGCCAGCAGGTCCTCCCCGGGGAAGCCGTGGCCCAGGTGCGGGTTGAATCCCTCCGCGAACTTCACGGACCGGCGGCGGAAGTCGCGCGCCCGGTCGGCCGACCAGCGCCGCATGGACAGGAGGTACTCGTCCTCCCCGTGCTGGGCGCGAAGCCACTCCCGCTGGGAGGCGTGGGCGGCCAGCATCCGCTCCTTCTCGTCGATCGCGTCCGTGATGTCCACCACGAACCGCGCCGGGACGCGGCGGCCGTTGGAATCGACGTTGCCGATGGGATCGGCGTAGAGGAGGGCGGGGACCTTCGCACAGCAGGGCGGGCTTTCGCCGTCGAGGGAGGCCTCCCAGTTGGGGATGGTGGAGCCGAACGCCGCCTCCCGGACGACCCGCGGCGTGAGGCGGTGGTCGTCCATGTAGTCCTCGGGGGAGGGGGCCAGGAGCAGGTCGGGCCGCGCCTTCCGGATGAGCGCCGTGACGCGCCGCTTGGACTCCTCGCTGCAGGGGACGAGGAGGTCGCTGAACCCGAGGCAGGTGTACCCCGCCCCGAGGATGAGGGCGGAGGCCGCCGCCTCCTCCCGCCGGACGCGGGAGATCTCCGGGCGGGGGAGGGTGGAGGAGCCGAGGTCGCCGGCCGTCATCGTGGCCATGTGGACGTCCCACCCCGCCCGCTTGAGGAGGAGGAGCGTCCCGGCGCAGGTGATCTCGATGTCGTCCGGGTGGGCCATGACGGCGAGGACGGTGGCCATGGGCGTCTGTAATGATACGGCCCGGGGGGGCCGCAATTTCATGCATATTGAAAATAATTAGGCCGGATGTCGTATCATGTGTGGGATTCCATGGCTCCGACGAAGAAGGCCGTCCGACGCGCCCGCGCCCGGCACCGCCGGACGGTCCTCTCCCAGCTCCGTCCGGGGCGCGCCCGGTCCCGGGGCGAGATCGCCCGGGAGACGGGCCTGAGCCCCGCCACGGTCTCCCGCATCACCCGGGAGCTCGTCGAGGGCCGGGTCCTCAAGGAGGTTCCGAAGCCCCGCGCGGCGGCGGGCCGGCCCGCCCGCTCCCTGGAGATCAACGGCGAATACGGCCGCGTCCTGGGGATGAGCATCCTCTACCCGACGGCGCGGGCGCTGGTCCTCGACCTCCGCGGCGAGATCCTGAGCGAGGAGAAGAGGGACATCGGCTGGCAGGGGGGCAAGGCGGGGATCCTGGGCCCGCTCCGGGACCTGGCGCGGTCCGGCGTGAGGAAGAGCCGGGGGAAGGGGGGGCGGTTCGTCGCCGTGGGCCTCGCCGTCCCCGGCCAGTGGGACCGGGAGGGCGGGATCTCGATCCAGTATCCCCGCGTGGCGGACTGGAAGGACGTGCCGGTCCGGGACCTCCTGCAGGAGTGGACCGGGGTGCCGGCTTTCCTCGTGGGCCACGCGCCGGCCCTGGCCCTGGCGGAGCACGCGCGGCGCGCCAAGGAAGACCCGCAGGGACTGCTGGCGGTCCAGGTGGCCGACAACATCGCGATGGGCGTGGTCATCCACGGGGCGCTCCTGGAGGGCGCGTCGGGAAACGCCGGGGAGTTCGGGCACATCACGATCGACCCCGGGGGCCCGGTCTGCTACTGCGGGAACACGGGGTGCCTCGAGACGCTGGCGACCTGCCAGGCGGTGGTCGAAGTCGCCCGTCGCCTCGATAGTCGCCGGGCGCCCGCGACCTACGAGGGCGTGGTCCGGCTGGCGCGGCGGGGCGATTCCTTCGCGGCCCGGCTCCTGGCCCGCACGGCGACCACCCTGGGGATAGGCCTGGCCTCGGTCGTCAACCTGTTCAACCCGAACGTGGTGGTCCTCAACGGGCGCTTCTTCGACGCGGAGGACCTGGTGATGGGGCCGCTCCGGACCTCGCTTTTCAACCGGGCGCTGCGGAACTCGGTCCGCAAGATCGCGATCGAGCGCTCCTCGCTCGGGCCCCGGGCGGTGGCGCTGGGGGCGGGCATCCAGGCCATCCGCGATGTTCTCCAGGGGCTGTAGCAGGGAGGAGTCGGGGCATGTGGCTGGCCGCGGCCATCAGCGTCCTCCTGGCGTCCACGCAGGAGAAGCCTTCCGGCAAGGACGCCGAGACGCTCTACAACGGGATCCGCCTTCCATCGCCGTGGCCGCCGCGCCCGGAAGGGGTCCCGAAGGATCCGGTCACGCCTCCCTATCTCGTCTCCCCGCCGGACGTCATCCCCATCGACGTGGGGCGCCAGCTCTTCGTGGACGACTTCCTCGTGGCCGAGGCCACGCTCCGGCGCACGCATCATCGGGCGGCCTATCACCCGGCCAGCCCCGTCCTCCGGCCCGACAAGCCGTGGGAGGACAACATCGCGATGGCCTTCAGCGACGGCGTCTGGCACGACCCGAAGGACGGCCTCTTCAAGATGTGGTACATGGGCGGCCGCCAGCGCGCCACCTGTTATGCGACCTCGCGCGACGGGCTCCATTGGGAGAAGCCCGAGCTCGACGTCAAGCCCGGGACCAACATCGTCCAGACCGGCCAGCGGGACTCCTCCACGGTCTGGCTTGACCTCGAGGAGAAGGATCCGAAGCGGCGGTTCAAGATGTTCCGGTCCTGCTCGGGGGGCAGTACGGTCAAGGGCTCCTACGGGTTGGCCACGTTCTTCTCCGAGGACGGCATCCACTGGAGCGACCCGCCGATCCTGACGGGCTCGTGCGGCGACCGGAGCACCGTCTTCCGGAATCCCTTCCGGCGGGTGTGGGTCTACAGCCTCCGCCATGGCTGGGGACAGCCGCGCAAGCGCCGCTACTGGGAGATGGGGGACCCGGCCGCGGGGCCGCCGTGGTCGGCGATCACCGAGCCGCCCTGGTGGATCGGTTCCGACTCGCAGGACCCGATGCGCGAGGACCTCAAGATCCCCTGCGAACTCTACAACCTGGACGGCGCGGCCTACGAGAGCCTGGTCCTCGGACTCTTCACGATCTGGCGCGGCCAGCCGCCGGACCGCGAGAAGCCGAACGAAGTCTCCCTGGGATTCAGCCGCGACGGTTGGAACTGGCACCGGCCGGACCGGCGCCCCTTCTGCCCGGTCTCCGATCGCCAGGGCGATTGGAATGCCAACAACGTCCAGTCCGCGGGCGGCGGGTGCCTCGTCGTGGGGGACCAGCTCTGGTTCTACGTGAGCGGCCGGGCGGGGAAGTTCGGCCGGCCGGAGGGGACCTGCGCCACGGGCCTGGCCACCCTCAGGCGCGACGGATTCGCCTCCATGGACGCGGGCGACGCCGAGGGGACGCTGACGACCCGCCCGGTGCTCTTCAGTGGGAAGCATTTCTTTGTCAACCTGGACGCCCCGAAGGGGGATCTACAGGTCGAGATCCTCGACGAGAAGGGCGAGGCCGCGGCGCGGTCGGAGACCGTCTCCGGGGACAAGACGCTCATGGCCGTGGCCTGGAAGGAGGCCGGCGACCTTTCCCGGTGGGCCGGGAAGCCCGTGCGGTTCCGTTTCCGCCTGAAGAACGGGAAGCTCTACGCCTTCTGGGTAAGCCCCGACGCGTCCGGCGCCAGCCGCGGGTACGTCGCGGCCGGCGGACCGGGATATACGGGGCCCACGGACACGGTGGGGAGAGGCCGATGAGCCCACTGGCGATCGCGGCGGCGTTCCTTTTGGCGGCGGACATTTACTACGTCTCCCCCGATGGCCGCCCGGAGAACAACGGTTCGTTGGAAAAGCCCTGGCCTTCCGTCGAGCACGCCCTGTCGAAGGTCGGCGGCGGCCATACGATCGTGTTCCGGCCGGGCGTCTACCGCGGCCCGATCCAGGTCCCCAAGTCCTGCGCGGGGACGAAGGAGCGCCCCACGGTCTTCCGTTCGGAGATCAAGTGGAAGGCGGTCGTCATCGGCGCGCCCGTCCACGCCATCTATACGGGGGACGCCTGCGGCTGGGTGGTGATCGACGGCCTCGAAGTCACGGGCGCGCGCATGGACGGCATCAAGGTGAGCGGCGACCACAGCGCGGTGCGGAACTGCTGGGTCCACAACAACGGCCACATGGGGATCGCCGCGCACAACAAGAAGGGGACGGTCATCGAGAACAACCTGGTGGAGTTCAACGGCCAGCACGTCCAGCTCCACCACGGTGTCTACGCCGACGGGGAAGGTCTCACGGTCCGGGCCAACGTGGTCCGTCACAACTCGGCCTACGGGCTTCATCTCTACCCCAAGGTGAAGGACTCGACCGTGGCCCTGAACGTCGTCTACGGCCATGCCCGCAAGGCCGGGATCATCGTCACCTGTCCGGAAGGCGGCGGCCGGAACGTGATCGTGAACAACACCGTCGTGGACAACCAGGGGGGGATCGACCTCTGGCAGGGGGACGGGGAGATGGTCTCTAACAACATCGTCCTGGCGCGGGGGGAACCGCTGGCCTTCACGAACGGCAGCCGGAACGTGAAGGCGGAGGCCAACCTGACTGCGGGGAATCCCATGTTCGTGGATGCGAGTCACGGCGTCTACTGGCTGAAGGCGGGAAGTCCGGCGATCGGGAAGGGGATCGCGGAGGTCGCGCCGGCCGCGGACTTCTGGGGGCGCCCGCGGGCGAAGGACCGGCCCGTGGACCTCGGCGCCTTTACGTTCGAGGAGGGGATGACCGCGGCGTGGTCACCCTCTTCATGGCCCTATCGCTTCTCGTCCGTGCCGGATGAACGGGGTGGGACGCCCGATTTCTGGGTCCCGCCGGGAGGGAAGAAATGAGCGCCCTCGTTTTGGCGATTCTCCTGGGAGGCCTGCAGGAAGAGCCCGGCGCCCCGTCCTGGTCGGACAAGGTCCCGAAGGTCCCCGGGGCGCGGCAGTTCTTCGCGGCCCCCGACGGGAAGGCGGGGAATCCGGGGACGATGGCCGCGCCGTGGGATCTCGCTTCGGCCCTCGGCGGCGGGCAGAAGGTCCAGCCGGGCGACGTCGTCTGGGTTCGGGGGGGGACGTACCAGGGCAAGTTCGAAATCAAGCTCGCGGGTAAGGAGGGGGCGCCGGTCCATGTCCGCGCCTGGCCCGGTGAGCGGGCCACGATCCTCGACAGCAAGACGTCCGTCGCGGAGCCGTCGAAGCACCTCTGGCTCTGGGACCTGGAGATCGCCTGCTCGGCCCCCGTGGAGAAGAGGCGGACCGACAAGGCCGGCTCGCACCCCGACGACCTCCCCGGCGGCGACGGGCTCAACATCTACGCCGGCACGGGGTGCAGGTTCATCAACCTGGTCGTGCACGACAACATCGGCAACGGCATCGGCTGGTGGGTGGGCTCGACCGACAGCGAGATGCACGGATGTCTGATCTACAACAACGGCTGGACCGCCCCGGACCGCGGCCACGGCCACTGCATCTACACGCAGAACAAGGACGGCACGAAGACGATTTCAAGCTGCATCATGAGCGTGCCGGCGTGGGGCGGCTCCTACACGATGCACGCCTACGGGTCCAGCCGCGCCTTCATCAGCAATTACCTGATCGAGGACAACGTCGCCTGCGAGCGGGGGCCCTTCCTCGTGGGCGGCGGCAGTCCGAGCCGCGACATCAAGGTCTTCCGCAACTACCTCCACGGCGTCGACATGCGGATCGGCTACGGGGCGGAGAACGAGGACTGCGAGGTCCGCGACAACGTGGTTGCCAGCGGGCGGATATCGATCGAGAAGTACAGGAAGGTCGTGGACGAGGGGAACGTGAAGAAGCTTCCCGATCAGAGGGCCGTCCTGATCCCCAACAAGTACGATCCCCGCCGGGCCCATGTGGTGGTCTTCAACGGGGCGAAGGCGCCCGCCGCGGCGGTGGACGTCTCGGCCTTCCTCAAGCCGGGCGAGGCCTTCCGCCTGATGGACCCGAAGGACTTCTTCGGGAAGCCCGTCCTGGAAGGCAAGGGCGCGGGCAAGGCGGTCGCCGTCCCGATGAGGGGCGAGTTCGCGGCGTTTGTCCTGCTGAAAGGGAAGGATCGATGAGGCTTGCGGCCCTGGCGGCCCTGGTCCTCTGCGGGACCCGGCAGACGCCGCCGGAGTACGAAGTCGGCGGCCCGCTGGCGGGCGTGAAGCTCCCCCCCTTCGTCCCTCAGCATGGCGAGCCGCCGGGGCACCCCGGGTGCCTCCGTGACGAGGGCGGAAAGTTCGTCTACTCCCCGGAGGGACAACCGCCGGAGCTGGAGCTCTACCCCGGCTCCGTGGAACACTTCCGGGCCTACTGGTTCAAGTACTGCCCCGTCCGGAGCTTCTTCGACCGGCAGAGCCTCCTCAGGAACTTCCCGGCCCGCGATCTGTCCGCCCGCACGGAGGAGTATGCCGAGCCCCTCTACTGGGTGCCGCGCCACAGCGCGCCCAAGTCCACCGGGAAGTTCCGCAAGCCCGTCCCGGTGGTCCGTTGCGTGCCCGGCGCGCCGACCCTCGACCTCGACCTCG
>CAYNDR010000221.1:0-4929 GCA_964395295.1 uncultured Planctomycetales bacterium
TCGGGAAGCTGGCGCTCTCGTTCACCTGCTCGCTGATGATCAGCGAGGCCCTGATCGCCCTCTCGCGCTGGATGCTGAAGACCCCGCCGGCGCTGGCCATCCTGCACGGGGTGTCGCTCTTCGGCATCTGCCTGGGGATCTCGGGCCTCTCGGTGGGGCTCGGCGCGCTGTACCCGGACTTCGGGGAGGACAACCCCTCCAAGATCGTCAGCGGCTTCGGGGGGACGCTGAACCTGGTGCTGAGCCTCTTCTTCGTGGTGGCCGTGCTGGCGGCGCAGGCCGCGCCGTGCTTCCTCTACTACGGCCGGTGGGCGATCAGCGCGGAGACCTTCCGCTGGGTGATCGCGGCCTCGATGCTCGGGATCGCGGTCCTGTCGCTGGCGGCGTGCCTCGTGCCGATGTCCCTGGGCCTCCGGGCGATCCGGCGGCTGGAGATCTGACCGGCCAGGGGAACGCCGCCTTCAGGCCCTGGGGGCCGTCCTCAGCAGTTCCGCCTCGGCCTCGGCCGTCCAGGAGCCGTTCGAGAGCTTCGCCGCCACCGAGGGCAGGCGCGCGGGCAGGTCGGACAGGGGGACCAGGCCCAGGCCGTGGAGCTCCGGATAGACGACGATCTTGCCCAGCATCTTCCGGTCCTCCACCGCCGCCAGGCCGTCCGCGGCCCCCGCCATCCCGGCCACGGCGTCCACCGAGAGGTTCGTGTCGAGCCGGCCGCTCTCGACCTTGGAGAGCACCGCCTTCATGTCGCGGATCAGCGAGCCGCTCGTGCCGAACATGAAGCACCGTCGCGAGAGGTAGGCGTCCAGGTCCAGGCCGTGCCGGGTGGGGGCGGGAATGCCCGCGAAGATGTTGATCAGGGCGCCGTCGCCGCCGTCGCGGATGGCGTCCGCGACCAGGGAGGCCACCGGCGCCATCAGGGAGAAGTACGTGAACGTCCCGCCCGGCGGTTCCTTCCGGGTGTTCACCAGCCGCAGGTCCGCCCCGCGATCGCGCGCCAGCGGGGAGGCCTTCCGGGCCAGCGCTTCCAGGCGCGCGTCGTCCACGTCCGTGCCCACCACGGCCAGGCCGGGGACGCCCGAACAGACGGACCGGATGACGTGCATCTGGCCCATCGGCCCGCCCGCGCCCACGACCAGGACTCGGTCGCCCGCCCGCAGTTCGCCGGTCGCGGGGATCGAGCGGTACCCGTCGGCCGCGCTCGACGACGTCGTCCCGGTCCACCGGGTCCTCGCGTAGTGGACGCGGCCCACGCCCACCGAGACGGGCTCGCCGATCCGCCGGCCGCCCGTGACGACGTTGATGAGGCCCCCGACCGCCAGCTTGTCGTTCAGGACGTCGAGGACCGCCTTCCGGGAGCCGAAGTAGACGATGTCGTCGAAGGCCTCGTCCGGGAGAGAGGCCGGGTCGGCGGCAACCGATACCGGGATGCCCGGCGACTTCAGGGCGTCCATCAGGGCCCCGTCGATGCCGCACGCGGTCATGGAGGCCGGGCGGTCCGCCCCGGCGACGAGCTCGGCGAGCCCCTCCACCGCGTGCCCGGCCTCGGCCACGACCAGCAGGCGGCCGCCCGCCTTGAGCCCTCGGCGCTCCGGATTGGCGTACGAGTTCTCCACGCACGCCCAGGGCTCCACCAGCGCGATCGCCGAGGCGCTCAGCGTGCCGGGCACGGGGATCAGGTAGCGGTCGCCGGTGGACGGCTCGATGACGACCCTCTCGTCGAGGAGGACGTATTCCTGCAGGGCGCCCTCGAAGTTGTATCCGAACGCGCCGTTGGCGATCGGGGTGCGGAGCTCCCGGAAGTCCGCCTGCACCATGCAGCGTTCCCCGGCCTTGTGCCGCGTCACCCGGTCGCCCACCGCCACGATGCGGCAGCATACCTCGTGCCCGGGCACCGTGGGGCGCTCGTTGGGGACGTAGCTGGGGATCCCGCGGAGGACCTCGAGAGGCAGGCCGCTGACGACGTCGACCTTGCGGGGGTGCTGGGCGAACTGCTTGAGGAGCTTCATGTCCGAGAAGCAGAGCCCCACCGCCTCGATCCGCGCGAGGATCTGCGTCGGGCCCGGAGGGACGACCTCCTTGGACGTGTTCAGCCGCAGTTTCCCGGGGCCCACGAGCTGGAGCGCATGCTGGGCGGAGGGGAAGGCCGGCATGGATTTCTCCTTCAGGACAGCATCACCTGGCCGCCGGTGACCGGCAATGCCTGCCCGGTCTCGTACTTCTGCTCGATCAGGTAGAAGACGGCCTTCATCAGGTCTTCGGTGCGGCAGCCGCGCCCCATCGGGACCTTGGCCTCGTAGGCGCGCCGGACGTCCTCCACCGTCTTCGCCCCCGGCACCTTGCCCGCGCGCAGGTACTGGACGAAGAGGCCGTTCCCGGGGTCCGTCCACAGGGGGAGGTCCAGGAAGTTCCCCGGGCAGACCGCGTTGACCTTGATCCCGTCCCCGATCAGCTCCATCGCGAACGACTGCGTCAGCCCGATGCCCCCGAACTTGCTCCCCGCGTAGGCGCTGTTTCGGCTGGACCCCTGCAGGCCGGACTTGGAGTTGACCTGGATGATGTCGCTCCAGGCGCCGGGCCGGGCCAGGTGCTGGACGGACATGACCGGCGCCGCCTTCTGCACGCACAGGAAGTAGCCGGTGTAGTTGACCGAGGTGACGAACTGGAAGTCCTTCTCCGGTTGGGCCTTCACGCTCCCCGCCTTGAGCACGCCCGCGTTGGAGACCAGCAGGTCGAAGCCGCCCCAGGCGCGGACCGCCCGGTGCAGGGCGTCTTCGACGGACGGGGCGCTCGTGACGTTCATCGCCAGCCCCAGCGCGCGCCCGGTCCCGAACCGGGCCTCGATCTCGCCGGCCGCCTTCCGGACGCCCTCCTCGTTGACGTCGCAGAGCGCGACCGCGGCGCCCTGCGCCGCCAGCTCCTGCGCGATCTCCAGGCCCACGCCCTGGGCCGCCCCCGTCACGACGGCGACCTTGCCCGCCGCCCTCCCGGCCGGGCCGGCCCCCGCGGCCACCTTGCGGCGGTACGATTCCACCTCCCACTGCTCGATGAACTCCCGCTGGGCGCGGGTCATGAAGTGGATGCCGCCCAGCCGGGCGGCGCCCGCCATCACTTGGACCGCGTCCAGGGTGACCTGGCGGACCGTGTCCGAGGCCGAGGGCGTGTCGCCCGCCGCGAAGAGCCCCAGGCCCTTGACGAGGACCACGTGCGGGAGGAAGCGGGTGCGCGCCTCGTGATCCTTCAGCGCCGCGCGCAGGCGCTCGACGGTCTTCGGGGAGGTCTCGTCGGCCGCCGCCTCGAACCAGAGGGGGAAGGCCTTGCAGTAGACGATCTGGTCGGGCGTGAGCGGGCCCTCGGCGGCGATTCTCGCGCCGTCCGCCCCTCCCGCGAGGGCCAGGGCGTCTTCGGAGTCGTCGAACGCCACGACCTTGAGCGTTTCGCCTTCGGCGAGCAGGCCGCGCAGGGCGGGGCCGATCGACTCGATCGCGCGGCGGGCCACTGCGGCCTCCAACCGCGTCACCGGCCCGAACGCCCCCGCCGCGGCCGACGGGGCCGGGATCTTCGAAAGGACCCGGTCGGTGGCGGATTTCACCTCTTCGGGGGTGTCGCCGCAGACCACGAGCCCGTGGTTCTGCATGATCACCGCCAGGGGACAGTCGCGCCCCGTCTCCGCCTGGTAGCGGCGCAGGGCCTCGGCCAGCCCCTTGGCCAGCATGAATCCCGGGTCGATGAAGGGGATCCAGATCGCGTCGCGGCCGAACCGCTCGCGGACCAGGCGCTCGCCCTCCACACAGCAGGTGAGCGCGTTCACCGCCGTGGAGTGGGTGTGGACCACGAACCGGCGGGGCATCAGGTTGTGGAGGACGCTCTCGACGGAGGGCCGCTGGCCCTTCTCGGGCTCCAGGCGGGCGGCCAGGACGGCCTGCTTGAAGCGCTCCTCGCGCGCCGCGGGGTCGGTCCCCAGGTCCTTCTCCAGCAGGGCGGCCAGGTCGGCGCGCCGGAGGGCGGTGAAACTGCCCTCGTCGGCCGCGGAGAGCGGCTTGCCGCTCGCCTTGACGAGGAGGGCGTCGCCGTCCTTGGCCGAGGTGTTGCCGCCGCCGGCCAGGACGAACCGCGGATCCGAGCCGTAGTACCGCGAGAGCTTGACCAGCGCGGACATCGGCGTTTCGTTCGATTCGAAGGCAGGCCATTCCATGGCGCGGTCTCTCCCGTCAAACACGGCGGGCGCGTCCGATCACCGCCGCGCCCAGTTTACGAAGTTCCCCGATCCTCCGCTCCTGGGAATCGTACCGTCCGTTCAGGCGTCCCCCGGCGTCCACGTAGCCGCACCGCCCGTGCAGGTTCAGGAACAGGTGCGCGGCCGCCACGCAGGCGCCTTCCCAGAAGATCTCCTGGAGCTCCGCCGTCAGGGGCTGCCCTCCGACGCCGGCGGGCTGGAGGGGGATGAGGTCGAGCGTGTTGTGCTCGGTCCCCGCCGTGACCACGAGCCCGGCCTTCCGGAGCGCCGTGACGTAGCGGGCCAGGACGTCCAGGCGGTTGCGGATGGGGATGAACTCCACGCAGTGGATCCCGCGCTCGCGCAGACCGTCCACGAGACGCTCCACGGGGTCCTCGAAAGGGCAGATAGGGCTGGCGCCGTCGGCCAGGACGGGGTAGCAGGGGATGCCCCCGAGGCCGAGGATCAGCCGGACGCTGTCCTCGAATCCCAGGAACTTCTCCTCGACGAAGGCGGCCTTGCCGGCTTTCATGACCTGCGCGCGGATGTCGTTCTGTGTCTTGACGGGGTCTATCCCATCGCACCTGGGCGCGGCGCCGAAGATGGCCTTGAGGCGCTCCAGGCGCAGGCACGCCGGCACGATCTCGAACAGGCGCTCCTGGAACGCCTGGGACACGTGGCGCTCCTGGAGGAAGACGGTCTCCGGCGGACAGCATAGA
>CAYNDR010000221.1:4939-10815 GCA_964395295.1 uncultured Planctomycetales bacterium
GCCGCCGCACCACGCGCTCCTTCACCGCGGCATCGTCCAGGTCCGTGCGCACGCCCTGGGCATCGAAGATCTCCGCCATCCGGGCGGTCATCCTGGCCATGCGCTCGCCGTCGTTGCGCCGGATCGCGGCCAGCAGGGCCTCGGCCTCCGGCGGGATCGGGGCGAGGCGCGAGATGCCCTTGCCGCAGAGGTACATCCGGCCGGGATTCCCCGGATCGTTGACCTTCAGGCCCTGGCGCTGGAGGTCGCCGATGAGGGCGATCACCTCCAGGCCGAAGAGGGGGAAGATCCCCCGGCTCCGGAGGAGCGCCGCGAAGGGTCCGTAGACGTCATAGAAGTAGTAGTTGCTGGCGCCCAGCGCCGCCAGGCCCTCGCGCGCGGCCAGGTCCACGACCTGCGCCACGCTCTCGAAGGCCGAGAAGTTCGGCGGCAGGTGGACGTGGGTGTTGTGCCTGAGGGGCCCGCCGGCCGGGGGCGCGGCCGCCTCCAGCTCCTCGACCGTGCCCAGGCCGCGGATGAACTCCAGCGCCTCCCGAACGGTGTCCGGCATGGGGCAGTCCCTATGGGCCCGCGACGACGCGGGCGATCTTGCGGGGCGGCAGGTGCAGGGCGATCCCGAGCGCGTCCCCGGCCGCCTCCTTGAGCGACTCGCTGATGGTGGGATGGGCGAACACCACCTCCTCCATTTCGCGGGCGCCGACCTTGTGGTGGAGCAGGGCCCCCGCCGCGGCGATCACCTCCGTGGCGTTGTGGCCGAGCATGTGGACTCCCAGGACCTCGCCGGTCTCCCGGTGGCGCACCACCTTCACGAAGCCGGCGGTGTCTCCCACGGCCATCGACTTGCCCAGGTGGCCGAGCGGGAACTGGCCCACGTTGACCGGCAGGTTCTTCGCCCTCGCCTCCTCCGCCGTGAGGCCCACGGAGCCGATCTCGGGGAAGGTGTAGACGCAGTTGGGGATGGGGGCCGTGAAGTCCTTCCCGTGCCCCAAGGCGTCCTCCACCGCGGTGACGCCGTGGGCCGAGGCCGCGTAGGCCAGGAGGCACCGGCCGTTGGCGTCGCCGATGCAGTAGTGGCCCTTGACCGGCGTCTCCATGCGGTCGTTGACGCGGATGAAGCCGCGGTCCGTCGCCAGCCCCGCGGTCTCGATGCCGATGCCGGACGTGTTCGGCTTCCTCCCCGTGGCCACGAGGGCCAGGTCCGCCTCGACCGTCTGTCCGTTGCCCAGCTTCGCCCTCACGCCCGGCCCGGCCGCCTCGATCGACTCGATCTTCGTCCCCGGCAGGCAGGCGACGCCGCGGTGCTTGAAGATCTTCTGGATCGCCTCCCCGAGCGACGCGTCGATGAAAGGCAGGAGGCGGGGGAGCATCTCGACCACCGTGACCTCCACGCCCAGCGCCTGCATCATGCAGGCGAACTCGCAGCCGATGACGCCGCCGCCCACGATCAGGAGCTTCTTCGGGAGGGCCTTCCAGTGGAGCGCCTCGTCGCTGGTGCTCACGAGCTGGGGGTCCGAGGGCCACCCCGGGATGCGCGCCGGCACCGAGCCCGTGGCCAGGATGACCTTGTCGGCGGTCAGCTCCTGCGCGGGCTTCCCCTCCGCGCGCACGACGACCTTGCCGGGGCCGTCCAGCGCCGCGTGGCCCTGGTAGAGGACGACCTTGCGCGCGCCGAAGAGGGCCTTGATCCCGCCGCGGAGGGTCTTGAGGACCTCGTCCTTCCGCGCCTGGATCTTCTCCCAGCTGAAGGAGACCTGCTTCGCCTCGACCCCCAGCTCCGCCGCGCGGGAGACGTGGTGGAGCAGTTCGGCCGAGGCCAGAAGGGTCTTGGAGGGGATACAGCCGTTGTTGAGGCAGGTGCCGCCGAGGTGGGACTTCTCGATCACGGCGACCCGGGCGCCCATCTGTCCCGCCTTGAGGGCCGCCACGTAGCCGCCGGGCCCGCTCCCCAGGATCGCGATGGTGAAGTGTTCCGCCATGGGATTCTCCTCAGGCCAGCTGGGCCGGCGCCTCCAGGATCTCCTTCAGGCGCGCCAGGAACTTCGCCGCCAGGACGCCGTCGATGACCCGGTGGTCCACGCTGAGCGTCACGGTCATGACGCGGCCGGGCCGCATGGAGCCGTCCTTGACGAGGACCCCCTCGCGGAGCGCCCCCACCGCCAGGATCGCGGGCTCCGGCGGGTTGATGATCGCCCCGAACTCCTCGACGCCGAACATCCCCAGGTTGGTGATCGTCATGCTGGCCTTGCCGATGCCCTCGAGCTTCCCGGCCCGGGCGTTATCCACGATCCGGCGCGTGTTCAGGGCCAGCTCCGCCAGCGTCATCCGGTCCGCGTTCTGCAGGACCGGCACCACGAGGCCGTCCTCGACCCCCACGGCGACGCCGATGTTCACCGAGGGGGATTCCACGATCTCATCCTTGTCGATCTGGCTGCGGAACGCGGGCATCTCCCGGACCACCCGCGCGCAGGCCAGGGTCGCCAGGTCGTTGAGGGTGCAGTTCGCCTTGGGCTTCTGCTCCCGGTAGAAGGCGAAGAGCGCATCGGCGTTGACGGTGACGCGCGCGTAGAAGTGGGGGATGTTCTGCTTGGAATAGAGCAGGCCGGCCCCGATCGCCTTGCGCATCTTGGTCATGCGCTTCCGGACGATCCCCCCGGGCGCGGCGGCGGGGACGGCCGCGGGTGCGGGCTTCGCGCCGAGGACGTCCGTGGAGAGGATGCGCCCGCCCGGGCCACTGCCGGCGCCGACCGACGCCAGGTTGATGCCCTTTTCTCCGGCGATCTTCCGGGCGGCGGGCGAGGCCTTGATCCGGCCTTCCGCGCTCACCGCCGCCGGGGCTGAGGGGACGGCCGCAATGGACGGCGCGGTCTCCGAAGCGGAGGCGGGGACTGGAGGGGCGGCGGGAACGCCTCCAGCGGCGAGGAAGGCGTCCACGTCGGCATCGCTGGCCGCCAGGTAGGCCACGGGCTGAAGGACGGGGATCACCCCGCCCTCGGGGAGGACGATCCGCGCCAGCCGGCCTTCGTCGATGGCCTCGACCTCCACCACCGCCTTGTCGGTCTCGATCTCGAAGATGATCTGGCCCTTGGCGATCGCGTCGCCGGGCTTCGACCGCCACTTGACGAGCGCGCCTTCCTCCATGGACTGCCCGGCCTTGGGCATGAGGACGGGGATGACCGCGCCGGGAGGGGCGCCTGGGGAGGGCTTGGGGGCGGGCGGCGGGGCAGGGGGGGCCGTTGCGGGGCCGGCAGACGTCTCCTCGATGACCGCGACCGGCGCGCGCACGGCCACGGTGCGCCCCTCGGGGACCAGGATTTGAGTCAAGAGCCCGCTGACCCCGGATTCTGCCTGCGCCCGGCCTTCCTCGGTCTCCAGCTCGAACAGGACATCTCCCTTGACGACGTTCTGTCCCACGCCCTTGAGCCAGCGCACGATGGTCCCATCTTGCGCTGTCTTTCCAACCTGAGGCATCGTGATCGTCGGCATATGCAGGCCTCGCCTTCCTGATGACTAAATTATTGCACATCCAATCATAAATCAAGCTAAATATTGCATATTTCTATTGAAATGTTGGCATAAAGTTGTTTAATTTTAATCAATAGGACAGTGAGAAGGCCCGTGACCCATACCGCGCGCGAGCGTCAAGAGCAGATCCTGGCGGAGGTTTTCGAGAAGAGGCACGTCTCCGCCAGGGGCCTGGCGGCGCAGATGGCCGTCTCCGAGGCCACGGTGCGGCGGGACCTGAAGGCCCTGGCGGACACGGGGAAGGTCGAACTGGTCCATGGAGGGGCCACACTGCCTCGCGCGGGGGATTCGTCCTTCCTGACCCGGGAGCAGCGCAACGTCGAGGCCAAGAGGATCATCGGGAGGCTGGCGGCGGACCTGGTCCGGGACGGGGACCAGATCTTCCTCGATCCCGGCACGACCTGCTTCGCGATGGCCGCCTCCCTGAAGCGCAGACGGGGCCTCTCGATCATCATCAACTCGGTGCGGCTGGCGCCGGAGCTGATGTTGTCCGGCGTGAGCGTGATCATGCTCGGGGGCCAGTACCGGCCGGACCGGATGGACATGGTGGGCCCGCTGGCGGCGTCCAGCCTGGACCAACTGCGCGGCTACTCCGCGTTCGTGGGGGCCGACGGGCTGAGCCAGGACTTCGGCCCCACGGCGGACGACATCGAGAGCGCCAACCTGTACCGGCTGGCGATCCGCCACGCGCGCGAAGCCACCCTGCTGGTGGACCACACCAAGTTCTCCAATCCGTCCCTGTACAAGATCGTGGACTGGGGGGCCATCCCCCGGATCGTCACGGACCAGCGTCCGGAACCCGCCTGGATGAGATTCCTGGAGGCGCACAGGATCAAGCTCGTTTGCCCGGAGAACAGCCCGAGCGAGGAACAACACTAGGAGACTGCAGCCATGCCCAAGTCCCAGATGATTCTCCCCCAGGATCACCGGCAGAGCGGCTTCATCCAGTTCAAGCCCATCCCCGTCAACCAGTACCAGAAGACGGTGAAGGAGGAGCTGAAGCGCTGTTCCAAGGAGGACCTCCTGCGCGTCCAGCGCGACATGCAGGTCATCCGCACCTTCGAGACGATGCTGAGCGAGGTCAAACTGCGCGGGAACTACCAGGGGATCGCCTACGACCACCGCGGCCCGGCGCATCTCTCGATCGGGCAGGAGGCCTCCGCCGTGGGGCAGGCCTATCACCTGGGGATCGAGGACCACGTCTACGGCAGTCACCGCAGCCACGGCGAGATCCTGGCCAAGGGACTCTCCGCCATCCACAGGCTCGACGACGCCGGCCTGATGAAGGTCATGAAGTCCTATTTCGGCGGCGCCTGCCTGCGCGTGGTCGAGAAGGACTTCAGCGGCCCCGTGAAGGATCTGGCGATCGACTTCCTGGTGTACGGCGCGCTGGCCGAGATCTTCGGCCGCGAGGCCGGATTCAACAAGGGCATGGGCGGGTCCATGCACGCCTTCTTCCCCCCGTTCGGCATCTACCCCAACAACGCCATCGTGGGCGGCTCCGGGGACATCGCCGTGGGCGCGGCGCTCTTCAAGCACGTCAACCGGAAGCCCGGCATCGTCATCGCCAACATCGGCGACGCCTCCCTGGGCTGTGGGCCCGTCTGGGAGGGGATCTGCTTCGCCACGATGGACCAGTTCAGGGAGCTGTGGGACAAGGACCACCGCGGCGGCCTGCCGCTCATCTTCAACTTCGTGAACAACTTCTACGGCATGGGCGGCCAGCCCGTGGGCGAGACGATGAGCCAGAAGGTTCTGGCGCGCCTCGGGGCGGGGATCAACCCCGACCAGATGCACGCCGAGCGCGTGGATGGCTACAATCCGCTGGCGGTGGCGGACGCCATCCTCCGCAAGAAGGAGGTCCTCAAGCGCGGCGAGGGGCCGGTGCTCCTCGACGTCGTCACCTACCGCTACAGCGGCCACTCCCCGTCGGACGCCAGCTCCTACCGCGAGAAGTCGGAGGTGGAGGCCTGGCAACAGGTGGACTCCCTGGCCGCCTTCGGCAAGGGGCTGGTCGAGGCGGGGGCCTGCGCGCAGGCGGACCTCGACCGGCAGAAGGCGCAGGTCGAGGCGCTGATCCTGAAGGCCTACAAGAGGGCCTCGGACCTGGCGGTCTCGCCGCGGGCGGACCTGAGGAAGGCGCGGGGCCTCCTGGACGAGACCATGTTCTCCAACCAGAAGGTCGAGAGCATGGAACCGGGCCGCAAGCCGGCGGTCCTGATCCCCAAGGAGGAGAACCCGCGGGTCAAGCAGTTGGCCCAGCGCAGCCGGTCGGCCTTCGACGAGAAGGGGGCCCGCCCGCCCAAGGCCAAGTGCGTCGGGATCCGCGACGCCCTCTTCGAGGCGATCCTGGA
>CAYNDR010000222.1:0-10788 GCA_964395295.1 uncultured Planctomycetales bacterium
GCCTGCGGTCAGTGCCGCAGGCGAAAGGGAAAAGGGCGTCGGGCCCGCCAGGGGCAAGCCCGACAAAGGGTTACGCCCGGCTCCCGAAGGAGCCAGCAGTGGCCCTGGTTCTTCCGGGCCAGGGCGTCCCGGATGGCAGGAGGCCAGCATACTTCGCTTGCCCTCCGCTCCCGCCATGTTCGTCGCACGGGAGGGCGTCGATACATGTCGTACAACTCGTCATTCGGACCGATTCAGGCCAGGTATGTCTCAAAGAGCGTTCACCCCGGGGTCGGGGTGCCTGCGGCGACGCATCGCCACAGGTAGCCGTCCGAGGGGGATTTCTCCCCCTCTATATATTAGGATGGTTGAGGAGGCCAAAACGCGTACATAAAAATGTCGTTTCATCGGAAATGGGTGACATAATTCCTCTCTGCCCCGTCTTGCCCCGGCGTGACGCCCTCGTGGATGTGGCGGAGGAGGTTCGCCGCGGGCCTGTCGTCATGCCCATCCCACCTCCTTCGGGTAATTGGTCCTTCTTTCCCCTCCCATATATATTCCGCGAGGGGGTCAAAGTGCGGCCATCAATCGGCATCGATCGCGCAGAAAGCCCAAATCCTTCCTTCGCCCCCATCTTCCAGGCGACCGCAACACACAGCTCTTCCAATCTCGATGGCGTGATGGCCCCTGAAGTCGAGTCTCAACCCCTTGACGCCGAGAACCTTCTGTCACCATTTTCGGCGTACTTGCATATAAGGCGATTGCAGGGGCGCAAATCCAGGAGGGAGTCCCCAAGATCGTCCTGAGCGCACGCAGAGCGTCTATGGGCCTTGGGCGCACTTCCTCGGCAGAATCCTGCCTTCCTGTTTTTCCCGATATCGTTCCTCGCTCATCGCCTAGACGCCGGAGTCTACGATCGTCTGCCATCCCGACTCCTTGGAGGATTTCCTCCCCTCTAATAGCTTGACCGCTTTCGAGGCCAAAAGGTTAAGAGTCAATCGGACCGTGCCACTGCAAGCCCGAATAGCCGGTCGCGCCATTTCACGACCTCCGGGACACTCGGGCGCGATCTTGTGCGTGGCGATCTGTGGCGTGGAGCCCCTTGCCCTTCCGCCGAGCCCGCCCGGCTGGCGGGATCGCCGGACGGGCGGGCGAGGCGGCACTTCCCCTTGCGCCAGCGGTATCTCCTCCCCCCTTGATCCCATTGGCCGCGCCGGAGGCGCGGCGCCCTTCACCTTGTCCTTGGCCTCGACCGCGCCGCCCTGCCCTCCGCAGCCGCCGGAGGCGGCGAAGGAGGGAGGCGCGGCCCCCTTGCCTTTCCCATGGGGGGTACCGGTGCGGTCCTCGCGGCCCCCGGAGGCGGCCTGCGGCCCTTTTCCCCCGCCTCGTCGAGGTCATGGATCCTCCCGGCCGGGGGAATGGCTGCAACCCCGCCCTTCCTCGTTCACTGGACGATCCCTCTCCGGGGGGAGTGCCTGCTGGCAGCCCCGGGAGGGATGTTGTGTCTTTCTGTGAGATTAATTCTCTGATGTTGTGTATAATAGTGGTATACACACAACAGGAGGCGATCATGGCATACGTCCGCCGGCGCGGCCGCCAGGTGGCCATCGTCCAGGGGCAGCGCGATCCGTCCACCGGAAAGGTCGATCAGCGCGTCCTCTTCGTCTTCTACTCGAGGCCGGAAGCCCATGAGGCGATGGGCAAGGAACCCGACCGCATGGACGGCACGTTCCGGCATCTCCTGGAAGAGCAGTTCCCCCGCCTCCGGTTCGACTGGAAGACGATTCGCCGCCAGATGGAAGCGGTCCTCGACACCCTGCCCCCCGAGTATGCCGGCCACGAAGGCGACCGCCGCGCCGAGTTCCGCCGCGACCTCGGGAGCTTCGTCCGCCGCCTCCTCCTGACCCACCCCCAGGAGTCGTCCATCGCCGCTGCCCTCATCCGCGAGCATTGGATTGAGCTTGAGTACGTCATCGATGTCATCAGGGGCCACCTCAAGCTGGCCCAGGACAGCAAGCTCACCTACTGGAGGGACGACGCCTCACGGTGGCGCTGGGCCCAGGTCGGCAACGAGGTCCCCCCCGATGCGGAGGAACAGGCGGAGGGCTATTTCGAGCGGCGGGAACTCGACCGGGCCGAGGCCGTCTTCAAGCTCCTGGTGGAATGCTTCGACCGGTATGCGGAGGGCTACAACTACCTCGGCCTGATCGCGCTTCAGCGCGGCCGGTCGAAGGAAGCGGCCGCATGGTTCGAGAAGGCCGTTTCGGTGGGGCGGCATCTCTTCCCCAAGAGGATCGGGCGCGCCCGGTACTGGAACGATATTTCCACCCGGCCGTACATGCGCGGCCTCCGGAACCTGGCCTACGCCCTGGAAACCTCTGGCCGGCACGAAGAAGCCCTGGCCCTGTGCGACCGCCTGGATCAGGAGTGCGGCGACGACATCTCGGCTTCGGCGCTCAGGGCGGAGATTTGCCTCAACCTCAGACGATGGGAGGACGCCGCCCGAGAGTCCGGCCGGCTTAAGGAAATCCATCCCTCGGAGAGCTTCACCGCGGCCTTCGCCCTGGCCGGGTTGAAACGGTGGGAAGAGGCGCTGGGGGCCTTCCTCCACGGCGCGCTCAACCACCCCCATGCCGCGCCCGTCCTGGCGGGTCGCCCTCCCAAGCAACCCACCGACTACGAGGAGCAAGAGGACAACGACCTCGCCGAAGAATCGCGGAAGGGATTGAAGGGGTATTTCTCGAAACAGGGCCCGGAGTCGCGCCGGTTCTTCGAGAGGATCATCGCCCATCCGAAAGTCCGGGCGCTCCTGGATGAGATCAAGAGGCTGAAGAAGGAATGGCGCCGGATGGCGCCCCAGGGAGACCGGACGGCCTTCAGGCGGATAAATGAGATGCAAAGTACGGACTTCGCGCGGGCCCGGGCAGCGGAGTTGAGAGACCTTCACGGCGGGACCAAATAGGTTCGGATCGACATAACAGGCCGGGCCGCCAACTCCTCCGGAAGCGTCGATGGGGTCCGGCTTTGGTAATATGGGCGTCACCATGCAAGTCCGGTACTTCATCGTCCTGGGCCTCGGAGCGGTCTTTGCCGCGGCGGTCCTGATGCGGGTCGAGCCGCTCAATGGCCCCTGGTACTGGAAATGGCCTTGGCGAGACCTGAGCCCGTTCCTGGTCGGTCTTTATCTCCTCCCCCCGCTCCTGGGGATCGGCTTCGTCGTCTGGAGGTCGGAGCGAGAAGCCACGACCAGCGTAATCAAGTGCCTTCTGGCGATCCTCGTCCTGGCCAGTTTCACGATGCAGGTCGGGGCCAATCTCGCAGAACCGGACTCCTTTCTCACGGTGCAAAGGATCGTGATGTCGCCCGCCGCCACGAGCTACTTCACGGACGCATCCGAGGTCCGGGATCTGGATTACTGGTTGAAGGGCTACCCGGGGCCCGATCTCAGGCTCCATTCCTCAACGCATCCCCCCGGCCCCATCCTCTTCTACTATTTCTGGATCAGCCTCCTGGGACCCGAGGCCGGCGCCACCGTCGGCGGGTGTGCCGTAGGCCTTATCGGCAGCCTGGGAATCCTGATCCTCTACCGCCTCGCCGCCCTGTGGACCGACGACGTGCGGGAGCGGCTGACCGCATGCGCCTTCTACAGCCTCATGCCGGCCCTTATCCTCTTCTTCCCGGAATTCGCCCAGGCCTACCCCATTGCCTCGATGCCCATCGCCTTCTTCTGGATCCGGTCCCTGCAGGGCCGGCTCCTCGACGGCCTCTGGCTTGGGATCACCCTCTTCGCTGCCGCTTTCTTCGCCTACAACCTGCTCGCCATGGGCGCGTTCATGGTCCTTTACGCGCTCTCCCATCTCCATCGATCAGGGTGGCGGCGGGATTCCTGGCTCGCCCTCGGCCGCTCGTCCCTCCTCTCCATGAGCACTTGCTTCCTCCTCTTCTCCTTGCTCATGCTCCTCATGGGGTACGATCCGATCCACAGCTTCCGGCAGGCCCTGGCCAACCAAGGCGCGCTTGCGGCCCGGCTCGCGCGGCCGTACGCCGCTTGCCTCTTCTTCGACCTCTACGACTTCGCGCTGGGAGCGGGGATCATGGCGGTCCCGCTCGCGTTCTTCCACCTCCGCGACGGGCTAAAGGAATTCCGATGGGACCGGCAGGAGGTCGTCCTCTCTCTCGTGGGGATCCTGACCATCCTGGCCGTCGACCTCACGGGACTCCTGCGCGCCGAGACGGCCCGGGTCTGGCTCTTCCTACAGCCGTTCCTCGTCCTGCCCGCCGCCCTGGAACTCGCGCGTTCCCCCCGGGTCATGAAGTACGGCTTCTTCGCCCTTCAGTGGCTGATCGTGGTCGCCCTGAAATCTAGGATGGCGTTCATCCAGGCGTGATGGGGGCGGATCTCGGCGTTGCCGGGATGACATTCAAAGGCTATAGTACCCGGCGAGAGATCGAGGGCAAATCCCATCACCGAGGAATGTCCCGCCGTCCCTAACCAACCTGAGCCGGGAACGGCCCCGGCTCCGTCGGCGTCATCACCCCGTCGCGCCAGGAAATTCCTCCGGCACTTCGGGGCTCCCTTGCTTCTTGCGCTCTTTGCGGGGCTGGCGAGCATTTCCCTCCTCCGGGACTCAGTCACGTTCGATGAGACCCCCCACATCGTTGCCGGATACTCCTACCTGGACCGCGGCGACTTCCGGCTGAATCCCGAGCACCCACCCCTGGCGAAGATGTGGGCCGCCGTGCCCCTATGGATCTCCAACCGAGGCCTTCTCGATTACGCCTCCGATCGCTGGGCGGGAGCGGATGCCTGGAAGATGGGCCATGAGTTCCTGTGCGGCCCCCTCGATCAGGCGGAACGGCGCAATCCCCAAGACCGGCTCGTCCCGGCACGGCTGGCCATGGTAGTCCTGGGGGTATTCCTGGGCTTGGTCGTCTATGCCTGGTCGCGCGAACTCTGGGGTTGGGCCGGAGGCTTGGTCTCGCTTTTTCTCTACGCCCTCTCCCCGACCGTCCTCGCCCACACGCGGCTCGTCACCACGGACGTGCCGGCAGCCTTGGGCTATGCCCTCGCGCTCTGGTCCTTCTGGCGGTTCTGCCGCCGACCTGGATGGATAAGGACCCTTCTCCTTGGACTGGCCCTCGGAATTGCGTTCCTCCTCAAGTATTCCACGCTGCTTCTTCTCCTGCTCCTCCCCCTCCTGTGGCTCCTCTGGGTGGCGGATCCAGGCGTCGAGGACCTGCCTCGCCGCCGTCGTCTCCTTGCAGGGGCGGCCTGCCTTGCGGTCTCGGGAATAATCTCCATCGTCTGCATCTGGGCCTGCTACAGGTTTCGATCCTCCTCCTCCCCGGACGGATCCTATGCCTTCCATTGGGATAGGGCGGATCAGAAATTCGATCCCGTCGGGACGGGAATCCGGCTGGCCCGCTCAGCGGGGCTGCTCCCGCAGGCCTACCTTCACGGCCTTTCAGCCATGCTCTCCAGCACCCAACGGCCGGCGTACCTTAACGGCGAGGTCGGCGGGGGCTGGTGGCATTACTTCCCGGAGGCCTTCCTCCTCAAGACTACGCCGGCGGTTCTACTTCTCCTGGGGTGGATGATCGTGGCCCATCTGATCCGGCCCCACGGGCGTCTTCTCGACGCAGGCGTGCTTGCAATCCCGGTTGTGTCCTACTTCGTCTTCGCCGTCGGGATCGGCATGAACATCGGCCACCGGCACCTCCTCCCGATCTATCCGCTGCTCTTCGTCTTTGCGGGGACCGCGTCACGATATTTTGAGCAACGTTCGATCCGAGCGACCGCCGCCTGGATTCTGCTGACCGCCCATGCCGCCTCTTCCCTCTCTACGTTTCCCCGGTATCTTTCCTATTTCAACTTGGCGGCGGGCGGCGCCAAGGGTGGATGGCGCTTCCTGGGGGACTCGAACATCGATTGGGGGCAGGACCTCCTGCGATTGAAGTCGTGGATGGACGAGCACCAGGTCCCTGAAATACACCTGGCGTACTTCGGCACCGCCGATCCGCGGGCTTACAAGATCAACTGCCGGAAACTCCATCGTTACCTTGACTTCCATCCCGGTGAGCGTTCCTCCTTCCCGACATCTGGGGATTACGTCGCCGTGAGCGTCACGCTCCTTCAGGGATTGTATTCGCCGGATCCGGTCCGGCGCTACCTGGAGGACATCCGCGTCCGCCTGAAACCGATGGGCCGGGCAGGGAATTCAATCTTTATCTATAGAATTCCATGACAACGCAGGGGCGAAATTCCGCTCCTCAGGGATTCGGGACATCATGAATCAGGCGAGGGCTGGTCTTTCAAAGATAGCGGAGATTGTGCCGGCGATCCTCGTCCTGGCCTGGCGCCTGTGGGCCCATCCCCTCCGGGACCTCTGGCGCGACTGGATCGCCATCGCCGCCATCTATTGGATTCTGCTTGCCCTGTCCCGCAAGAACCACGCCTGGCAGGTCGTGACGGTCGTGATGATGGCCCTGCTCCTTCTCATCTATGCCGTGGGCCAGCTCCCCCACACGGCCGCCCTCTTGGGATATCCCCCGTGATCCTTGGAATCTTCTGGTTCCTGGTGGCGAACGCCGCGGCCCTCCTGGGGGCCTGGGCGCTCCTAGATCGCGTTAGAACCCGCGTGCCGTCCGCAGACTTGGTCCTCTTCCTTCTCTTCAGGCTCGCGCTCATCTCCGGCGCGGTGATCCTGGCGGGACTTGCCGGGACGCTTACCGCGCTGGGCTTGGGAATTATGGGTACCGCGGCGCTGGGCGTGCTTCTGGCCGCCGGCGCCCACAGGACCCTGCGCAAGCCGAGTCTGCCCGAGGTCGGCCTCTTCAGCGGAATCCTGGCCGCCCTTGTCGCGGCGCGCCTCTTGGCCCAAGTCTGGTACTTCACTCCGCACATCGGAGACGCCATCGCCTACCACCTCCCGAAGGTCGCCGAATGGATCCGGGCGGGGGCGTTCACGCGGGAGATGGGCGTGGACACCCACTCGACCTTTCCCGCAGGCTTTGAGCTTATCGAGACGTGGTGGGTGGTCTTCCTGCGCCACGACGTCCTCATCGAGATGGCAGGGGTGGAATTCATCTTCCTCGGCTTCGCGGCGACCTACGCCCTGGCCAATTCCCTCGGTCTGGGGAATCGGTCGGCCTTCTTCGCGGCGGTCCTATATGCGCTGACCCCTGGATTGCACTTGCAGGCCACCTCGTGCCTCAACGATGGCCCCGCAGCGGCGCTCGTGGTCGCGACGGCGGCCCTCATCATGGCAAGGGCGCCTGTGCGGCTCGTGCTCGTGGCCGTGGGCCTCGGGATCGGCGTCAAGGCGACGTACGGCTACGCCCTTCCCGGCCTTGCGCTCCTCTGGTTCCTCGTGCGCCGAGAGCCGGCAGCGACGCTCGTTTCAAGGCGGCTTGGCACCGCCCTGGCGGCCCTCGCCCTATGCGTCGGAGGTTTCTGGTATGTACGGAACCTGGCCTGGTACGGGAGCCCCACCTATCCAGTCGGGAAATACGGCCTCGGCGGCCCCTACCCCATCCAGTTCGGCCCGAGCCTTTCCTCTTTATATAGGAATACAAGCAACCTGCTGGAGACGCGGATTAACGACTCCGAGGGGCCGTATGGGGCCTTGACCAGCAACATCTCGGGGTGGGGGGCGGCTGCGTTTGCCTGCGGGATCCTGTCCCTGCTCGCGGGCCTCCGCGCCGATCCGCGCATTCGGAAGCTCGCCGTGGCCTTCACCCTCTCGCTCCTCGGCGTCTTCCTCTTCACCCTTGTCGATCCCTGGTCCATGCGATTCGTGCTCTTCTTCCCGGCGCTCCTGGCCGTGGCGACGGCGCGGCTCTGCGTCGAGTGCCGCGGCGCCGGCGTGGTGGCGGGGCTGGCCCTGATTCTTCAATTTGCGGGGACGATCATCCCATCGGAGCTGTCGCTCAACGCCTTTCACTCGCTCGGCCGAATGGGGTGGCGAGAACGGACCATGGCCAAGGTTCTTGGGGCCTGGCCACCGGGAGAAACCGTTGGCTACTTCGTGGACAACCGGAACGCGGCCTATCTCCTCTATCGCCCCGACTTCTCGTGCAGGGTCATCTACTTCCGCTCCAAGTCGGCGGATGATCTCCTTAAGGACATCGATCGGTCCGGGGTCCGCACCCTCTTCGCGGCGCCCGCGGGGATCGATCATTACGAAATCCTCTCCGAATGCGTGCGTCGAGGACGCTTGCTTAAAATAAGGGGATTCCTATATTCCGTGCAGTGACGAGGCCGCGAACCGGTCGGCCTGCTATACTTATACTTCGATGGAAGAGACGCCGAAGAAGATCCTGGGCATGAAGGGCCAGCACGTCCTCATGCTCGTCATCCCCTTTCTCGCCGCGGTCATGCTGGCCGTGGCCCTGTTTCTTAGAAGCGGACGGGATGACCCCTACGAGAGGGAGCGAGCCGAGCTTGAGAAACTCGTCAAGGATCGCCGAAGGCAAGCGGGCCCCGTGAATCCGGCGGAGGCGCTCGACAATTTCCGGCGGGCGCAGGCCCAGTCTTCCGCCGGATCCCTCCAGGCGCCGGTCGATGCCCATGCGGCCCGGGAAGGACTCCTCAAGCTTGGGGACTCGGCGATTCAGGTCCTCAGGAAAGCCATCTTCGATGCCGGTGAACCAGCCCTATTCCGCCTGGAACTCATCGCCGTCACCGGAGACATGAAGGGCACGGAGGCAGAGAGCCTTCTCGTGGCGGTCATGTCCGACCGCTCCCTCGAAGAACGTTTCCGGACGTTGGCCCTCGCTCGACTTTCCGGAAGAACCTCGGAGGCCCTTTTCACCGCGCTGCGAGCCCTCTACTCGGAGGAGCCGGAGTATCCGGCGCGGAACCTTGTCCTCCGGGCCATCGGGGAATTTACCCGCGAGGAGGTCACTTCCATCCTGGTCGAAGCCTCCAGGAAGGAGAAGACCGCCTCCGCGCGGATCCAGGCGGTTGATTCCCTCGGGAAGCGGATCAGCGAATCCCGCGTCCTCGATGCCGTGCGGGAAGCCCTGGTTCAGGACCCCCAGGAGAATGTACGTCTGGCGGCGATCGCCTCCCTCGGGAAGTCCAATGATCCTGTGGCTCGGCAAACGCTGCGGGAGATCGCCGACAGCCCCCAAGCCTCGCCCTCCCTCCGCAAGGCCGCCCAGAACCAGATCGACGCGCGCGGTTCCAAGCAGTAGAACCAACCGGATGTTTTTTTACGAACCTCCCTTGACGTTCTACGTTCGTAGGATAAGCTTCTTGAGGCCCTACAGGGTGGGAGGGCCATCACGCCGGGGTTAGTCGATCGAAGGAGGGAGTACCTTCTTCTGGGGGTCCGATCTCGCCGCACCATGACGAGAGGAGAGGGTATGCTGAGGCACGGGGTGGGCTTCGCGGCGCTCGCATGGATCATCCTCGGCCCGATGGCGGCGGAAGGGGGAGGAAAGGCACGGCAGGCTGGCGATCCCTCGGTCGTGGGGATCCAGGCCTCTTTCCCCGCCCAACCCGTTAGTTCCACGCTCACGCGGGGAATCGCCGCGAAGGCTGATGGGAGCGAGGTCTTCGTCCCGAGCCCCGACGGCCTGCGAATCCTCCGCGTGGCGGTCTTCACGGGGCAAGTGATCCAGGAGGCCCAACTCGCCGCCGCCATCACCCAGATCAAGGCATCACCGGATGGGACGGTCCTCGCGGTGACCTCCGGCCCGGCGGGCACGATCACGCTCTTCAATTCCGAAAACCTCGCGCAACTCCAAACCCTGGTCACGGCCCCCGGTCCCGCGGGTATGGTTTTTTCCGCGGACGGGGCGAGGCTCTATGTCGCGTGCGTATCGGGCAAGAGACTTCAGGTCTTCGATCTGGTGGCGGGAATCCTCTCTCAGGCGGTTGAATTCCAAGGCGCGCCTTCGGACGTGGCGATCGTCTGCGGGGGCGCCAGCCTGGCGGTAGCGCAGTCGGATGCGTCGGAGGTGGTCGTCCTCAATGCTTCCACGCTGGCGCAGGAAGGGACGATCCCGGTGCCTCCCGGATCGGAGTATCTCCTTTCGAGGACCTCCCAGGAAGAAGGCGGCAAGGCGGTGCTTCTGGTCACGTCGGGGATGGCTGGGACGGTGACCGTGGCCGACCCGGAGACCCTGGAGATCCTGAAGACGATCAGCTCCCCGAGGGCGGGGCAGATGGGTGCGTTGGAGGGCCAACCGCGGGTGAGCTTCGTGGAGAGGGACCGGAAGAAGCTGGACGCGGTCGACTCGGACCCGCTGAGCGCAAGGTTCGGGGAGACGGTGTCCACGGCATTCGTGGGGCCGGGAAGCGCGGGATTGACCGTAGCGGGCCAGGCCGGCGCGTGCGTCGTCCAGTCCGCGGACCGGACGAAGCTCGTCGTGGTGGAAGCCAACCCGATGATGGGGGCCTGCCGGACGGAAGGATTAGCGCCGGCGGAGGGCACCCCCGGCACGATCCTCATCTCTGCCGAGACCGCCGGTCAGGTGCGCGGGTCGTTCGGCCTCGTCCGGGTGCCGAACCTGCACCTGAAGGGCATCGACGGCCCGGTCGACGGCTACCTCGTCCTGGGCGCCGACCACATTCAGTCGCACGTGCTCCATTTCTATCACCTGGCGATGCTGGACTACGTCGACACGACCGGGTTGCTGGACGCATCGCCGTGGACGCCGCGGTACACGACCGGAGACATGGTCACGGGACCGGCTGCATCGACTCTCGTCGCACACTATCTGGCCGCGTTGGCCACCCGGCGTAAGGCGCACCAGATGGGTGCGATCTTTGGCGGCAAGATCCCGTGCGTCGCATCGTTC
>CAYNDR010000223.1:0-225 GCA_964395295.1 uncultured Planctomycetales bacterium
CTCAAGGCGGCCCTCCGGGCGTCCCGCCAGTCCTTCGGCCCGGGTGACCCGGTCTCGGTGGAGGGGCGGATCGCCAGCCTCGCCGCGGGGGAAACCGAGTTCACGATCGACGAGGCGCCGTCGTGGGGCCTGCGGGTGACGGGACCCGGGGGCGCCGTGGCGCCTCCGGCCGCCGCCGGGAACCGGCCGCGGCGCGCCGTCCGGCTCGGCCCCGGCGAGTACCTG